>JBDTUG010000219.1:0-6599 GCA_040007855.1 Caldimonas sp.
TGCTGGCGCGGCTCGCCGGCAAGGCCTGGGACGCCGCCGACAAGGTCGGCCTCGACACCATGAAGGCGGCCGGCGTGCAGATCACCGAGGCCAGCCCGGCCTTCGTCGCCGACGTGCGCAAGCTCACCGCGCCGCTGGCCCAGGAATGGATCAAGTCGGCCAACGCCAAGGGTGTCGACGGCGCCAAGGCGTACGCCGAGTTCCACGAGGAGCTGAAGAAGGTCGCGGCCGGCAACTGACCGACGCTCCTGCCGCCGCGTCGCCTTTTCGCCGATGCCCGCCAGCGATCCGCGCCGCTCGCTGACGCGCTCGGCCTGGATCCTTGCCGACGAGGGCCACGAGTCCGGCCTGGCCGGCCAGCTGACGGCGCGCGGGCCGAGCGCCGGCACCTTCTGGACCCTGCCGCTCGGCCTCGCCTTCGACGAAGCCGAAGAGTCGTCGTGGCTGCTCATCGACGACGCGCTGACCGTGCTCGAAGGCACCGGTTCGCACGGCAGCGGGAGGCCGGGCCGCCCCGGGTCCGGCGACGGCCCCCCGGGGGGCAGCGAACGAAGTGAGCCTGGGGGCCACATCCGCGAGCCGAATCCGGCGACGCGATTCCATCTCTGGGTCTACCGCGCCCGCTCCGACGCCACCTCGATCGTCCACACCCATCCGCCGGCGGCCTCGGCGCTGGCTGCCGCCGAGCAGCCGCTGATCGTCGCCCACATGGACGCGACGCCGCTGTTCGACGACACCGCGTTCCTGCCCGACTGGCCGGGCCTGCCGACCGCCGACCGCGAAGGCGAGCTGATAGCAGCCGGGCTGGGCAGCAAGCACGCCCTGCTGCTCGCCCACCACGGCCTGCTCGCGGCCGGACGCACGGTGCAGGAAGCGAACTTTCTCGCCGTCTTCATGGAGCGGATGGCGCGCCAGCAGATCGACGCGGCCAAGGTAGGTGGATCGAAACCGATCGACGCCGCCGAGGCGCGGCGCGCCCGGGACTTCCTGCGCACCGACCGGATCATGAACCTCACCTTCGACGCCTGGTCCCGGCGCGCCGAGCGACGGCGCGCCGGATCGAGATGAAGCGTTTCGTCGCCTGGCTGCAGGCTGCGCTCTCGTTCACCTCGGCGAGCGTGCTGTTCCTGATGATGCTGATCACGGCCGTCGACGTCGCCGGCCGATACCTCCTCAACAAGCCGCTGCCCGGCGGCTTCGAGATGACCGAGCTGCTGCTCGCCGCGCTCATCTACTGCGGCCTGCCGCTGGTCTCGGCGCAGCGCGAGCACATCGTCATCGACACCTTCGACCCGCTGTTCTCGCGCGCCGTCAAGCGCGGCCTCGACATGGCGGCCGAGATGATCTGCGCTGCCACGCTGGCCGGCGTCGGCTACCTGCTGTTCCGGCGCGCGGTGCGGGTCGCCGAGTACGGCGACACGACCAGCGTGCTCAAGCTGCCGCTCGCGCCGGTGGCCTACCTGATGGGGACGATGATCGTCACCGCCGCCCTGATCCACCTGTCCCTGGTCCTCGTGCCGCACAAGGAAGACGACGGAAAAACCATCGTATGACCGAGGCCCTGCTCGGCCTGGCAGGGATGCTGGCCCTCTCCTTCCTGCGTGTTCCGATCGCGATCTCGATGGGCCTGGTCGGCTTCCTCGGCCTCTGGTGGATGCGCGGCCTCGGGCCGTCGATGGCGTCGGCGACGACGGTGGTCTACGAGTCGGGCTTCCAGTACACGCTCTCGGTCGTGCCTCTCTTCATCCTGATGGGCAACTTCGTCACCCGCGCAGGGATGTCGAAGGAGCTCTACCGCGCCGCCTACACCTTCGTCGGCCACCTGAAGGGCGGGCTGGCGATGGCGACCGTGCTCGCCTGCGCCGGCTTCGGCGCGATCTGCGGCTCGTCGATCGCGACCGCGGCGACGATGACCAAGGTCGCCTACCCGTCGATGCGCGACCACCACTATTCCGACGAGCTCGCGGTCGGCACGATCGCGGCCGGCGGCACCCTCGGCATCCTGGTCCCGCCCTCGACCATCATGGTCATCTACGGGATCATGACCCAGACCAACATCGGCAGGCTGTTCGCCGCCGGCGCGCTGCCCGGGCTGGTGGCGGTGGCGCTGCTGTGCGCCGCGGTGCAGTACATGTGCTGGCGCAACCCGGCCGCCGGCCCGCCGGCCGAGCGGGCGGGCTGGGGCGCGCGGCTGCGCGCCCTGCGCGACGTCTGGGCTGTCGCCGCGCTCTTCGTCATCGTCATGGGCGGCATCTACGGCGGCATCTTCACCGCCACCGAGGGCGCCGGCATCGGCGCGACCGGCGCCTTCTTCTTCGCGCTGGCGCGCCGCGTTCTCGACCGCAAGGCGCTGCTGCAGGTGCTCGCCGACAGCGCGCGCACGACGGCGATGCTGTTCGTGATCCTGGTCGGCGCGCTGATCTTCTCGAACTTCCTCAACTACACCAGCATGCCGGGCGACCTGAAGGCGCTGATCACGCACTGGCAGCTCAGCCCGGTGACGGTGATGGTCGCGATCTGCGCGATCTACATCGTCCTCGGCACGGCGATGGAAGAGCTGTCGATGATCCTGCTGACGATTCCGGTGTTCTTCCCGATCGTTGTCGGCCTCGGCATGGACCCGGTGTGGTTCGGCATCATCATCGTCGTCGTCGTGCAGATCGGCCTGATCAGCCCGCCGGTCGGCATGAACATGTTCGTCGTCAAGAGCATGCTGCCGGGGATCACGACTAAAACGATCTTCCGCGGCGTCTGGCCTTTCTTCTGGGCCGAGGTCGTGCTGCTCGGCGTGCTGGTCGCGTTCCCGTGGCTCAGCCTGGTGCTGCCGCGGTTGCTGAAGCTCTAGTCTGGATCGGGCCGCGGCGAGTGACTTTCGGCAAAGCCTGGGTGCGGCTGGACGGCAGGCGTCTGGTCGCATGCTCGCTCGAGGCTGGCGGCGGGCGCGCCGGCTCAGGGCAGCTCGACGATCTCCACCCAGTTCGGGTTGCGGCCGACTTCGAGCTCGGCATGCATCGACAAGGCGCCGCTGGCGGCGTCGATGGCGTGCACGCGCAGGCGGTTCGAGGCCTGGCCGGCCGCCAGAAGCCAGCGGCCGGAGGCGTCGATGGCGAAGCCGCGCGGTTCGGTCGCGGTCTCGACCGTCCCCAGCGCCTTCAGCCCGCCGTCCTGCGCATCGACGGCAAAGGCCGCGAGCGTGCTCGAGCGGCGTTCGCTGGTATAGAGGAAGCGGCCGTCGGGCGTGAAGTGCAGGTCGGCGGCCCAAGGCTTGCCGGTCACGCCGGGCGGCATGGAGTCGATCGTCTGCACATGCCCGAAGCGGGCGGTCTCGGCATGGAACTCGAGCGCATCGACGGTGGCATCGAGTTCGTTGAGCAGGTAGACGAAGGGCGCCGTCGGATGGAAGGCGAAGTGGCGCGGGCCGGCGCCGGCGCGCGTGCGCCAGGCCGGTTCGGGCAGCGCCTCGAGCGCTCCGCTGGCGGCGTCGAAGCGGAAGGCCATGACCCGGTCGCCGCCGAGGCAGGCGACGAAGGCGAAACGGTTGCCGGGGTCGGTCTGGATCGAGTGCGCGTTCGGCGCGGTGGCGAGCGCCTGCCGGGCCGGGCCGGCGACGCCTTCGGAGTCGATCGGGCTCACCGCGACCTGGCTGCCGCCGTAGGAGGCCGAGAGCAGGAAGCGGCCGCTCCGGTCGAGGCCGATCCAGCAGCTGCTCGCCGGCAGCGGGCTGCGGCCGACGGCGCTCAGGTTGCCGTCGCGCGGATCGACGGCGAAGGTGGCGACGGCGAGCGGCTCCGAGCGAATCGAGGCGTAGAGATGGCGGCGGTCGACGCTGACGGCGAGCGGCATCACCGTCCCGCCGGCATCGACGCGCGCCTGCGGCGTGACCGCGCCGCTGGCCGGATCGAGCCGCAGCACCGAGAGGTCGTGGCTGTCGGCGTTGGCGACGTAGACGACCGTGGTCACGGCGCACTCACAGGTGCATCAGGCGCGGCAACCAGAGCGAGATCGCCGGGATGTAGGTGACCATCAGCAGCACGATGAACAGGGCGCCGAAGAACGGCATCATGGCCCGCGTCACCGCGCCGATGGAGATCTTGGCGACCGCGCTGCCCACGAACAGCACCGTGCCCACCGGCGGCGTGATCAGGCCGATGCCGAGGTTGACCATCATGATCATGCCGAAGTGCACCGGGTCGACGCCGAGATGCTTCACCACCGGCAGCAGGATCGGCGTGAGGATGAGGATCAGCGGCGACATGTCCATCAGGCAGCCGAGCACCAGCAGCAGCACGTTGATCAGCATCAGGATCACCAGCCGGTTGTCGGAAACGCTGGTGAAGAAGGTGGTCACCTTCAGCGGGATCTGCATCAGCGTCATCACGTAGCCGAAGGCGGCGGCGAAGCCGATCAGGATCATGACGATGGTCACCGTCTTGACGGTGCGGTGCACGAGCTTGGGCAGGTCGCGCCAGCGGTAGTCGCGGTAGACGAACATCGTCACGAGGAAGGCCCAGAGCACGGCGATCGAGGCCGACTCGTTGGCGGTGAACACGCCCGACAGGATGCCGCCGAGGATGATGACCATCGTCATCAGGCCCCAGAGCGCGTCGACGCAGATCTTCAGCGCCTGGCGCAGCGGGATCACCTCGCCCTTTGGATAGTTCTCGCGCTTGGCGATGATCAGGCAGAGCGCCGCCAGCGTCAGGCCGAGCAGCAGGCCGGGCAGCACGCCGGCGACGAACAGCGCCGCCACCGAGACCGAGCCGCCGGCAGCGAGCGAATAGATCACCGCGTTGTGGCTCGGCGGGATGAGGATCGCCTGCACCGAGCCGCTCACCGTCACCGCGGTGGCGAAGGCGCGCGGATAGCCCTTTCTCTCCATCTCGGGAATGAGGACCGAGCCGATCGAGGCCGTGTCGGCGACCGAGGAACCGGAAATCGCGCCGAAAAAGGTCGAGGCGAGGATGTTCACCAGCGAGAGGCCGCCGCGGATGAAGCCGACCAGCACGCTGGCGAAGGCGACCAGGCGCCTGGCCATGCCGCCCTCGGCCATGATCGCTCCGGCCAGCACGAAGAACGGGATCGCGAGCAGCGAGAACTTGTTGACCCCGGCTGCCATCTGGATCATGACCGCGTCGAGCGGCACCTCGATCCAGAGCGCGCCGGCGAGCGCCGCCAGGCCGAGCGAATAGGCGACCGGCACGCCGACGACCATCAGGAGGAAGAAGCTGCCGAGCAGCACGAGCATGTCCACGGATCGGTGCTCCGGAGGTTCAGCGCACGGCCGGGGCCAGCGACAAGTCGGCTTCGACGATGTTGACCACCGGCCGGTGAGTCTGCGGCCCCAGCCACATGCGCTCGAGCACGAACAGCAGCGTCAGCAGGCTGCCGACCGGGATGGCGGCGTAGGTGAGGCCGACCGGCAGCCAGTCGAGCTCGGCGATCGACTGGCGCCAGGTCTCGATGCACAGGCGCGTGCCGTAGAAGATGACGAACAGGCAGACGACCGCCATCAGCACGTCGACCAGCACCGCACAGACGCGCTGCAGCGCCGGCGGCAGGCGCATCGTGAACATGTCGACCGCGATGTGCGCGTTGGCGCGGTAGGCCGCGGCGGCGCCGACGAAGGTGAACACCATCATCAGCAGGATCGCGATCGGCTCCGGCCACTGCGAGCCGGAGCCCAGCACATAGCGCGTGAACACGCCCCACGGCACGATCAGCGACATCAGGAAGATCGCCAGGCCGGCGCTCCAGATGGCGGCAAGGTAGATCGCGTCGAGCGCCGCCTGGATGGCCGCGGCGCCCGCGCCGGAACGACCGTCGCTCATTGGGTCGCTTCGATGCGCTTGATCAGGTCGGCGAAGTTGGCGCCGTACTTGGCTCGCACCGGCGCGGTGGCGTCGTAGAACGGCTTGTTGTCGATCTTGATGAATTCGACGCCGGCCGCCTTCAGCTTGACGTCGTACTCGGCGACGCTCTTGTCCCAGAGGCTGCGCTGCTCGAACTGCGCCTCGCGGGAGAACTTCTTCACCAGCGCCTGGTCGGCCGGGCCGAGCTTGTCCCAGGTGACCTTCGACATCACGAAGATCTCGGGAATGATGAGGTGGTTGGTCTGGGCGTAGTACTTGGCGCCGGAGTTGTAGTGGTTCGAGGTGAAGTAGCTCGGCGGGTTGTTCTCGGCACCGTCGACGACGCCGGTCTGCAGGGCGCTGAAGACCTCGCCGTAGCCCATCGAGATGCCGTTGCCGCCCATCGCGTTCATGGTGTCGACGAAGAGGGGATTGCCCATCATGCGGATCTTCTGGCCCTTGAGATCGGCGGGCGTGCGCACGGGCTTCTTGGTGTAGAGGCTGCGCGAGCCGCCGTCCATCCAGCCGAGCGCCACCAGCTTGGCCGAAGACGCACTGATCTTGGCCAGCATCTCGTCGCCGATCGGCCCGTCGATGACGGCGCGCATGTGCGCCTCGTTCCTGAACACGAACGGCATGTTGAAGACGTTGACCTCGGGCACCACCGGACCGATCGGGCCGAGCGAGGTGCGCAGGATGTCGATCGCGCCGACCTGGGTCTGCTCGATCATCTCCTTCTCGCCGCCGAGC
>JBDTUG010000220.1:0-6561 GCA_040007855.1 Caldimonas sp.
CATCGTCGCCCTGATCGCGACCCTGGCGAGCTCGATGCTCTGGCAGCAGTGGCGGGCGATCCAGGTCGAGGCGGCCGAGCGGGCACGCACCCAATCGGCCTGGATCCTGTCCGGGGCGCTCGACTGGGCCCGCCTGATCCTGCGCGAGGACGCCCGCAACGGCGGCACCGACCACCTCGGCGAGCCCTGGGCAGTTCCGCTGGCCGAAGCGCGCCTGTCGACCTTTCTCGCCGCCGACAAGTCGAACACCGAGGACGCGCCAGACGCCTTCCTGTCCGGCTCGATCACCGATGCGCAGGGCCGCTACAACCTCGCCAACGTCGTGTCCGGCGGCCGCATCGACCCGGTCGAGATGGCGGCGCTGCAGCGCCTGTGCGAGACGGTCGGCGTCTCGGCCGACGTGGCGGCGCGGATCGCCGGCGGACTGCGCGATGCCTCGCCCCCTGAGCCGGGCGCGAGCAGCGCCAGCGCGGCCGCCCGGCCGGAGAATCCGCCGCTGCTGCCGCGCTCGGCCAGCCAGCTCGCCTGGCTCGGCATCGACGCCGAAGCCCTGCGCGCCCTCGCCCCCTACGTGGCGATGCTGCCCGAGAAGACCTTCGTCAACGTCAACACCGCGCCGCGCGAGGTGCTGGTCGCGGCCGTGCCCGGGCTCGACCTGGCGACCGCGGAACGGATCGTCCAGTCGCGCCAGCGGGCGCCGCTCAAGGCCAGCGCCGACCTCAAGGCGATGGCCCCCTCCCTGCCCGCCGCCAGCTTCGACCGGGTCGCCATCGGCTCGAACTTCTTCGAGGTGCGCGGGCGGCTGCGCCTGGGAGATGTCGTCCTCGAGCAGCGCTCGCTGGTGCAGCGACGCGGCATCGAGGTCGTCGTGCTGCAGCGCGAGCGGATCTCGGGACGAGACGCGAGCGGCACCTGACGAGCGCCCAAAGTGAGAAGCAATACTGCGAAGGTGCTACAACAGACGAACGTAAGTCATTGATTGCGCAGGTTTTCGTTTCTCGGCCACCTAAAATGCAGGTAGCCTTTCGCGCTCGTCCATGTCGACCCTCGTCATCCAGCTCCCCGAGCACCGGCGCCTGCGCGCGCGGGCATCGGACGAGCCTGCACCCGATCCGGGGCGCCGCCGCGAGTACGTCTACGTCACCAGCGCCGACGGGATCGAGTTCGAAGCCCAGGGCGAAGCCGCCGCCGCGCTGCTGCCGCGCCGCTCCGAGGTGATCGCAGTGGTCCGCGAGGCCGACGTGGCCTGGCATCGCATCACCCTGCCCAAGGCGCCAGCGTCGCGCCTGCGCGCCGCCCTCGTCGGCGTGCTCGAGGAAGCGCTGCTCGACGACGCCGAATCGGTCCACCTCGCGGTCGCGCCGCTCGCCATGGCCGGCGCGCCGACCTGGGTCGCGGCGATCGACCGCGCCTGGCTGCAGGAGGAACTGGCGGCGCTGCAGAAGGGCGGCGTGTTCGTCGATCGGGTGGTGCCGATGGCCTGGCCCGACGACCCGCCGATCGGCCACTTCCACATCTCGGCGCCCGCCGACCCGGGCTCGCCCGGCGGCGCCGTCATCACCTGGGCCCGTGCCGAGGGCGTCGCCACGGTCCGCCTCGACGGCGGGCTGGCGCGTGCCATCGTGCCGATGCCCGCGCCGGTGTCGACGCGCTGGACCGCCTCGCCGAGCGCCGCCGTCGCCGCCGAGCGCTGGCTCGGCGCGCCGGTGACCGTCATGCCGATCGAGCAGCGCCTGCTGCAGGCCGGGCGCAGCCTCTGGAACCTGCGCCAGTTCGACCTGGCGAGGAAGACCCGCGGCGCCCGCGCCGCCCGCGACTGGCTGCGCCAGGCGATGAGCCCCGCCTGGCGCCCGGTACGGATCGGCGCCGCCGTCCTGATCGCGGTCCAGATCGCCGGCCTCAACCTCTGGGCCTGGCACCAGAAGAACGCGGTCGAGGCGCGGCGCAGCGCGATCCAGGCGCTCGTCAAGACCACCTATCCGCGGGTCAGCGACGCCGACGTCCAGCGCGACGCCAGCGCCGTCATGCTGCGCGAGACCCAGGCTCTGCGCACGCTCGCCGGCAAGCCCGGCGACAACGATCTCGAGCCGATGCTGCAGGCCGCCGCGGCCGCCTGGCCGAACGAGCGCCCGCCGGTCGAGAACCTGCGCTTCGAGCCGGGCAAACTGACGCTCGCCGCCAGCGGCTGGAGCGACGCCCAGATCGAGCAGTTCCGCGGCGTGCTGCGGCCAGCCGGATTCCAGGCCGACGCGAGCGAGGGCCGCATCGTCGTCACCCGCGCCCGCGCCGGCGCCTAGGGCCTGCCAACGCCATGGCCACCGACTCGCCTTCCATGCCCGCTGCCCTCGACGAGGCCCGCCAGCAGGCCGGTCGCTTCTGGCAGGGGCGCGCACCGCGTGAACGGCAGCTGATCGTCGCCATGGCCGCTGCGGTCGGCGCCCTGGTCGTCTGGCTCGCCCTCCTGCAGCCGGCCCTGCGGACGATCCGCGAGGTGCCGGTCGAGCTCGACCGGCTCGACCTGCAGATGCAGCAGATGCGGCTCGCCGCCAGCGAGATGCAGAGCCTGCGCGCCGCCTCTCCGGTGCCTTCGGAGCAGGCCACCACGGCCTTGCGCGCGGCCACCTCGCAGCTCGGCGAAAAGGCCAAGCTGGCGGTCCAGGGCGACCGGGCGATCCTGACCTTCACCGGCATCCCGCCCGAGGCCCTGCGGGCCTGGCTCGGCGAGGCGCGCAGTGCGGCGCGGGCCCGGCCGACCGAAGCGCAGCTGGTCAAGGCGGCGGCCGGCTACAGCGGCTCGATCACGGTCAGCCTGGGAGGCGTGTCGTGATCCGCAGGAAGCGCAATCGCCAGCTCTGGAGCCCGACCGTCGCGGGCAGCGGCTGGAGCGAATCCACCCTCGCCGAGCAGGCCTGGGACGTCGAGCGCGGCGCCGCCGTGCGCTGGGCGATCGCCGGGATCGTGTTCGGCGTCCTTGCTGGTCTGGTGCTGTTCGCGCCCGCCGCCTGGCTGGCCCGGGCGGTCGCCACATGGAGCAACGAACGGCTGCTGCTCACCGATGCGCGCGGCACGATCTGGTCGGGCAGCGCGGTGCCCATCCTCACCGGCGGCGCCGACAGCCGCGACGCCAGTGTCCTGCCCGGCCGCCTCGAGTGGACCCTCTCGCCGCGTTTCTACGGCGTCGAGCTGGGTGCGCGCCAGGCCTGCTGCATCAACGGCACGATGCTCGTGCAGATCCGCCCCGGCCTCGGCCGCATCAAGGCGACCCTGGTTCCACCCGCCGCGGGTGCGGTCGGGCAATGGCCGAGCGCCTGGCTGGGCGGCCTCGGCACGCCGTGGAACACGCTGCAGCTCGGCGGCACGGCGCGGATCGCCTCGCCCGGCTTCTCGCTCGAGCAGGTCGAAGGGCGCTGGCGGCTCGAAGGCAAGCTCGACCTGGAACTCGAAGCCGTGTCCTCGCGTCTGACCACGCTGGAAACCCTCGGCAGCTATCGGGTGACCCTGAACGGCGGCTCGGGCTCAAACAGCGCGATGCTGCTCTCCCTGTCCACGCTCGACGGGCCGCTGCAACTCACCGGCAGCGGCACCTGGGGGCCGGGCGGCGTCAAGTTCCGCGGCGAAGCGCGCTCGGCGGCTGTCGACGAGGCGGCGCTGTCGAACCTGCTCAACATCATCGGTCGGCGCGACGG
The DNA here is from genome assembly GCA_040007855.1 of Caldimonas sp. GTDB lineage: Bacteria > Pseudomonadota > Gammaproteobacteria > Burkholderiales > Burkholderiaceae_C > Schlegelella_A. The sequence continues at coordinate 3,687 of JBDTUG010000220.1, forward strand.
CGCGCGGTCGATCATCTCGATCGGATGACCATGACCGACTCCCGCGCCAGGCGCCCACGCGGCGCAGCGACAGCCGGCACCGCCGCCCTGGCAGCAGCGCTGCTGATCGCTTCGATGCCGCTTCCCACGGCTGCCGCCACCGCTGCGCCGCCGTCGCGCTTTCGCGGCGCGCCGGTGACCCTGAACTTCGTCAACGCCGACATCGAGGGCGTGACCCGGGCGATGGCGGCGATCCTGCGCCACCAGTTCATCGTCGACCCGCGGGTGCGCGGCTCGATGACGCTCTACAGCGAGGAACCGCTGACGCCGAACGAGGCCTACCTGAACTTCCTCGCCGCCCTGCGCGGGCTCGGCTTCACGGTGGTCGAGGTGAACGGCATCTTCAAGGTGGTGCCCGAGGCCGACGCCAAGCTGCAGACCGGCACGGTCTCGATCGACGGCGTGTCGCGCCGCGGCGACCAGGTCATCACCCAGATCTTCCGTCTCAACCACGAGAGCGCGAACAACCTGGTGCCGGTGCTGCGCCCGCTGATCACGCCGAACAACACGATCAACGCCAATCCCGGCAACAACACCCTGGTGATCACCGACTACGCCGACAACCTGCAGCGGATCGGCCAGATCATCGCCGCGATGGACACGCCGGCGGCCGGCGACGTCGAGGTGATCCCGCTGCGCTACGCGGTGGCCTCCGACATCCAGCCACTGCTGCAGCGCCTCACCGACGGCACCACCCACGGCTCGCCGGCGGCCGGCGCGGCGGGCGCGGCCGGCAGCACCGCGGCGCCCTCGATCCTGATCGACTCGCGCAGCAACTCGCTGATCGTGCGCAGCGCCAACCCGGTCAAGATGGCCAGCGTGCGCTCGCTGATCGCCAAGCTCGACGTCCAGCCGCAGGGCTCGGCGGTGAGCGGCAACATCTGGGTCGTCCACCTGAAGAACGCCGACGCGACCAAGCTCGCGGCGGTCGTTCGCGCGGCGTTCGGCGCCGGCTCGGGCGGCGCTTTGGGCGGCTCGGTCACGAGCAACCCGATGGCCGTCAACCCGGCCGGCGCGGCCGGTACGGCGAACGCCGTGTCGGGCGCCGCCGCGCCGCTCACGGCCTCCGCGGGCCCGTCGACGGGCGGCTTCATCCAGGCCGACCCGTCGACCAACTCACTGGTCATCACCGCGCCAGAGCCGCTCTACCGCCAGGTGCGGGCGATGATCGAGCAGCTCGACGCGCGCCGCGCCCAGGTCTACATCGAGAGCCTGATCGTCGAGGTGACCGGCAGCAACACCGCCGAGTTCGGCTTCCAGTGGCAGGGCGTGCTGGGCAACAAGAACAGCTCGAACATCGTCGTCGGCGGCACCAACTTCAGCACCACCGGCACCAACCTGATCTCCATCGACCAGGCGCAGATCTCGGGCACCATCCCGGCCCTCGGCCAGGGCCTCAACATCGGCCTGGTGCGCAACTTCTTCGGCAGCTACGGGCTGGCGGCGATCGCCAACTTCCTGCAGTCGCAGGCCAACACCAACATCATGTCGACGCCGAACCTGGTGACGCTCGACAACGAAGAGGCCAAGATCATCGTCGGCAGCAACGTGCCGTTCGTGACCGGCCAGTTCACCAGCACCGGCACCGCCCTCACCAACCCGTTCCAGACGATCGAGCGCAAGGACGTGGGCATCACCCTGCGCATCAAGCCGCAGATCAGCGAGAACGGAGCGATCCGGATGGCGATCTTCCAGGAGTCGTCGAGCGTCTCCTCGGAGACGGCGCCGGGCACCTCGAACGCCGGCCCGACCACCAACAAGCGCTCGATCGAGTCGAACGTGGTCGTCGACGACGGCCAGATCCTGGTCCTCGGCGGCCTGATCGAGGACACCTTCACCGACGAGAAGTCGAAGGTGCCGCTGCTCGGCGACATCCCCTACGTCGGCGCCCTGTTCCGCAGCGAGGTGCGCAAGAAGAAGCGAACCAACCTGATGGTCTTCCTGCGCCCGACCGTGCTGCGCGACGCCGACAGCGCGAACAAGCTCTCGGTCGACCGCTACGACCTGATCCGCTCGTTCCAGAAGGACCAGCAGCCGAACCAGAACCTGCTCCTGCCGATCGCCGACTCGCCGGTCGTGCCGCCGCTGCGCCGCCTCGAGGACAGCACCGTGCCGATCGCGGCGCCGCAGACCAATCCCGGCTCGACCCCCGGACCCTTGCAACGGCCACGGCCGGCGCCGCCGGGCGACGCACCGGCAACCGTGATCGTCGTGCCGGTTGCGCCGGCCCCGCCCGCCTCGGCACCGGCGAATTGAGCAGCATGGGCGCGCGCCACCCCCTGCCCTACGCCTACGCCAAGGCGCACACCCTGCTGCTCGAGGACGACGGCGCCCGCCTCGTACTCTGGGCGCCGGAGACGGTGGGCCTGCCGGCGCTCTCGGAAGTGCTGCGCCGGTACGACGTCGACACCTTCGAGCGCGAGTCGGCCGACACGCTCGCCGGGCGGATCGCCGCCGCGTACGCCGGCGGCGAGTCGAGCGCCGCGGTGGTGATCGGCGAGGTGGAAAGCGCGGTCGACCTGTCGCGGATGATGCAGGAACTGCCGGCGATCGAGGATCTGCTCGAGGCCTCGAACGACGCGCCGATCATCCGCATGCTCAACGCCCTGCTGACGCAGGCCGCGAAGGACGGCGCCAGCGACATCCACATCGAGCCCTACGAGCGCTCGAGCTCGGTGCGCTTTCGCGTCGACGGCACCCTGCGCGAGGTGGTACAGCCCAACCGCGCCCTGCACGCGGCGCTGATCTCGCGCCTGAAGATCATGGCCGAGCTCGACATCGCCGAGCGCCGCCTGCCGCAGGACGGCCGCATCTCGCTGCGCATCGGCGGCCGCGC
>JBDTUG010000221.1:0-6519 GCA_040007855.1 Caldimonas sp.
CCTCGACCTGCTCGGTCGTCGCCGCCACCCGGCTGACCGTGCCCTGCACCTGCGAGACCAGGGTGCGCAGCTCCTCGACGGTGTAGTTGACGGAGTCGGCGATCGCGCCGGTGATGTCTTCGGTCACCGTCGCCTGCTGCGTCAGGTCGCCTTCGGCGACGCCCTGCAGCTCGTTCATGAGGCGAAGAATGGCCGCCTGGTTGGCGTCGTTGACGCGCTTGGCTTCCTGCTCCTGCGCTTCGGCCTCGAGGCGCCGGTTCTGCGCCAGCGTGGCACGCTGGCCCTGCTCGGTCACGTAGATCGACAGGAAGCCCCAGCCGCCCAGGATCACCAGCGAGGCCAGCAGGAGCAGCAGCGCGACGGTCCAGCCGCCGAGCCGGGTCTCGGTGCCGAGCCGCTCCTGCACAGTCTCCAGGCCCTTGCGCAGCGGCTCGCTGTCGCGAACGATCGAGGTCTGGGCTTCGCGCGCCGCGTTCAGGCCGGGCAGGTTGGCGAGGATGATGCCGCCGCGGGTCTTCGTCTCCTGGTAGAGCTTGACCAGCCCGACCAGGCGCTCCTTGATCTGCGGATCGCGAATCCCGGGCAGGCTCATCTGCGGATTGCCTTCGAGCAGCGCCCTGGTGATCTCGTTGAACGAATTCAGGTCCTTGTCGAGCAGGAACACGGCCTCCGGGTTGACGCCTTCGGCGGTCAGGAACTCGTTGGCCGACTTGCCGATCCGCTGGGTCAGCATGACGATCTGGCTGAGCGCCGAGATCTCGATCGGGTTGGCGTCGCGCTGCAGCTTCATCGAGAGGATGGCCTCGGCCGCCTCGAGCAGATCGAACGACTGCCGGTTGATCGTGCGCAGCGACTGGCCCACCTCGGTGAGCGCCTTCTGCTGGGCGAGGATGACGTTGGCGTTCTTCTCCGCCCGGTCGACCAGCGGGACGACGGCGTCGAGCGCGTCCTGCACGCCCGAGGGCGCGGCGGCGACGCTGCCCTGACCGGTCTTCAGGCTGCGCACGTTGTTGGCCAGGACCTCTACGCTTTCCTTGACTTCGGGGAACGCCGAGGCGCTGCCGACGATCGCCTGCGAGACCGACTTGGCGAGTCGCTGCGACTGCATCAGCGCCTGGCCGGTGGCGCCGACCTGGTCGGAGCCGCGGCCGGCCGAGATGAACGAGTAGATCGTCAGCACGATCAGGCCGATCAGGCCGATGCCGAGCATGCCGAGCAGGATCCGTTGCTGCTCGGCGATCGGGCGACGGCCGATCAGGGGCAGGCCGCCACCGCGCGGCGCGCTGCCGCCCTCGGCGCCCTGCAGGCGGGTCTCGCTGAAGTCGGCGATTTCGGATGGAACCGCCTCGGAAATGATCGACGGGTTCGCGGCTTCGCCAGCGGAGACCGGCTCGGCGTCGAACGCCGAGGCGGTGACGTCGTTGTCGGGGAGCGCCAGGTCGGGCACCTGCGCGAGCGCGGCGCTGCCCCCGGACTGCGCATAGGCGTCGGCGAAGGCGGCGTCGTTCTCGAGCGCGTCGTGCTCGGGCGTCGCGCCCTTCTGTCCCCATCCCTTGATCTTTTTGACGAAGCTCATATGGCCCTCTCGAGGATTGCGCAGGTGCCCGCGGGGCGCCGCGCGCCCCCTGAAGGGCGGCAGGAGCAGTGAGCGTGGGGGTCGGCCATGGTCAGCCGACGATCTTCAGGAACAGCTCGTTGCCGGCCAGTTCGACCAAGCTCAGTTCCTGCCAGACGCGCGCCGAGGCATCGCGATAGCGCGCGCCGACGAAGGCCGGGCGAGCGCCGCTTTCCTCGTCGTCGCGGGTCAGGTCGCTCTCGCTGCGCAGGCCCGACAGGCGGTCGACGAGGAGCACGCAGTTGATGTCGAGCGACTGGTTGAAGCCGACCAGGCGCGCCTGCTCACGCCCGGCGTCCGCGGTCTTGACGCCGAGAAAGCCCGCCAGGTCGACAACGCCGTGCAGGTGGCCGCGCAGGTTGGCGACGCCGAGGAACCAGCGGTGGCTGTGCGGCACGTGGACCAGCGGCGACATGGCGAAGATCTCGCCGGCGTCGCGCAGGGGAAACAAGAAGCCGCGCGAGCTGCATTCGACGGCGAGCCAGGACCGGCCGAGCGGCTCGGTGCGGGCCGCCTGGAGGCGATCGGCGAGCCGGGTCTGGAGGTCGCGCAGGGCCTGCTTGTTTGCCATTCACCGACGTCCGGCTTCTTAGTCGAAGGCGCGGATCTTCGCCATCAGCTCGGTCGGATCGACCGGCTTGACGATGTAGTCGCGGGCGCCCTGGCGCATGCCCCAGACCTTGTCGGTTTCCTGGTTCTTGCTCGTGCACATGATGACCGGCACGTTGGCGAAGCGCGGGTCGCGGGTGATCGCCCGCGTCAGCTGGAAGCCGTTCTGGCCGGGCATCACGACGTCCATCAGGATCAGGTCGGGCTTGTCCTCGCCAAGCCGCTTCATCGCGTCTTCGCCGTTCTCCGCGGTGCGCACCTCGAAGCCGCGCTTGCCGAGCAGCTCGGACAGGTGGTGCAGCTCGGTCTTGGAGTCGTCGACGAGCAGGATCTTCTGGATCGGCATGGTGTCTCGTTTCCTCAAGCTCGTCGCGCCGTGGCCGCCACGGGGTGGCAACCGCGCATCACTCGACGCGCCGGTGCTGCTGCACGGCATGCAGCAACTGGTCTTTCGTGAACGGCTTGGTCAGGTAGTCCTCGGAGCCGACCATCCGGCCGCGCGCCTTGTCGAAAAGGCCATCCTTCGACGACAGCATGATGATCGGCACACCCGCGAACTTGAGGTTGCGCTTGATGATCGCGCAGGTCTGGTAGCCGTCGAGGCGCGGCATCAGGATGTCGCAGAAGATCAGGTCGGGGTCGTGGTCGTTGACCTTGGAGAGCGCGTCGAACCCGTCTTCGGCGAGAAGCACCTCGTAGCCGCCCTGCTTCAGGAAGATTTCGGCGCTGCGCCGGATCGTGTTGCTGTCGTCGATGACGAGCACCTTCAATCCTGCTGTCTCGGCTGTGGCCGCGTTGCTCACCTAGCGTTCTCCTGTCTGGCTCTCATGCCGGTGCGCACCGTGAACACGCTCAGATCTGCACCATCTCGAAGTCTTCCTTGCGCGCGCCGCACTCGGGGCACGTCCAGTTGATCGGCACGTCGGCCCAGGCGGTGCCGGCGGCCAGACCATGTTCGAGATCGCCCGCTGCTTCGTCGTATATCCAGCCGCAGATCAGGCACATCCAAGTCTTCGGCTCGCTCACTGGGTCGCTCACGGGTCGGGCCATGCCTTCACTACAATGCAGCGAGATTGTAGACACGTGCCTTCCGGGAAAAGCAAGGCTGTGTAGGTACATACGCAACATTCTTCACGTTCGGCTAGAGGTCCGCCCGGGCCTTGCGCGAACGGCTCTCCTCGCGGCTTCCGAGCACCCCATGACCGCCATCTCTCCCGCTGCCGAGGCCGACCCCGCCGACCCTGCCGAACAACCCTCGCCGGCCTGCGTGATGAGCTTCAACGTCAGCGATCCGAGCGGCGCCGGCGGCTCGGCCGGGGACGTGGCGACGATTGCGGCGATGGGCGCGCACGCTCTGCCCGTCATCACCAGCATCCTGATGCGCGACACCGCCGAGATCTTCGATCACCACGCGATCGAGGCCGACGTGATCGTCGAGCAGGCGCGCAGCGTCCTCGAGGACGTGACCATCGCCGCCTGGAAGGTCGGCTTCCTCGGCTCGACCGAAGGCGTGAGCGCGGTCGCCGAGATCCTCGCCGACTACCCCGACGTGCCGCTGATCGCGTACCTGCCCAACCTGGCCTGGGTCGAGGAAGACGAGCAGCAGTCCTACCTGGAAGCATTCCGCGAGCTGGTGCTGCCGCAGACCGAGGTGCTGGTCGGCAGCCACCAGACCCTCTCCGACTTCCTCATGCCCGACTGGGACGGCGAGCGGCCGCCTTCGTCGCGCGAGATCGCCGTCGCCGCCAACAAGCATGGCACGCGCTACGTGCTCGTCACCAGCGTGCCGCTGCCCGACCAGTTCCTCGACAACGTGCTCGCCAACGCGCAAGGCGCGATCACCGGCGAGAAATTCGAGCGTTTCGAGGCGACTTTCGTGGGCGCCGGCGAGACCCTCTCGGCATCGCTCGCGGCCCTGCTCGCGACCGGCGCGGACCTGCACGCCGCGGTCGGCGAGGCGCTCGCCTTCCTCGACCAGGCGCTCGATGCGGGCTTTCGCCCCGGCATGGGCAACGTGATCCCCGACCGCTTCTTCTGGGCGCTGCCGGAGGAAGAGGACGGCGACGCCGAGGCGGTCGAAGTCGACCCGGCCGAGCCCGACGGCGTGACGGCGCCGAAGAGCCCGCGCCATGTCCACTGACGCCGGAGCGGCCCCGCGCGCCCCATGCGCCCGCCGGGCCGCCCCAAGGGCGAATACCGGAGTGCTCAGCACGAAGGTACTCCGATGCGCCCGCCGGGCCGCCCCAAGGGCGAATACCGGAGTGCTCAGCACGAAGGTACTCCGATGAGCGAGCGGACCAACGCGGCATTGTTCGAGCGCGCCCGCCGCGTCATCCCGGGCGGCGTCAACTCGCCGGTGCGCGCCTTCCGGGCGGTCGGCGGAACGCCGCGCTTCATCGATCGCGCCGAAGGCCCCTGGCTGTTCGACGCCGAAGGCCGGCGCTACATCGACTACATCGGCTCCTGGGGGCCGATGATCCTCGGCCACCGTCACCCGGTCGTGGAAGCGGCGGTGCACCGCGCGGTCGACTCGGGCCTGTCGTTCGGCGCGCCGACCGAGCGCGAGATCGAGCTGGCCGAGGAGATCCTGCGCCACGTGCCGAGCATGGAGCAGGTGCGCCTGGTGAGCTCCGGCACCGAGGCGGCGATGAGCGCGCTGCGCCTGGCCCGCGGCGCGACCGGGCGCAGCCTGATCGTCAAGTTCGAGGGCTGCTACCACGGCCATGCCGACGCGCTGCTGGTCAAGGCCGGCTCGGGCCTGGCGACCTTCGGCCACCCGACCAGCGCCGGCGTGCCCGAGGCGGTCGTGCGCGACACCCTGGTCCTCGAATACAACAGCCTGGCGCAGCTCGACGAGGTCTTCGCCCTCCACGGCGAGCGGATTGCCTGCGCGATCATCGAGCCGATCGCCGGCAACATGAACTTCGTGCGCGCCGACCTCGCCTTCATGCAGCGGCTGCGTGCGCTGTGCAGTGCCCACGGTGCACTGCTCGTGTTCGACGAGGTGATGACCGGCTTTCGGGTCGGCCTGGGCGGCGCCCAGGCGCTCTACGCGCGCTCGCTGCCCGGCTTCGCGCCCGACCTCAGCGTGTTCGGCAAGGTGATCGGCGGCGGCATGCCGCTGGCCGCGTTCGGTGGCAAGCGCGCCGTGATGGAGCAACTCGCGCCGCTCGGGCCGGTGTACCAGGCCGGCACGCTGTCGGGCAACCCGGTCGCCACCGCCTGCGGCCTGGCCACCCTGCGCGAGATCGCCCGACCCGGCTTCTTCGAGGCGCTCGCCGCGCGCACCGCCGGGCTGGTCGCCGGCCTGCTCGACGCGGCGCGCTCGGCCGGCGTGGCGATGAGTGGCGACAGCGAAGGCGGCATGTTCGGCTTCTTCTTCGCGGACCGGCTGCCGCAGAACTACGGCGCCGTGATGGCGACCGATTCGGCCCGCTTCAACCGCTTCTTCCACGCCATGCTCGAGCGCGGCGTCTACCTGGCGCCGGCGCTCTACGAGGCCGGCTTCGTAAGCGCCGCGCACGGCAGCGCGGAGATCGAGGCGACGCTCGCCGCCGCCGCCGAAAGCCTGAGCCTGCAGTAGTGGTCTGCGACCACTGGTTGGAGAACGCCGAAAATTCCGTCGCGAGCGGGCCGAAGTGGGCTCGAGCAACCGGAGCCATACCTGGGGCCGGCGAGGAGCGCAGGGCCGAGATCGGCCCGCGCAGCGGCAAGATTCGCCCTGCTCAGCCCGGCACCCAGTCGGTGGGGTATTTCCAGAGATCCTTCAGCAGGTAGGTCATCGGGATGTTGAGCGGCGTGTTGCGCGGCGGGATCGGCGCCGCGAACCAGCGCTCGTACATGCCGTAGATCTCGCGGCTCGTCACCAGGCGCTTCATCTCGTCGTCGACGATCTGCTTGAACTCGGGGTCGTTCTTCGCCAGCATGATCGCCAGCGGCTCGATCGTCAGGAACTTGCCGACCACCTTGAGCCGGCTCGGGTCGGCGCGGCTGGCGCGCAGGCCGTAGAGCAGCACGTCGTCCATCGCAAAGCCGTCGGCCTCGCCCTTTTCCACCATCTCGACGGCGCGTGCATGGTCGGGCGCCTCGACGATCGTGATGCCGAGCAGGCGCTCCCTGTTGGCGTTCGTGATCGCCTTGAGCGGGGTCGTTCCGGTCGTCGAGACCAGCTTCTTGCCCTGGAAGCCGATCAGCTCGCTGATCGGCGAATCGGCGCGCACCAGGTAGCGCGCCCCGGTAACGTAGTGCGGCACGGTGAAGGCGACCTTCTGGCGCCGCTCGGCGTTGTTGGTGGT
>JBDTUG010000222.1:0-6507 GCA_040007855.1 Caldimonas sp.
CCGTCAGTCCGGGCGGAAGAATGAATAGCCGAGCAGCGCCGCTGCGCCGAGCGCGATCGCGAGCCAGAGGCCTGCGCGCGACCGGGGCACCTCGCCCGGCGCCCGCTCACTCGCCGCGCCGCGGGCCGCGTCCTGGAACGACTCGACCGCTTCCTTGGCCTCCTTCAGGCCGAGTCCCGCCGCCTCGCGCAACAGCCGGATGGCCTCGATCCTGTCGCCCCGTTGCAAGGCCGCGGCCACCGCGCCCGGAAGAGTCGCCGGCGCGGCAACGGTCGCGATCGGCGCGCGACGACCCTGGAGGTGCTGGTCGATGACATCCTTGGCCTCCTTCAGGCCCAGGCCGGTCGCCGCGCGCAGCAGCTTGATGGCCTCGATGGCGCTGCCCCGCTGCAGGGCGGCGAGGACGTCGGCGGGCAAAGGCTCGGCGCGCGGTGTCATGGTCGTATCGGCTCCGGTGATTGCGCCCGCCCGGCGGGCCTGTCGGCATCGCGGTGGCGCAGGACCTTATAACAAACGCCGCGAGCTGCTACCCTGACCGTGCCTCGCCACACCGACCCACCCGCCCTCTTCCACCGCTCGCATGACCGCCCTGCGCTCCCGCCGCCCGCCCGCCGACCCGCAGAAGTTCCGGGTCGACGTGAAGGCGAGCGCGATCGACGGCAATGGCGCCTTCGCCGCCGAGCCGATCCCGGCACGGCGCAAGATCGGCGAGATCCGGGGCGAGCCGATCAGCGTCCCGGAGGCGCGTCGGCGCGCCCGCGGCCTGGCCCGCATCATGATCGTCGAGATCAGCGAACGGCGTGCCATCGATGCCTCTCAGTCGGCCGATCCGCTGCGCTTCACCAATCACTCGTGCGCGCCCAATGCGGTGCTGCGCATCCGCCAGGGCCGGGTCGAGTTCTACGCCATGCGCGACGTGGCGAGCGGCGAGGAGCTGACGGTCGACTACGGCGAGTCGCACCACGAGGGACGGCTCGCCTGCCGCTGCGGCGCGGCCCGGTGCGCCGGGCGCCTGTGAGCGCCGCGGCGCGGCCGCCGGTGCCTCATTCGCGCAGCAGCTGGGCCAGGGTCAGGCGGTCGAACTGCGCCTGCTTCCAGAACGAGGCGAGGTCCGGCGCCGGCTCGAGCAGCAGGGCAGCCAGGATCGGTTCGGCCAGGGTCGTCTCCGGCTCGACGAGCAGCACGAAGCGGGCCTGGCCGGCCTCGTCGAGGCGGCCGGCCCAGTCGAGCCGCAGCAGCGTGTCGACGAGCGGCTCGATCTGCAGCGGGTCGGTGCCGAGCGCCTGGTACAGCGCGTTGGCGGTCAGTCCACCGGCAGCCTCTTCCCGGGCCCGGCGCAGGGCGCGAATGACCGCCAGGCCGAGATGGAAGCGCGATCCCGCACCGGCCGGCCAGCGCGACACCCGCGCGCCCGCCACCGGCGCATAGGCCGCCACCACGGCACCGAGCAGGACGATCACCCAGCTCAGGTAGATCCAGATCAGGAAAATCGGCACCGTCGCGAACGCGCCGTAGATCATGCTGTAGGTCGGCACCGTACTGAAGTACAGGGCGAGCAGGCGGCGCGTTCCGGCCATGCCGATCGCCACGAACAGGCCGCCGATCAGCGCATGGCGCCAGCGAACGTGAGTGTTCGGCACGTAGTGGAACAGCCCGGCGACCCCGAGAGCGACCAGCACGAACTCGAGTACGGCGATGACGATGCCGAAGCCTTGCGGCGCGAACGCGCCGTACCCGCGGGCAGCCGAGACGGCGTACGAGGTCGCGGTGAGGCTGACGCCGAGCAGCATCGGACCGAGCGTCACCGCCGACCAGTAGATCAGCACGCGCTGGGCGACCGGCCGCGGCCTGCGGACGCGCCAGATCGCGTTGAGCGTCCGGTCGATGGTCAGCATCAGGGCCATGGCGCTGATCAGCAGCGCCGCCAGGCCGACCATGCCGAGCCGGCTGGCCCGGCTGGAGAACTGGGTGATCGCGCCGAGCACCGGCTTGGCGATCGTGTCGGGAAAGACGTTGGCCACGAAGTAGCGCTGCAGCGTCTCCTGCAGCGTCGAGAAGATCGGGAAGGCGCTGAACAGGGCGAGCATCACCGTCGCAAGGGGCACCAGCGAGATGACCGAGGTGAAGGTCAGGCTGCCGGCGGTCAGGGCCAGGCGGTCCTCCCGGAAGCGCCGGCCCAGCATGAGCATCGTGCCGAGCCAGGGCCAGGCCTGGAAGCGCCGGAGCACTCGCGCGGCGACGGTCGTGACGGCGGTCGGCGCAGCGGCTCGGGGCATTGCTGGCATGATAAGGACGATGACGCCCCGCCCCGTTCTGCCGGCCGCGATCGCATGGACGCGCGGCCTGGCGGTGGCCGCGACGCTGGCGCTGGCTGGCCTCTGCCTGGCCTGGGAGCTCTGGCTCGCTCCCACCGGTCGCGGCAGCCTGGCGCTCAAGGCCTTGCCGCTGCTGCTGCCGCTGGCCGGCCTGATACGAATGAGGCTCTACACCTATCGCTGGACCAGCCTGCTGGTGTGGCTCTACGTCGCCGAAGGGTCGGTGCGCGCCACCAGCGAGCGCGGCCTCGGTGCGCTGCTCGCGACCCTGGAAGTGATCCTCGCGGTCGCCCTCTTCGCGGCCTGCGCGATGCACATCCGGGCCCGGTTGCGCAACGTCGCCGCTGCCGCGTCATGAGCCCGCCGGGCCGCCCCAAGGGCGAATACCGGAGTGCCCAGCACGAAGGTACTCCCATGGGCCTGCTCGAGCAGCTGCAGGCGGCGGTCGGCGCCGGCAACGTCCTCAGCGAAGGCGACCTGTCGGCCTGGGAAGTCGACTGGCGACAGCGCTTTCGCGGCCGCGCCCTGGCGGTCGTCAGGCCCGGCTCGACCGACGAGGTCGCCGCGGTGGTGCGGCTGTGCGCGGCGCACGGCACGAGCATCGTCGCCCAGGGCGGCAACACCGGGCTGGTCGGCGGCTCGGGGCCGGACGCGAGCGGCACCCAGGTCGTGCTGAGCCTGTCCCGGCTCGACCGGATCCGCGGCATCGATGCCGCCAACCTGACCATGACGGTGGAAGCCGGCTGCGTGCTCCAGCGGGTGCAGGAAGCGGCCGCCGACGCCGGCCTGCTGTTCGCGCTCAGCCTCGCCGCCGAGGGCAGCTGCACGATCGGCGGCAACCTCGCGACCAATGCCGGCGGCACCCAGGTGCTGCGCTACGGCAACGCCCGCGAGCAGTGCCTCGGCCTCGAGGTGGTGACGGCCGCCGGCGAGGTGTGGCAGGGCCTCTCGGCACTGCGCAAGGACAACACCGGCTACGACCTGCGCGACCTCCTGATCGGCAGCGAAGGGACGCTCGGCATCATCACCGCGGCCACCCTCAAGCTGCAGCCGCGTCCGGCCGCCACGCTTACGGCGATGGCGACCCTGCAGACGCTCAAGGCAGCGGTCGAGCTGCTCGGCCTGGCGCACGCGAGGCTCGGCCCGGGCCTGACCGGCTTCGAGGTGATGAACGCCTTCTCGCTCGGCCTGGTGAAAAAGCGGTTCCCCGCCTTGCGCCAGCCGCTCGCGGCCGCGCCCTGGACGGTGCTGGTCGAGCAGTCCGACGCCGAAGGCGAGGCGCACGGCGCCGCCGCCCTGGAGGGCCTGTTCGGGTCGGCGCTCGAGCGCGGCCTGGTCAACGACGCCGCCTTCGCCACCAGCCTCGAGCAGGCCAACGCGATGTGGCATCTGCGCGAGTCGATCCCGCTCGCCCAGGCGGCCGAGGGGCCGAACATCAAGCACGACATCGCCCTGCCGGTCTCGGCGATCTGCGCCTTCGTCGCCGCCACCGACGCCGCGCTCGAGGCCGCCTTTCCTGGCATCCGGCTGGTCGATTTCGGCCACCTCGGCGACGGCAACCTGCACTACAACGTGCAGTGTCCGGAGGGCGCCGATCCGGCCGGCTTCCTGCGCCATGAAGACGCGGTGAATGCGATCGTCTACGACGCCGTCACGGCCCTCGGCGGATCCATCTCCGCCGAGCACGGCATCGGCATGCTGAAGCGCGACGAGCTGCGGATGCGCAAGTCGCCGGTGGCGCTGGCCATGATGCAGGCCATCAAGACCGCACTCGACCCGGCGGGCGTGCTGAACCCGGGCCGCGTGCTTGCGCCGCCAGCCACGCCGTGAAGGCGAGCACCTCGGGGCGCCGTGCCGCCCCGGTCGCCACCAGCAGGCAATAGCCCTTCGGCGAGACGACGGCGTCGGCGAACGGCGCGACCAGCTTTCGGGTCTTGAGCAGGCGATCGATCAACGGCACCCGGCCGAGCGCGATGCCCTGGCCGGCCACCGCCGCCTGGATCAGCTGGTCGTACGACGAGAAGTGCAGCACCGCGGCCGGCTTCAGCTGGGCGAGCTGCATGGCGTGCAGCCAGAGGCCCCAGTCCTGCAGGTGGTTGCTGCCGTCGGGCTCCATGCGCAGGAGGGTCTGGCCGGCCAGGTCGGCGGGCGTCTTCAGCGGCGCACCGGCGGTGCGCAGCAGGCGCGGGCTGCAGACCGGCGAGACGGTCTCGCCGAACAGCGGCAAGGCGCCGGCGGGCAGCAGGTCTACCGAGCGGTAGCGGACCGCGACGTCGACGCCATCGCGCTCCAGGTTGGCCAGGGTGTTGCCGGTGGAGATGCGGACGTCGACCCCGGGATGGGCGGCGACGAAGGACGTCAGGCGGGGGATCAGCCACAGGCCGGCGAACCCGGGCGTCGTGCTGACGACCACCGGCCGGGTCGCGCCGGCCAGGCGGAACGAGCGTGCCGCCCGCTCGATCGTCGCCAGCGCCTCGCTCGTCGCCTGCTGGAAGGCGCGGCCTTCCTCGGTCAGCTGCAAGGCGCGATGCAGGCGCAGGAACAGCGCCACGCCGAGCCGGTCCTCCAGCGCCTGGATCTGCCTGCTGACCGCCGACTGGGTGAGCGCGATCTCGTCGGCCGCCTTGGTGAAGCTGAGATGGCGGGCCGCTGCCTCGAAGGCGACGAGCAGCTCGAGCGGGGGCACGTCGTAGGCGCGGCGGCTCATCGGCAGCCCCTTTTACATGCGCCTGGCGCATGCGTGTCATTCCGGATTTCCGTTTGTGACCCTGGCGGCGCACGAGCAGACTGTGCTCCGCGGCAGGCAGTCCAGATCCGGATCGACCACCGTAACGCATGCATGCCATTCATGCTACAGGAGAACGACGATGAACAACGACCTCATGCTCGACGCCCGCGCCCTCGCCAAGGGCGCGATTCGCCGCGTTCACCATCCGATCGGTCACCGCGTCGAATGCGTCACCGGCTCGCTCTGGGTCACCCAGGACGGGGACCCGCGCGACATCATCCTCACGCCGGGCGAATCGTTCGCCTTCGACCACGACGGCGACGCGCTGATCAGCGCGCTCGACGAATCGCGGTTCCTCCTGCTCGAGCGCTGCGCCACCTCGACCGCGGCGCATTGGCGCTGGCTACTGGATCGGGCCCTTCAGCGCGTCGGGTAGCGGCAAGGCCATGACGGCGATGCCCTCCTCGCGCAGCGCCTCGGCATCTTCGCTCGAGGCGCGGCCGCGGATACCGCGCTCCTCGACCTCGCCGTAGTGGATGCGGCGCGCTTCCTCGGCGAACCGGTCGCCGACGTCCTCGGTCGAGCTCATCACCTGGCGAACGGCGCGCAGCCACTGCGATTGAAGCGTCATCTGCGTGCCCGGCGCCGGCTCGGCCGCAGCCGAATGCCGGGCGACGTTGAGGCGGGGCGCGCTGGGCAGCCGGCTGATCGCCGTGCTTGCGCACAGCGGGCAGGCGATCGCGGCACTCCCGGCCTGCGTCACGAACTCGTCTTCCGAGGCGAACCAGCCCTCGAAGCCGTGCCCTTCGGCGCAACGCAGATTCAGCACCTTCATGGCTGCATTATCGGCACGCCCTGCCCTGCCCCTGAAGCCCCCAGACGAGCGGCCATCGGCCGGCCCGCCAATGGCCGAGCCAGAGCAGGCCGACCAGGCTCTTCGCATCGGTGAGATCGCCGCACGCGGCCGCCGTCTCGAGCTCTTCCAGGCTGGCGTCGCAGACGTCGAGGAACTCGCCGGCGTCGAGCTTGCGCTGGCCCGCTGTCAGGCCGCGCGCAAACCAGACCTCGATGCCCTCGGTGGAATAGGCGATCGCGTTGTGCAGGATGCCGGCGCGCGCCCACTCGGCGGCGCGGTAGCCGGTCTCCTCGCGCAGCTCGCGCACCGCGCACTCCAGCGGCGGCTCGCCCGGCTCGAGCTTGCCGGCCGGGAACTCGAGCATCGCCCGGCCGATCGGGTAGCGCCATTGCCGCTCGACCACGAGCCGGCCGTCCTCCAGCAGCGGCACGACCATCACCGCGCCCGGGTGGACGATGTATTCGCGGTGGGCGACGCCGCCGTCCGGCAGGCCGATCCGGTCGCGCCGGACGTCGAGAAAGCCGCCGCGCCAGGCCTGCCCGGTCGCAAGCGGGGCTTCCTGCAGGTGGGCGGTGTCGCTCCCCAGCTCGTCCAGTCGCATGCGGTCG
>JBDTUG010000223.1:0-6471 GCA_040007855.1 Caldimonas sp.
TCGGAGTCGGAGTCGGAGTCGGAGTCGGAGTCGGAGTCGGAGTCGGAGTCGGAGTCGCGGTCGCGGTCGTGGTCGCGACGATCGGCGCGCTCGTGGCAGTGGCGCTCGTCGAGGTCGTTGCGCCCGCCCCGCTCGCACCAGCGACGCCTGCCGGCGCGCTCGCGGCCCCGGCCGGCGCCCCGGCGGGGCCGCCGACGCGGGCGACGTCCTGCAGGTTGAGCCGGCCGGACTCGTCGAGCACGACCCGGGCGAAGAAGTCGCTGAGGGTCGTTTCGGCCACCGTGACGCGGCTCGGCCCGGTCGGTGCGAGGGCGACGTCGAGGCCGCGCAGCGACAGCGACTTCCAGTTGAGCAGGGGCTGGCCGACCGGCTCGTCGCGCAGCATGGCCAGTCCGCTGCGCGGCCCGGTCCGGCCGCGGACCACGCTGGTGGCGCGAAAGTCGTCGATGGTCGCGTCGCCGCGCACGGCGAGGCTCGGGCCAGCGGCGCCGCTGGCCCAGGCGACGTCTCCCTTGAAGCTGGTCTGCGCCTTCTGCACGTCGATGACGAGCAACTCGTCGAGGTAGGGGTCGAGCAGATGCAGCGGCAGGTCCTTGAGGAGCAGCGTGGCCTTCGCCCCGGTGGGCACGCCGGCGGCGACCGCTGCGAGCTCGCCGCGCGCCTCGACGCTGCCGACCACGCCGGCGCCGACCGCCTTGCCGCTCGGCCCGGCCGGGACGGCCATGCGCGCTGCCACGTGGAAGGGCACCGCCGAGCCGGTGTCGAGCGCCCAGCCCTTGGCCTGCAGCGCGAGGTCGAGCACGTCGAGCGCCGCGGGCACGGCGAGGCGCCGATCGCTGAAGCCGAGCCGGCCCTTGTCGATGGCAAGCTCGCCGATGCCGATCCGCCAGGGCGCCACAGGCGCCCGTCCCGCCGATCCCGCCGATCCCGCCGGTCCCGCCGATCCCGCCGATGCTGCGGCCGGCGTCGCGGGCGCGTCGCGCAGCCAGGCGTCGACGTTCCAGCGCCCGTCGGCCGCGCGCTCGATCCGGGCCTGCGGCGCGCGCACGGCGAGGCGGCCGACGGCGACGCTGTGCGCTGCGCTGTCGACGCGCGCATCGCTCAGCTCGACCTGCTCGGCGGCGAACTCGGGCGCTTTCGCGTCGCCGAGCACGAGCCCGGCGACCATGACCCGGGCGGCATCAACGCGCCATTGTGGCGCGCCGGCACCGGGCCGCCAGTCGAGCGCGGCCTTGGCGCTGAGCGCGCCGGCCAACGGCGGCACGAGCACGCTGCCCAGGTACGGGCGGGCCAGGGCGATCGGCAGCGCCTCGAGCTCGAGCACGAGCGTGGCGCCGGCGGCGTTGCCCTGGCCCGAGAACGCGAGCCGGCCTGCCTCGCCACCGGCCGCGAGCGCCCCCTCGCCCTTGAAGACGACCGGCGCGTCGAGCGGCCAGGCGATCGCCTGGGCATCGAAGGCAAACCCGGTCAGCACCAGCGTCGCTTGCGGCGCGGTCGTCGCATCGCGCCAGTCGAGCTTGCCGGCTCGGATGGACAAGGCGGCAAGCGTCGCTTTCCAGCCCGGCGCGGGCGCCGCCGCGCCAGGCGCCGATGCGCCGTTCGCTCGCGCCCCGGCCGAGCTGCGCGCCGCGCTGGCCGGCGCCGCCGCGCTCGCCGCGGTGGTCGGCAAGGGCACGCGGACGAGCGGCACGGCCGCGCCCGAAGGCTGCTCGGCGGCGAGCAGCAGGTTGACCCGCCCGGCCGCATCGCGCTGCGCCAGCAGATGCGGTGCGTCGATCTCGATGCGCGACAGCCTGACGAGGCGTTCGAGCGGGCGCAGCTCCTCGATCGTGACCTGGATGCGGCCGACCTGCAGCAGGTCCTGGGCGCGCGCGTCGGCGACCTTCAGTTCGCTCACGCCGAGCGTGCCGCGGACGCGCAGCGACAGCCGCGGCCGTTGCTCGAACGCGAGCGTCAGCTCGGCGTTGAGCACGCCCGCCTGCAGCCGGACCGGCAGCTCGCGCGGCAGGTAGGCGAGCCAGGGCGCGACGTCGAAGCGATCGAGCTTCAGCTTCGCTTCGCCGGCGCCGCGCTCGCCGAAGGGCGTGAGCGCGCCGGCCGTATCGAAGCGGCTGCCGTCGAGGGTGAACGCCAGCCGCGGCTCGACCTTGACCTCGCGCTGCGAAGGCAGCGAGCTGACGAACGGAACGCCGAGCTCGAAGTCGCGCAACCGGTGCGTGATGTTCAGCGGCGCATCGACGACGTCGGCGCTGCCGCCGCGCACGACGATGTTGTGCAGCGCGAAGCGCGCCGGCTGGTCGCTCGGCGGCAGGGCGGCGATCCGCTCGAGCACGTCGTCGACGTCGTAGCGGGCGTTGCCGAGGTGGGTCAGGCGCAGCGTCGGCGCGTCGATCTCTAGCCGATCGATGACCGGCGCGAAGCGGAACAGCGAGGCGAGCGCGGCATCGGCGCGGATCCGCCGGACCGCGATCTGCGCCGGCTCGCCCGGCTTCGCGCCGGCCAGGGACAGCTCGTCGATCGTCAGCTCGAGCGTCCACGGATTGAATGCGACGCTGCCGAGCGTGAGGCGCCGGCCGAGCGTCTCGAGCGCGGCCTGCTCGGCCTGGCTGCGCAGCAGCGGCGGCACCGCCCACGCGGCCAGGCTCCAGACGAGCGCCAGGACAAGCGTGCCGAGGCCGACCCGGGCCGCATTGCGCCGCGTCGCGAGACGTTGCGCCCAGGACGGCCAGGTCATCGCGTCGCTCGCGCGGCGGCGCGCGCCGTCTCGCTAGAGCGCATCCAGGGCGGCGCCGATCGCGGCCACGAGGTCGTCGGTCGCCTCGCAGCCGGCGCTCAGGCGGATGAAGCCCTCGCTGACCCGGTCGGTGCCCCAGCGGGCGCGGCGCTCGGCCGAGCTGTGCATGCCGCCGAAGCTGGTCGCCTCGAACAGCATGTCGCACGAGCCGAGGAAGCGCTGCGCCACCGCCGCGCTGGCCAGCTCGAAGCTCACCACCGCGCCGAAGTAGCGCATCTGCCGGCGCGCGATGGCATGCGAGGGATCGCTCGCCAGCCCCGGGTAGCGCACGCCCGTCACCGCCGGGTGCGAGGTGAGCAGCGTGGCGATCGCCAGCGCGTTCTGCGACTGCCGTGCGAGCCGGAGGTCGAGCGTGGCCAGGCCGCGGTGGACCAGCCAGGCCTCCATCGGCCCGGGGATGGCGCCGGCCAGGGTGCGCCATTGCCGGACCGCCTTGAGCAGCTCCGGATCGCGCGCCGCGACGTGGCCGAACACGACGTCGCTGTGGCCGTTGAAGGCCTTGGTGTCGGACGCCACGGAGAAGTCGGCGCCGTGCCGCAAGGGCGCCTGGCTCAGGACGGTCGCGGTGGTGTTGTCGACCGCCAGCAGGGCGCCTGCGGCGTGCGCGCGCGCGGCCAGTGCCTCGATGTCGCACACGTCGAGGCTCGGGTTGCTCGGCGTCTCGATCCAGACCAGCCTGACGCCGCTGAAGTCGGCGCTCGCCATCGAGGTCGTCGGCAAAAGCCGGACCGTGACGCCCCAGCGCGCCAGGTAGGTCTGGGCATAGCTTCGGGTCGCGAAATAGCCGTCGTCGGGCAGCACGATCGCGTCGCCCGGCCGGACGAACGGCGTCAGCACCGCGGCGGTCGCGGCCACGCCCGAAGCGAAGGTGACGGCCGGTCCGGATTCCAGCTTCCCGATGACCTCCTCGAGGGCCGACCAGGTCGGGTTGTCGAAGCGACCGTACTGGTACTTGACGCCGGTCTGGTCGCCCGGCAGGTGGAAAGCGCTCGCGAACACCGGCCCGGCCAGGAACGGCGTTCCGGTGCGACGCTCGTCGTTGCCCGCGTGCAGGCCGAGGGTGGCGGCCGAAAGCTCAGGGTGGTCTGGCATGGGCGGGTCTCTTCTGGACGGGTCGGCGCCGCATTGTCGTCGCCGCGACAGGCCCGATGCGGGCGAAGGCGCCGCTGGCGACACAGGGCCGGGACCACGACAGGTGGTCCGACACTCTGGCATGGCCGACCGCGGCCGACTTCTGCCTGTCACACGGGGACGCCGCGCTCCCCTTCGCTGCGACGGCCCGGGCAGCGTTCCCAGCCTTGCCGGAAGCGCTCGCGCTCCTCCTCGCTCATTCGGCTCCAGCGCTCGCTCATGCGGTGCCGCCAGTGGCCCCGGCCATGGCCTCGCCCGCGCCAGCCGCCCACCAGCAGACGGGCCAGGACGAACAGCCCGACCGCCTGCCAGAAGCCGATCATGTGACCGCCGAAGGTAGCGGGCGCGAGCCAGTTCCACAGGCTCATGACGACCCAGCCGAGCACGCCGACGGCCAGCGCGGCGACCGCCGCGATGCGCAGCGCTTTCCAGGCACTTCTCAGGACGAAGTCGCGGTTCATGTTCAATCCTTCCGGGTCGGCGGGTTGTGACGATCGGTCTGCAGGCGCTCGCGCAGGTGCAGCACCGCATAGCGCTTGCGAGAGAGCAGGGTGTTGAGGGCGACGCCGCTTTCGGCGGCGAGACTCTTGAAGCTGCGCCCTTCGAGCTCGTGGGCGATGAAGACGTCGCGCTGCTCGGCCGGCAGCTCGGCGAGGGCGGCGGCGAGCCGATCCATCAGGGCGCGGCTGGCATAGCGCGCCTCGGGCCCGGCCTCGGCCGAGGCGAAGCGCTCGTAGGGCTGCCCGGCCGCGCCGTCGTCGGCAGACGTCTGATCGAGCGAGACGGTGGCGCGGCGCCGGAACCGATCAGTGATCCGGTTCGCCGCCACCCGCCAGAGCCAGGCGCCGACGTTCTCGATCGGCGTCGCCACGCGGGTCGCCTCGATCAGCTCGAAGAACGCATCCTGGACGATGTCTTCGGCGTCGCAGGCGTCGGCGACGCGGCGGCGGACGAAGCCGCGCAGGCGCCGGACCTCACGCCGGAAGACGGCAGCGATCGCGCCGTCTTGCTGGGCGAGGGTGGCGACGGAAAACGCGGCGAGGTCGGCGGTCATGCTGAGGAATAGACGGACGAGGGCCCCGAATATTGTTTGGCGCGCGCCGGTTCTGCTGCCGGCTCACCGGCATGTCGCGACACGGGACGGAAATGCAATGCGCCTGTCACCGAAGCGACCTCGGGCCGGCCGCCAGGCGAGCTCGATCCGGGATGGCCGGGACAGCGAAGCCGGCGAACGGCGAGGTCGTCGCGCAGCGTCACAGCGGCAGCGGATGGAGCGGGCGACGCGGCGCCCGGCGGGGCGCGATTGCTTTGCGGCTTCTCAGCCGAGGATCTCGAGGATGCTCCACATCTCCTCGGCGACGCGGCGCATGTGCAGGTCGGGGTTGGCCTCCTGCATGCCGGCGTCGTCGACGCCTTGCGCCGCCGCCTTCAGCTCGGCCAGGGTCGATTCTGAGAGCAGCCGGGCGATCGTCTTCAGGATGATGCCGTGGGCGACCAGGCGGGCCTCGAGTTCGCGGATGCGGGCGGAAGCGTCGTCGTCCATGGCGTTGTCGGCGTGTCTCGCGAGCATAAGCGGCCCGGCCGCGCAGCGCGAGCCTCGCGCCGGGTCCGGAGCGACGGAGAATCGTGCATCGCGGCGTAGGAACGCTCCGACACGTGAAAATGGAGACCGGCCGTGAGCCTCTGGGACGTCAGCGTCGACCGGGCGGTGCGCATCGTGATGACGCTCTTGGTGATCGGCGGCATCGTCGCCGTGGTCATCCACGCCAACCGGCCGGCGCCCGGCGTCGAAGCCTTCCTCGCTGCCAACCCCGGCTGGACGCTCGACCACCCGGAGAACTCGCCGGTCCGCCTGAACGACGCGAGCGGGCGCGGCGAGGTCCTGATCGCGCCCGACGACATCGGCCCACACCGGGCGGAGCGGGTCGACTGCGCCGAGGTGCAAGCGGCGTTTCCGTCGTGGTTCAGCTTGCCCGACGCGCCGATCGGCAACTGCCTGCGCCTGCACGACACGACGCCGCCGACGCTGGTGCTGAACATGCGCACGACGCTCACCGTTCACAGCATCTGGGACCGCGGCTACCAGCCGACCCTCGATCGGCTCAGGCTCGGCCACCACGGCGGCCGCTCGGGGCGCTTCCAGGAAGCGGAGGACACCGACAAGCCGGGCAGCGAGGCGAGCGGGTTCGTCGAGTCGGGCTCGCTCTTCTACAGCGTCGATCCGCCCCCTGGCAGCGCCGACCGGACGGTTTCGATCGTCGCCTACGCGCGGGCCGGCACCACCCAGCTGATCTTCAGCTTCCGCACCGGCTCGCGGCCCTAGCTGCTAGCTGAGGTCACCTTCAACGGGCGCGGGCGCGCTCGGCTGCGAACAGCTGCCAGGCCGCGACGAACATCGCGGCGACCAGCGGGCCGATGACGAAGCCGTTCAGGCCGATCAGAGCGAGTCCGCCTACCGTCGAGATCAGCACGACATAGTCGGGCAGCTGGATGTCCTTGCCGACCAGGATCGGCCGCAGCACGTTGTCGATCAGGCCGATCACGAG
>JBDTUG010000224.1:0-6453 GCA_040007855.1 Caldimonas sp.
CGAGCTGACGATGTTCGCGATGCAGGCGCAGGAGGAAACCTCGCGCGGCGTCGAGGTCTACTTCGCCGTCACGGTGCTGTATTTCATCTCCGCGTTCGCGGTGAACCGGATTGCCCACTTCGTCGAGGGCCGCGTGCAGGTCCCCGGAATGATCGGGGGCAAGTGATGAATCTCGACTTCGGATTCTTCAACTGGCAGCTCATCCAGAGCTTCATCATCAAGGGCCTGATCTTCTCGGTCCAGCTCACGGTGGTGGCGATGATTGGCGGCATCGCCCTCGGCACGGTCCTGGCACTGATGCGCCTGTCGGGCAAGCCCTGGCTGGTCAACCCGGCGGCGGCCTACGTGAACACGCTGCGCTCGATCCCGCTGGTGATGGTGATCCTCTGGTTCTTCCTGCTCATCCCGAATGGGTTCTACCAGGTGATTCCCGGCGGGCTGGGCACGAAGTACCGCTCGGAGATCGCCGCCCTGATCACCTTCACCGTGTTCGAGGCCGCCTACTACTCGGAGATCATGCGCGCCGGCATCCAGTCGGTGGCCAAGGGCCAGGTCTACGCCGGCTACGCGGTAGGCATGACTTACGCGCAGTGCATGAAGCTGATCGTCCTGCCGCAGGCCTTCCGCAACATGCTGCCGGTGCTGCTCACCCAGACCATCATCCTGTTCCAGGACACCTCGCTGGTCTATGCGATCGGCGCCTACGACCTGCTCAAGGGCTTCGAGGTCGCCGGCAAGAACTTCAACCGCCCGGTCGAGACCTACCTGGTCGCCGCGGTCGTCTACTTCATCATCTGCTTCTCGCTCTCGATGCTGGTTCGCCAGCTGCAGAAGAAGATCGCCATCATTCGCTGACAGGGCAAGCGCGAGCTCACCATGATCGACATCAAGAACGTCTCCAAGTGGTACGGCAGCTTCCAGGTGCTGACCGACTGCACGACCGCGATCCAGAAGGGCGAGGTCGTGGTCGTCTGCGGTCCCTCGGGCTCCGGCAAGTCGACCCTGATCAAGACGGTGAACGCGCTCGAGCCGTTCCAGAAGGGTGACATCGTCGTCGACGGCGTCTCGATCTCGGATCCCAAGACCAACCTGCCCAAGTTGCGCTCGCGGGTCGGCATGGTGTTCCAGCACTTCGAGCTGTTCCCCCACCTCACCGTCACCGAGAACCTGACGCTGGCGCAGATCAAGGTGCTCAACCGCTCCGACGACGACGCCAAGGCGCGCGGCCTGAAGATGCTCGACCGGGTCGGCCTGATGGTTCACAAGGACAAGTTCCCGGGCCAGCTCTCCGGCGGCCAGCAGCAGCGCGTGGCGATCGCCCGGGCGCTCAGCATGGACCCGATCGTCATGCTGTTCGACGAGCCCACCTCGGCGCTCGACCCCGAGATGGTGGGCGAGGTGCTCGACGTGATGGTGCTGCTCGCCAAGGAAGGCATGACGATGATGGTCGTCACCCACGAGATGGGCTTCGCGCGCAAGGTCAGCCACCGCGTCATCTTCATGGACGCCGGCAAGATCGTCGAGGACTGCACCCGCGACGAGTTCTTCGGCGATCCGGATGCGCGCACGCCGCGCGCCAAGGAATTCCTCTCGAAGATACTCCAGCACTGAGTCTCGAGGCTCAGCCTTCGCGCGCCGGATCGTCGGCCGCGAGGACGTCGCGGAACATCTCGAAGCGCTTCCACGCCGGCACCGGCGGCACGTGGCCCGGTCGCGGCGCGAACTCCGAGACGCTGCTCCGCTGCATCGGGTGGACGTAGCGCGGGCAATTCGGGAAGACCTCGTCGACCGCCACCCGGACCACGCACTGCGCACCGTCGAAGTCGCCGCGCAGCGGATCGTCGAGGTCGATCGTCGCCCGGCCCTGCACGCGCAGCCGCCTGCCGCTGGCGAAGTCGATGAACAGCAGGCCGACCTGGGGATTGACGAGCAGGTTGCCCAGGCTGCGGAACATGCCGTTGCCGTCGTAGCTGGGAAAGAGCAGGTGGCTCGCATCGAGGATGCCGACGAACCCCGGCCGGCCGCCCTTGTACGAACACTCGGGCCGGCCGCGCGCGTCGGCGCTGGCGAGCAGGAAGAGCGCCTGCGCGGCGATGAACGCCTGGTCGTCGTCGTTCAGCGTCCGCCGGCCGAGTCGCTCGGCAATGCGGTCGGCCAGGCGGCGCGTGTCGAAGCGGTCCTGGAGCTGCCGCGCGCCGGCGTGATAGAGCGAGTCGGGCTCCATGGCGTCAGGCGAGTTCTTCGTGCAGGCACAGGATGTTGCCTTCCGGATCGTTGAACCAGGCGGCCTTCTCGGCGCCGAGCACGCAGACGTGGTCGACCGTCTTCAGGCCGGGCAGGTCGTAGTCGGCGAAGGAGACGCCGCGCGCTTCGAGGGCGCGGATCGTCGCGGCGATGTCGGCAACCCGGAAGCTCAGCGCCGTGTGCGTCGCCTTCGTTCCCTCGGCGCGCGGACAGAGCGCGATCTCGGTCGTGCCGAGCCGGTAGACGAACTTGCCGTCGGGCTTCTCGCCGCCGGCCTCGAGGCCGAGGCCGTCCTCGTAGAAGCGCCGCGCGCGCTGCATGTCCTTGACCGGCAGGATGCAGGTCACCTGCTGGAGCGCCGCGCCCTTCATTCCCGGGCTCCCGAAGCTTGCTCGCTGTGCATGAAGATTCTCCTTGCGGGGTGGCGATCGATGGCGTAGTTTGTCGGCAGGCGCGAAGCTCCGCAATACGCAGCCCTGCGTAGGCGCGGAGCGGCGCCCGGAGCGTGGTCGTGCTCAGCAGGAGGGACCTGGAGCGCAGCTTGAAGACGCTCGGCGCGATCGCCGAGCAGTCGAGCGACGCCGGCGCGTTTGTCCGGGCCGGCGTGCGCGAGCTGCCGGCGCTGGTGGCGGCCGAGCTGACCACCTGTCGATCTGCCACCTGAAGACGGGAAGGCGCGTGGTCACCGGCTTTCCCGAGCAGCGCCTCGGTGCGGAAGACCGGGCCTGCTTCGATCGCCACTTCGCGGCGCATCCGCTGGTCCGTTACCACGCCGTGCAGCGCGGCCGCGGCGCGCATCGCATCAGCGACTCGATGCCGTTCGCGCGCTTGCGGCACTGCGCCCTCTACGCCGACTACTACCGGCGGATCGGCATCGACCATGTCGTCGCCGTGCCGGTGGTGGTCGACGACGAAGTGCTGGTGAGCTTCGTCCTGAACCGCTGCCGGCGCGACTTCTCGGATCGTGATCGCGACCTGCTCGACCAGGTCGGCCCGGTGCTGTCGCGCCTGTTCGCCGCGCTGAGGGTGCCGGAGCGCAGCGCAACCGCGCTCCTGGCCGGCGCGGCCCTGACGCCGCGCGAGAAGGTCGTGCTGAGCTGGCTGGCGGGCGGCAAGACCGACCGGGACATCGGCGCCATCCTCGGCTGCAGCCACCGCACCGTGCAGAAGCACCTGCAGCGCATCTACGAGAAGCTCGGCGTCGAGACGCGGACGGCGGCGGTGATGCGCGGCCTCGAGGCGACCCGGCACTGACAGTGTCGGCGCCGGCGCCTTCGACCCGAAGGCGCGGCGGGTCGGCGTGTCGGCGTGTCGGCGTGTCGGCGTGTCGGCGGGTCGGCGGGTCGGCGGGTCGGCGGGTCGGCGGGTCGGACGGATGGGACAATCGATCGATGCCCGATCAGATCACGATCGCCCGGCCCGACGACTGGCATCTGCACCTGCGCGACGGCTCCGCCCTCGCGGCTGTGCTGCCGCACAGCGCGCGCCAGTTCGCGCGGGCCATCGTCATGCCCAACCTTCGCCCGCCGGTCGTGCGGGTCGAGCAGGCGCTTGCCTACCGCCGGCGGATCCTAGGCGCCTTGCCTTGCGGCTCGACCTTCGAGCCGCTGATGACGCTCTACCTCACCGATTCGACGCCGGCCTCGGAAATGCGTCGCGCGCGCGACGCCGGCATCCTCGCGATCAAGCTCTATCCGGCCGGCGCGACGACGAACAGCGATGCCGGCGTCACCGACCTGGCCAAGGTGAGCGGCGTGCTCGAGGCTGCGGAGCGGGAAGGCATCGCCTTGCTGGTGCACGGCGAGGTGACCGATCCGGGGGTCGATGTCTTCGACCGGGAGGCGGTCTTCATCGATCGGCACCTGGTCGGCCTGCGGCGCAGCTTTCCCGCCCTGAAGATCGTGCTGGAACATCTGACGACCCGGCACGGGGCGCAGTACGTGGCGGGTGCGGGAGCGAACACGGGCGCGACGATCACTGCGCATCACCTGCTCTACAACCGGAACGCGATCTTCACTGGCGGGATCCGGCCGCACTGGTACTGCCTGCCCATCCTCAAGCGCGAGACGCATCGCCTCGCCCTGCTCGAAGCCGCCACCTCGGGCAGCGGGCGCTTCTTCCTCGGCACCGACAGCGCCCCGCACCCGGCGGCGCTGAAGGAAAACGCCTGCGGCTGCGCCGGCTGCTACACCGCCTTCCACGCCCTCGAGCTGTACGCGCAGGCCTTCGACGGCGCCGGCGCGATCGACCGGCTGGAGGCGTTCGCGAGCCTGAACGGCGCGGCCTTCTACGGCCTGCCGCGCAACGCCGGCACGGTGATGCTGCAGCGGCGATCGTGGACCGTCCCCGGGTCGTTGCCGTTCGGCGACGCCGACCTCGTGCCGCTCGGCGCGGGGGAAACCTTGTCCTGGTCGCTGGCCACTGCCGACGACGGCGCGGGAGCCCCCTCATGACATCGCGTGGCCGGATCCTCTTTCTCATCGATGCCGACAACGTCTCCCTCGAAGTGATCGAGAAGGCGCTGCTCGCCAAGCAGAAGCAGCACGGCGCGATCCACCTGCGGCGCTGCTACTGCAGCGCCGACTTCGCGCTGAAGAACCTCGAGTTCCTGAGGGAGCATTCGATCCGCGCGATGGTCAACGCCACCGCCGGCAAGAACTGCACCGACATCGCCCTGGCGGTCGACGCGGTCCAGCTGTGCAGCGACGACTGCCCCGAGGTCGTCGTCATCGTCGCTTCCGATTCCGACTTCGCGCCGCTGGTCATTCATCTCCGCGAACAAGGCTGTCGCGTCGAAGGCGTTGGCCAGGAGGGAAAGACCGGCGCCGAATCGCATCGCGCCTACGACGACTTCGTCGATCTCCCGGGCGGCAGGGCACGGGCGGCGAGGGTGCCGCGGGCTGCGCCCGCCGATGCGCGCGAAGCGCCCGCGGCGAGGGCGCCGCGCCAAGCCCCGACGCCGCGTTTGCCCCCGGCGTCGCGCGAAGCTTCGGCGTCGCGCCAAGCCCCGGCGTTGCGCCAAGCCCCGGCGTCGCGTGAAGCTTCGGCGTCGCGCGAAGCTTCGGCGTCGCGCCGGGCGGCGGCCTTGCCGAGCGACGTCTCGCACTGGCTCGAGGCGGTGCCGGCGCTGGCGTCGGGCGGAGCGGTCGAGCTCAGGGAGGCGGCCGAAGCGCTTCGCAAGGAGAAGCTGCTTTCCCGCAGCGCCGCCTCGACCCGGCTGTTCGGCAAGTATCCCGAACTGTTCGAACTGCTGCCCGCCGGGCAACCGAACACGGTGCGCTACCTTGGCGTGGCGCAGTCCGATAGCGGCCGCCCGGCCGCATCCAGGGGCCGGCGTCGCAAATGAAAAAAGCGGCCCGAAGGCCGCTTTTTTCGAACAGCAGCCCGGAGGCCGCCTTCTCATCGACGGCGACCCGCGCGGGCCGCTTCACCTTGCCGTCGCTCGACGCGACGGCAGGAAGAATTACTTCTTCTGCGGCTCGGCGATCGGGGCAGCCGCTTCGCCAGCCGGAATGGTCTTGCCGCTCTTGACGTCGGCCTTGGTCTGCGCCTTGCGGTCGGCACGGGTCTTGTCCGAACCGGCGGCCCTGACCTTCTTGTCGGCCTTCATGTCGGCGGCTTCGCCTGCCGGCTTGAGCGCGCCTGCCTTCTCGTCGGCCTTGGTCATGGCCTTGCGGTCGGCACGGGTCTTGTCGGAGGTGGTCGGGACCGAGGCCATCGCGCCCGGGCCTTGGCCGGCCGGAGCCAGCGAGCCGGACTTGGCTTCCGCCTTGACTTCGGCGCGGGTGGGCGACGAAGCTTGCGCGAAGGCGCCTTGCGAAAACACGGCGATGGCCGCGACGACGGCGCTGAGTGCGAGTTTGGTCTTCATCGATATCTCCTGGATCGTTTCAAATGGGGGAAAGGGCCAACATGACAGTCTCGGCGAGAACGACGCTGGACGAGACCTGACATGACAACGCGGCATCCGGGGATCGGTTGACGCGAGCGAGAGCGGTGCTCATGGCCCCGCAATCGCGCATTTTGCCGGATTCCGGCTCACCTTGCCCCTTGCCTGCGCGCGGCGCGGCCGGAGTGTCGCGCCGGCGAAACGCTCACCGATAATCGGCCGGTGAAGCGAGCCAGGCCGCCGCCGGTGCCGACGCAGGTCGGCACGGGAGGAAGGTCCGGACTGCACAGGGCGGCGTAGCAGCTAACGGCTGTCCACCG
>JBDTUG010000225.1:0-6452 GCA_040007855.1 Caldimonas sp.
AGCGCCGGATCATGATCGGCACCTACGTCCTCTCGCACGGCTACTACGACGCCTATTACCTGCAGGCGCAAAAGCTCCGCCGGATGATCGCCGACGACTTCCAGGCCTGCTTCGGCCAGTGCGACCTGATCGCCGGGCCGGTCGCGCCGACGGTCGCCTGGCCGCTCGGCGCCAAGAGCGACGACCCGGTCGCCAACTACCTCGCCGACATCTTCACCCTGCCCGCCAGCCTGGCCGGTCTTCCTGGCATGAGCATTCCCGCCGGCTTCGGCGCCGGCGGCATGCCGGTCGGGCTGCAGCTGGTCGGCAACTACTTCGACGAAGGCACCCTGCTGCACGCAGCGCACGCCTTCCAGCAGGCGAGCGACTGGCATACGCGCGCGCCGGTCGCTGCGGCGGACGCCCGGGCATGAGGAGCGTCGCCCTGGTCCGCGGCTACGAGGTGGTGATCGGCATCGAGACGCACACCCAGCTCTCGACCCGCTCGAAGATCTTCAGCGGCGCCTCGACCGCGTTCGGCGCAGCGCCGAACAGCCAGGCCTCGGCGGTCGACCTCGCCTTGCCGGGCACCTTGCCCGTGGCCAACCGCGGCGCCGTCGAGCGGGCGATCCGGTTCGGCCTGGCGGTCGGCGCGACGATCGCGCCGCTCTCGATCTTCGCCCGCAAGAACTACTTCTACCCCGACCTGCCCAAGGGCTACCAGATCAGCCAGTACGAGACACCGGTCGTGCAGGGCGGCACGGTCGACTTCTTCGTCGGCGACGCGCCGCATCGCGTCCAGCTGACCCGTGCCCATCTCGAGGAAGACGCCGGCAAGTCGATCCACGGGATCGCCCGCGGCGCCGACGACGGCCCGGGCGTCGCGGGCGCGGGCGGCGCTCCGCTCGACTTCGCCGGCGACTGGACCGGCGTCGACCTGAACCGCGCCGGCACCCCCTTGCTCGAGATCGTCACCGAGCCCGACATGCGCTCGAGCAGCGAAGCGGTCGAGTATGCGAAGGCGCTTCATGCGCTGGTCGTCTGGCTCGGCATCTGCGACGGCAACATGCAGGAGGGCAGCTTTCGCTGCGATGCGAACGTCTCGGTGCGGCGGCCCGGCGCGCCGTTCGGCACCCGGCGCGAGATCAAGAACCTGAACAGCTTTCGCTTCATGCAGCAGGCGATCGACTACGAAGTGCAGTGGCAGATCGACCTGCTCGAAGACGGCGGCGCGGTGCAGCAGGCTACCGTGCTGTTCGATCCCGAGCACGGCGAGACGCGGGCCATGCGATCGAAGGAAGACGCGCACGACTACCGTTATTTCCCCGACCCCGACCTGCCGCCGCTGGCGATCGCGTCCGAATGGGTGGAGCGGGTCCGGGCGGCGATGCCGGAGCTGCCGCGCGCCATGGCGGCGCGCTTCCAGCGCGAGCACGGCCTCGCCGAGCGCGACGCGCGGGCGATGACCCAGGACAGGGATGTTGCCGACTACTTCGAGGCCGCAGCGCGGCAGAGCGGCCAGCCCAAGCTGGTCGCCAACTGGCTGATGGGCGAGGTGTCGCGGCGAATGAATGCGGGCCCCCTCACGACGATTCCGATGCCGGCGACGCAGCTTGCCGCGCTCGTCTCGCGGATCGCCGACGCGACGATCTCCAACAATGCCGCGCGCCAGGTCTTCGACGCGCTCTGGCTGGGCCAAGCCGACGACGTCGACGCGGTGATCGCCGCCAGGGGACTGCGCCAGATGCGCGACGCCGGCGAGCTGGAGCGGATCGTCGACGCGGTGATCGCCGCCCATCCGAAGTCGGTCGAGGAATTTCGCGCCGGCAAGGAGAAGGCCTTCAACGCCCTGGTCGGCCAGGCGATGAAAGCGACCCAGGGCAAGGCCGATCCGACCCGGCTGAACGAGCTCTTGCGGGCCCGGCTCGACGCCGGCGGTTGAGCCGGACCCTGACGCGCCGCGCTACTTCGCCGGCGGCGAATTGAGCGCGGTCGACTTGGCGGCCGAGGCCGGCGTTCCAGGCGAGAGCGGGCCCAGCGAGCCGGCCGGCGCACCGGCCCAGAGCTTCCTCAGGCGGGTTAGCTCTTCGTCGTAGCGGGTGTTGATCCGCACCACCTCGGTCTGCTGGTTCTGCACCAGCGCCTTTTGCCCCTCGAGCGAGGCGTCGTTCGAGTCGAGAGCGTTCTTCAGCTTGCTCGGCATGATCTTGCCGACGTAGAACTCCGCCTCGTCCATCAGCGGCTTGCGCTCGGCGTTGAGCAGGTTGATCCGCGCTTCCGAGATGCGCACCGAATTGCCGATGTCGTCGAGCGCCTTGGCCCGGGCCTTGGCATGCGCCGCCTCGTCCGGGAAGCGGTTGACGAGGTTGCGGTCGCGGCGGATCGCGTCGTTCCTGGCGGCGAGAGCGGCGGCGGCCATGCGAGCTCGGGAATCGGCGTCCGCCGCCTCGTCGGCGGTCGGCGGCGGCGGCACGCTGCGCTTGAACGAGCCGTCCGGATTGAGCTCGCGCTGATCGCGGCCGCTGCTGCTGCAGTCGACGATCGGCCGGTCGGAGGTGATCTTCTTGCCGGCGGCGTCGACGCACTGGAAGATCTGCGCCGCGGGCGCCGGCTTCGAGACGATCGGCCGGTTGGCCTGCGCCTGAGCGCCTGCGCCCAGCACGAGGCACAGGGCCGCGGCCACCACGCCCGGCAAGCCGCCGAGGCGGGGCGAAGGGAGGCGCGAGTCAGGCCCCATAGCGGCCTCGGTAGCGTGCGACGGCGGCAGCATGCGGGGCAAGTGGCGAATCGGCATCCGAATCCAGGAAGTCCATCAGGTCGGCGAGCGTGGCAATGGCGATCACGGGCAAGCCGAGATCGCGTTCGAAGTCAGCGACGGCCGAATGCGCGGAGAGCTTGTCGTCGCTACCGCCGCGCTCCATGCGGTCGAGCGCAATGAGCACGGCGACCGGCGACGCGCCCTCGCGACGAATCAGGTCGACCGACTCGCGCTTGGAAGCGCCGTCGGTGATGACATCATCGACGATCACGGTACGGCCACGCAACGGTGCGCCGACCACGATGCCGCCCTCGCCGTGATCTTTTGCTTCCTTGCGGTTGTAGGCGAAGGGCACGGCCCGGCCGCGCAGGCCGAATTCGATCGCCACGGCGGCAGCGAGGGTAATTCCCTTGTACGCCGGACCGAACAGCATGTCGAACTCGAGGCCCGTGGCGGCGAGGCGACGCGCATAGAATTCCGCCAGGCGCAACAGCTTGGCGCCATCGTCGAACAGGCCCGCGTTGAAGAAGTACGGCGAAAGCCGCCCCGCCTTGGTCCTGAACTCGCCGAACCGCAGCACGCCGGCATCGACCGCGAACTCCACGAACTCGCGTGCGATGGTCGGATCGGGGGTGTCGGCACTCACGCAGGGCTCACGGTGTTCCGCCTCGTCTCGCTGAACCTGAACGGCATCCGCTCGGCAGCGGCAAAGGGCTTCGAGGCCTGGGCCGAGGGAACGGGCGCCGATTGTATGGGCGTGCAGGAGATCAAATGCCAGGCCGACACGGTCGAAGGGCGGTTCGACGTGATCGCCGGCATGAAGGGCCGTTTTCACTTCGCGCAGAAGAAGGGCTACTCGGGCGTCGGCCTGTACAGCCGCAAGCGCCCGAGCGCGGTGCGGCTCGGCTTCGGTGACCGGGAATTCGATGACGAAGGACGCTACGTCGAGGCCCGCTTCGACCGCGCCGGACGCAAGAAGATGCCGGAGCTCAGCATCGTCAGCTGCTACTTTCCGAGCGGCTCTTCGGGCGAGCACCGGCAGGCGGCCAAGTTCCGCTTCCTCGACCTGATGGCGCCGTACCTCGAGCAGCTGGCCAAGGAACGCGAGGTGATCCTGGTCGGCGACATCAACATCGCGCACAAGGAGATCGACCTCCGGAACTGGAAGGGCAACCGCAAGAACAGCGGCTTCCTGCCGGAAGAGCGCGCCTGGATGACGCGCCTGTTCGAGGAGCTCGGCTTCGTCGACGTGTTCCGCACCCTCAACCCGCACCCCGAGCAGTACACCTGGTGGAGCAACCGCGGCCAGGCGCGCGCCAGGAACGTCGGCTGGCGGCTCGACTACCACCTGGCGACGCCGAAGGTCGCCGCGCTCGCCCGGAGCGAGCACATCTACCTCGAGCAGCGCTTCAGCGACCACGCGCCGCTCGTCATCGACTACGACTTCACGCTCTAGGAGAAACCCCTTTGGACCTGCAATCGATCGAGAGAGAAACCGGCCCCGCGCCGCGGGCGAGCATCATCATGCTGCACGGCCTGGGCGCCGACGGCAACGACTTCGTGCCCTTCGTCGACGAGGTCGACCTGCGCGCCGTCGGCCCGGTCCGCTGGGTCTTCCCGCACGCGCCGACCCGTCCGGTGACGCTCAACGGCGGCTACGTGATGCGTGCCTGGTACGACATCTTCGGCCTCGATGGCACCGAGCGGCGCGAAGACGAAGCGGGCTTGCGGGAATCGCAGGCGCTGGTGGTGGCGCTGATCGCCCGCGAGAAGGCGCGCGGCGTGGCGGCCGGGCGGGTCGTGCTGGCCGGTTTCAGCCAGGGATGCGCGATGACGCTGATGACGGGGCTGCGCCACGACGAGCGGCTGGCCGGGCTGGTGGGGCTTTCGGGCTATCTGCCGCTGGCGGCGAAGGCGGAGGTGGAGAGGCACACGGTCAACCGGGACCTGCCGATCTTTCTTGCTCATGGCACGGTCGATCCGATGATTCCGATCGCCCGGGCAAGGGAGTCGCGCGATGCGCTCGTGGCAATGGGGCACCCGGTGGAGTGGCATGAGTATCCGATGCCGCATTCGGTGTGCGGGGAGGAGATCGGGGATCTGGGGAGGTGGCTGCTGCGAGCCTTGAAATGACGCTCTGTCACCAGCCAGGGGGGGGCGTTTTCACGATCGTGATGCTCGACTTTTCCACCCGAAGATATCCGCCGATGGACAAGTCCTTGAAAATTCGATTGACCATCTCACGGGACGAACCCACCCGATCGGCGATTTCCTGTTGAGTGAGCCGTTCCCTCACCACCCGCTCGCCCCCGCATGGGTCGGACAAAGCGAACAAAAGGCGCAGGACACGACCATAGACATCTTCTAGGGCCAAGCTCTTGACGCTGTCGGTTGCCTGACGCACCCGCCAGATCAGCTTGCGGACCAAATGCAAGGCGAAATCCGGGTTCTCTGCCAGGAACTCGCGAAGCTCGACTCCCGGCACCACAGAGCAGGTCGTTGGCTCCATCGTCACTACCGAAGCGCTACGGACGCCGCCATCCAGCGAAAGCTCACCGACGTATTCGCCCGCTCCGTGCATCGCGATGACGACCTCCTTGCCCGCCTCGTTGCTAGCGTAGACCTTGACCCGGCCCGAGAGAACGATGTACATGCTGTCAGCCAGGTCTCCCTCGCTGATGAGGATGGCATTTGATGCATAGCGCCTGACGCCGCCGCGGGCAGCAACCCGCTGCAGGACGCTGTCCTGCAACACGCCCGGGCCGTGCCGATCGATTGCCATCCTCTTATTGTGGTCGGACACCCAGATCAGCCCTGGGAATCGCCAAGTGGACTCTTCGCATCGCGTGTGACTCATTGCACTCTAGGCGCGTGACGGACCCAACAGCGCGACCCCTCTCCCCTTCGTATTCTTTTCGCATCGGTCTATTCGGATGCTTTGCGAAAAGGAGTCCCTATGCTTGAGAGCAGATCAGAGGTCATGAGCCATTCCACTCGAGCAGTCCCGGGACTCGAGGATCAGCGCGAGGGTGGATGGCATCCCGAAGGCCTCGGGCCCTGGATTTGCGCTGCGCTCGACGAATTGGACTACGGTGTCGCTCTGGTCGACGAAGATTACCGTTGCGTCTATTCCAACACTTCAGCGAGAAGAATGGCACCGCTTTCCATCGATCTTCAAGGGACGCGCGTGTTTGCAAGATATCCAAAGGATGGAGCGATGTTGAGCGGTGCGCTGCGTGACGCAATTCAAAGAGGCCTTCGCGGGTTGATCCACCTGTGGAACGGCTCTGAGCATGTCGCTGTCTCGGTCGTTCCCCTCCTCGGCCTGCCTCCCACGCGCGCCGCAGCGATCATCTTGCCGAGGAGCAGTCTCTGCGAGTCGCTTTCCGTCCTGGCGTACGGTCGCAGCCGTGGTCTGACTGTCGCGCAGTGTCGAGTTTTGACCGAGCTGGCAACGGGTGCCGCACCTGGGCAGATTGCCGTGCGGATGGGCGTTGCTGTCTCAACTGTTCGCACTCATCTAGCTGCGATCCGCGAAAAGACAGCCGCGAGATCCCTTCAGGCGCTCTTCAGGCAGTTGGCAACGATCCCCCCCCTGATGAGCGCATTGCGCAGTTGACGCTCCGTAGGCGACCAGCTGCCTCGAGCCGGCTCGCTAGCAGGCTAGACCCACTCAAGCAAGGCGTGCCAGTAGAGTGCGGTCCACGAACCGCAT
>JBDTUG010000226.1:0-6444 GCA_040007855.1 Caldimonas sp.
GCGCTTCCTTGAAGGTCTTGCAGCGGATCGCCACCGCCATCAGCACCGCCGACAGGGCCGCCGCGAACGGCAGCAGGACGACCAGGAACAGCAGCGCCTCGCGCAGCCCGTACTGGAACATCGCCGCCAGCGTGTCGCTGCGCAGCACCCATTGCCCGGGCAGGAAGCTGAACGAACTCAGCACCGCGATCAGCATGCTCACGCAGGCGACCGCGCCCCACTTGCCGGCGACCAGCGCCCAGCGCTCGGTCGGGTTCATCAGCAGCGGCTCCAGCGAGCCGCGCTCGCGCTCGCCGGCGGTGGTGTCGAGGGCAGCCGTCAGCGCGCCGTAGAGCACGGCCATCATCACGAAGTAGGGCAGCATGCCGGTGATGCGGGTCGCCCGCGTCTGGGTGCTGGCGAGATCGCGCTCTTCCACCCGCATCGGCTCGAGCAGCTGCACGGCGACGCCGCGCAGGGCCAGATTCAGCACCGCCCGCTCGCGGCCGAAGCCGCCGAGCAGGCGCTCGATGCGCGCCGCCCCTGCTTCCGAGCGCTGGTTGGCGCTGTCGGACACGATCTCGACGACCGGCGAATCGCCGCGCACCAGCGCCGCCTCGAAGTCGGCCGGGACGACCACGACCGGATCGCTGAAGCTCGCCTTGCGCAGCTGCGCCTCGTAGTCGGCCGGCGGCTCCTTCACCGTGTAGGTCTGCCGCTCGAGGAAGTTCTGCAGGGTCGGCGCGTTCGCCAGCCCTGACACGTAGACCTCGCGCAGCTCGGCGCGCGATTCGAGCGAGGCGACCAGGCCCGACACGCCCAGCAGCACCAGCGGCCCGAGCAGCACCGACGACACCAGCACGGTGAACAGGGTGCGCCGGTCGCGCAGGGCGTCGATCAACTCCTTGCGCAGGACGGCGAGAACGGCGGCGCGACTGCCTTTCATGGCACCGCTCCCGCCGCGGCTGGGCTGCTCCGCCCGGCGGGGAACGCGAGCTTGACGAAGGCCTCCTCGAAGTCGGTCTCGCCGGTCCGCTCGAGTAGCTCCGCAACCGTGCCGCTGGCCACGGTGCGCCCTTCGGCGACCACGACGACGCTGTCGCACAGGCGCTCGACCTCCTGCATGATGTGGGTCGAGAAGACGATGCACTTGGCGCCGCCGGCCGGCGTGCGCAGCCAGCGCAGGCTCTCGCGCAGGGCGCGCGTGGCGAGCACGTCGAGGCCGTTGGTCGGCTCGTCGAGGACGATGTTGGCAGGGTCGTGGACCAGCGCCCGCGCCAGCGCGGTCTTCATCCGCTCGCCCTGGCTGAAGCCCTCGGTGCGCCGGTCGAGCAGGGCGGTCATGTCGAACATCCGGGCCAGGTCCTGGGCGCGCGCATCGGCGGCGTCGCGCTCCATGCCCTGCAGGGCGCCGTAGTAGACGATGTTCTCGCGCGCCGTCAGGCGCGGGTAGAGCCCGCGCGCATCGGAGAGCACGCCCATCCGCGCCAGCACCTCGCGCGGCCGGGTCGCCACATCGATGCCATCGACCGAAAGCCGTCCGGCCTCGGGCGTGATCAGGCCGGCCAGCATGCGCAGGGTCGTGGTCTTGCCCGCACCGTTCGGCCCGAGCAGCCCGGTGATGTGGCCGCCCGGGGCGACGAAGCTGACGTCCCGGACGGCATGCACGACGCGCTGCGCCGCGCGCTTGCGGCCGAGCCCGGCCAGGCCGCCGAAGCCGCGCCCGGCCGAGGCTGCGACGAACGAGCGAGCGACGCCGCTCACCTCGATCATCGCGCCGGCTCCGAGGCGCTGGCGTTCGCCGAAGCGAGCGAGACGAAGGCCGGCGGGCGCGGCACCTTCGCCGCGCACCCGGCGTCGACCGCCAACGCGTCGCTGTCGGCAACGGCGTCGATGAAGCGGAACACCACGTCGCGCATGCAGCCGATCGCCATCACGCCATGCCCGGCGTTGCCGACGACGACATGCCTGGCCATCGGCCCGAGCGCCCTGGCGACCCGCTCGCCGTGGCGCGGCGGCGTCACCGGGTCGATCCCGCCGCTGAGCACGAGCACCGGCGAGCTGCTCTTCGTCAGCGTGTAGAAGCCGGGTGGCACGCTGCCGCGCGGCCAGACGGCGCACAGCTTCTCGTACATGCGGGCCGAGGCCGCGCCGAAGTCGGCGCCCGGCGGGTCGGTCGCGCCGGCCAGGCGCGGCAGGTCCTCGGCGCAGACCACCGAGAGATGCATGCCGGTCGCGAGCCGGCTCGACTTGCGCGCGAGCTGGGTCGCGCCGAGGCCGATCAGGCCGGCATAGTCGCTGCGGCTGGCGGCGTCTATCGCTTCCGGCAAGGCGGCCGCGAGCGGCGGTGAATAGAGGGCGCCGCGCACCGCGCCGAGCACCAGCTCGCGGGTCAGCACGAACGGCTCTTCGCGACCGGTCAGCGCGTGCCGGGCCCTGATCGGCCGCGGCAAGCTCTTCAGGAGCGCGCTGAAGCGCGCGCGCAGATCGGGGTGCGCCCGGGCACACGCCGGCTCGGCGGCGCAGGCTTCGGCGAGACGGTCGAAGGCGGCCTGGTTGTCGGTCGAGAAGCTCGCCGGCAGGGCCATGTCGGGCGGGGCGACGCCATCGATGACGGTGCGCCGCACGGTCGCCGGAAACTGGCGCAGGACTTCCAGCGCGACCCGGGTGCCGTACGAGCCGCCGACCAGGTCGATCCGCTCAACGCCGAGATGGCGGCGCACCGCGTCGAGGTCCTGGACGGCGAGCGTCGTCGTGAAGAAGCCGAGGTCGCTCTCGGCCTTGAGAAAGGGCTGCTTGAGGAGCGCGGCCTTGCACTGCTCGACCAGGCGGACCTGCCGCTCCGGCTCGGACTGCTCGGCCAGCGATTCGTCCTCCGGGTCCTTGCATGTCAGCGGCGCCGAGCCGCCGGTGCCGCGCTGGTCGACGAAGACGATGTCGCGCCGGTTGTTGAGGCGCCCGAACAGCGCCATCACCTGCGCCGCCAGCGAAACCGCGCTCTGCCCGGGGCCGCCGGCGAGAAAGAACACCGGGTCGGCGAGCTTGCGCCGGGCCATCGCCGGCACGACCACGTACTTGATGTCGAGCGTGCCGCGCCCGACGTTGCCCGGATCGAGCGGCCGCTGCACGCTGCCGCACAGCACGCCGTTGCGGATGCCGGCGACGTGGCAGTCGCTCAGGCCGGGCGGCGGCTCGGCCGCCATGGCGCAGGAGAGGCCGGCGAGGCACGCCGCCCGCGCGGCGGCGACGGCGAGCAAGCGCACCGCGCGCCCCGTCATTCGCCCAGGGTGCGCTTCAGCTCGCCGTTGGCGATCAGCGCTTCGAGCTCCTGGGCACCGCCGACCAGCGTGCCCTTGACGAAGACCATCGGGAAGGTCGGCCAGCCGGTCCACATCTTGAGCGAATTGCGCCGCCGCCACGCCTTGAAATAGCTGCCGAACTCGAGGTAGTGGTAGGGGATCGACGCGGCGGCCAGCGCCTTGCGCGCGCGCCGAACGAACGGGTTGCCGGCCATGCCGACGACCAGCACCGCGTTCGAGCTCGCCGCCGCCTGCACGTTGTGAACGATGTCGGCGTTGAGCGTGGCGACCTTGTCGCGGATGGCCGGATGCAGGCGGGCTTCTTCGAGGGTCGTGCGGGGCATGGCGTCTGATCCGGTTCGGTCTGGCGGCGACCATACCATCGCCGCCGCGCGCGACCTCCATCCTTGCTCGAGGCCCTGGCGCGGGCGGGCATCGACGCGCCGAAGCCGGTGTCGCAGCCGCCCGCCGGCGAGCCCGCCGCGACAAGGGTCTCTCGCGGGGCGGGTGTAATAGCAGCCCCATCGCTTCCGACTCCGACTCCATGAAGCTCTACTACAGCCCCGGCGCCTGCTCGCTCTCTCCCCACATCGTCCTGCACGAGGCCGGCCTGGCCTTCGAGCCGGTGCTCGCCAGCACCCAGTCGCACAAGCTGCAGGACGGCACCGACTACTACACCATCAACCCCAAGGGCTACGTGCCGCTGCTCGAGCTCGACGATGGCACCCGCCTGAGCGAAGGGCCGGTGATCGTCCAGTACCTCGCCGACCAGGTCCCGGACAGGAAGCTCGCACCGCCCGCCGGAACGATGGCGCGCTATCGCCTGCAGGAGTGGCTCAACTTCATCACCAGCGAGCTGCACAAGGGCATCGGCGGCCTCTTCAACCCGGCCATGCCCGAGGAGGCCAAGGTCCTGATGCGCGCCAAGGCGCTGGACCGGCTGAAGTGGGTCGACGCCCAGCTCGAGGGCCGCCAGTACACGATGGGCGACGAGCTCACGGTCGCCGACCCCTATCTGTTCACGGTCACCAACTGGACCCGGCGCACCGGCATCGACATCTCGGCGCTGAAGAACCTGGGTGCCTTCATGGCCCGGATGGCAGCGCGGCCGGCGGTGCAGGCCGCGATGAAGGCCGAAGGCCTGATCAAGTAGGCGCGACTTGATGCGCTGGCCGGTCCTGCTGCTCGCCCTCGGCGCGGCCCACGCCGCCGCCGCGGCGCCGGCGCCGGGCCGCTACCAGGCCCGCCTCTGCGTCGCCACCTCGGCGTCGGCGCCGCCCGGCTGCGGGCCTGCCGAGCTGGCAATCCACCCGGCCGGGCGCGCCGAGTTGCGCGTCGCCGACGTCGTCTACCGCCTGCACCTAGGCCCGGCCCGACTCGACGTCGAGACCCTGCACGGCCGCATGCAGATCGACCAGTTCAGCGCGGTCTACGAGTGGCAGGGCGACGTGCTGCGCTTCGTCGATACGGACAGGCAGGCCAGCTACGAAGTGACGGTCGGACCGCGCTCGCGTTCGCGCCGCTGACCCGCCGGCGCCGGCGAGCGCCCCGACCCACGCACGGCGCCGAGGCTTCGCCAGCGGCGACGCTCGCTAGTGGTCTGCCAGATGCGCTGCGGCGAGCAGCGCCTTCGTGTAGGCGTGGCGCGGCGCCTCGAACAGTGCCTGCGCGTCGCCTTCCTCCACAACCTCGCCGTCCTTCATCACCATCACCCGGTGCGCCATCGCCCGCACGACCGCGAGGTCGTGGCTGATGAACAGGTAGCTCATGCCGTAGCGGCGCTGCAGGTCGGCGAGCAGGTCCAGCACCTGCTGCTGCACCGAGACGTCGAGGGCGGAGGTGGGCTCGTCGAGGACCAGGATCTCGGGGCGCAGGACGACCGCACGGGCGATCGCGATGCGCTGGCGCTGCCCGCCCGAGAACTCGTGCGGATAGCGACCGAGCACGTCGTCGATGCCGCTCGCGACGCCGAGCCCCACCTCCTCGAGCATTTGCGCGACCAGCGCGTCGCGCTCGGCCGGGGCGAGCTCGGGGCGATGCAGTTCGAGCCCCTCGCCGACGATGCGGCCGACCGTCATGCGCGGACTGAGCGAGCCGAACGGATCCTGGAAGACCACCTGCATGCGGCGGCGCAGCGCCTGGCGCGCTCCGGCGTCGGCACTGTCGAGCGGCCGGCCGTCGAGCCACACGCTGCCCTCGGCGATCGGCTGCAGGGCGAGCAGCGCCATGCCGAGCGTGGTCTTGCCGGAGCCCGATTCGCCGACGATGCCGAGCGTCTCGCCGCGGCGCAGCAGCAGCGTCGCGGCGCGGACCGCGTCGAAGCGGCGGCTGCGAAACCAGCCGAGCGGAACGGCGAAGCTGACCCGGATGCCGCGCGCCTCGACCAGCTCCGGCGCGTCGGCGGCGATCGGCTGCACGAGGCGGCGCGGCCGACTGGCGAGCAGGCGCTGCGTGTACGGATGGCTCGGCTGGGCGAAGACCTGCTCGGTCGGCCCGCTCTCGACCAGGCGACCGCGCTCCATGACGCCGACCCGGTGCGTGAAGCGGCGCACCAGGTTCAGGTCGTGGGTGATGAAGAGCAGCGCCAGGCCCATCTCGGCCTGCAGGGTGTCGAGCAGGGCCAGGATCTGCGCCTGGATCGTCACGTCGAGGGCGGTGGTCGGCTCGTCGGCAATCAGCAGCTTCGGCCGGCCGGCCAGCGCCATCGCGATCATCGCCCGTTGCCGCTGCCCGCCGGAGAGCTGGTGCGGCCAGGCATCGACGCGCCGCTCGGGCTCGGGGATGCCGGTCTTGGCCAGCAATTCGATCGCCCGCAGGCGCGCCGCGCGGCGGCCGAGCTGGGAGTGCAGGGCCAGCACCTCGGCGATCTGCGCGCCCACCGTGTGGAGCGGATTGAGTGCGGTCATCGGCTCCTGGAAGATCATCGCGATCTCGGCGCCGCGCACCTCTCTCAGCTCGGGCTCGGAGGCCGCC
The DNA here is from genome assembly GCA_040007855.1 of Caldimonas sp. Classification (GTDB taxonomy): domain Bacteria; phylum Pseudomonadota; class Gammaproteobacteria; order Burkholderiales; family Burkholderiaceae_C; genus Schlegelella_A. Next base: position 6,252 of record JBDTUG010000226.1, read on the forward strand.
AGCAGGTCGGCGCCGGCAAAGCGGATCGCCCCGGTCGTGCGCGCGCCATCGACCAGCCCGAGCACCGACAACGCGGTGATCGACTTGCCCGAGCCCGATTCGCCGACCAGCGCGAATTTCTCGCCGGCGGCGATCGCGAACGACACGTCGTCGACCACCGGCGTCGCGCCGAAGCGCACGCTCAGGTGCTCGA
>JBDTUG010000227.1:0-6444 GCA_040007855.1 Caldimonas sp.
GGCCCTGGATGATGCTGATGCCGAACACGTCGGGCACGAAGAACAGCGAGGCGGTCGTTTCCTGGAGCTGGTCGAGCAGCTCGACGATGCGCGGTTGCGAGCCCAGCGGCAAGGTGATGTAGATCTCGCGCACGCCGTTCTGGACGACGTAGCCGGCGATGTCGGCGAGGCTGCCGAGCATCCGGCCCTTCGCTTCGACGTCGATCCGGCCGTCGCTGCGGTCGTCGAAGTAGCCGACGAAATCGACCCCGTAGCTGCCGCTCGCCTCGAGGGCCCGGGCCACCTTGGCGCCGAGCGCGCTGGCGCCCACCACCACCGCCGTGCGGCGCGACTGCGGTTTGGCCGCCAGCCGCATCAGGGCGAGCTTGCCGAGCCAGGTGGCGAGCCACTGCAGCACCGGCGCGAGCAACGCCCAGGTCAGCAGGACCTCGGTCTCGAAGTAGTGGAAGCTGAGCGTCGCGTAGGCGCACAGCGCCAGGATCGCGAGCAGGATCACCCACGACGAGGCGATGTCGACGGCGGCGCCGAGCAGGTTGTCACGAAAGCGGTTGCGGCCGGGGAAGGTGAGCGCCAGGGCGAGCAGGCACAACGTCAGGGCCGGCCGGTCCATGCGCTCGTCGAACGCCAGCGTCACGGCGATGAAGGTCAGCACCGTTATCCCGGGCTCGAGCAGCGCCGCGATCAGCGACGTCACCGACTGGGGAGCACTGAAGAAGGTTCGCTTGTGGGGGTCGTCGAACATCAACTGTGGCCGGGCAATTCGTCGATGGTCGAAGGATGCTGCGAGCGGTCGGCTCGGAAAACGCGGCCCCGGTCGGGGGGGAGGACGCTGGCAGTCGGATACGCGGCGGACCCCGGGGCGCGAGGCCCGGCGGAGGGCCGCGAGCGGACCGTGCCGCCGGGAGTCAGGCGGCGTGTTCCTGAGCGCGCCGACCGCGCCCGAACAGACCCAGTCGCTGCGCTTCGAGCGCTGCTTCGGCGCGCGAGCTGACGTTCAGCTTGCGATAGATCTGCTTCACGTAGTCGGAGATCGTGTGCCGGGACAGCTCGAGCTGGACCGCGATCTCGGGCAGCGTGTAGCCCTTGGCGACGCGCAGCAGCACCTCGTTCTCGCGGTCCGTGAGGGCGACGTGCGGCATCATCCTGGGCCGTCCGCGCTGCGACGCATGCGAGGCGAAGTGGGCCATCACGCGGCGGGCGATGGCGGGCGAGAGCGGCGGCTCGCCCTGGCTCATCCGCCGGAACTGGTCGACGATCACCGGCGCCGCCTGGTCTTTCAGGAGGTAGCCGAACGCGCCCGCCTGGAGGGCGGGGAACAGGTGGTCGTCGTCGTCGTGGATCGTCACCACGACCGCCCGGGCGCGCGGCTGCGCGTCATGGAGCGCGGCCACCGCATCGACCCCCGACCCGTCCGGCAGGCCCAGGTCGATCAGGGCCACGTCGAGCTGTATCTTGGCGATGATCGCCAGCGCCGCATGGACGCGGGCGGCGTTGTGAAAGATCGCGTCGGGGAAGACCTCCGCGATCTGCAGCTTGAGCCAGGCGCTGGCTTCCGGAATGTCCTCGAGCAACAGGATGTTCATCTTGTGTGACTCCATCGGATCGTCGCTCGCCCTGGATCGCAGGGCGAACGAATGAGCGTAAAACCGGTGGGCAAACCGCACGCCGCGAAAAGTCGGCGATGTCGCGAACGGCCGAAATCGGCCGCCGAACGGTTTGCTTACAACTCGGCCGATCCTAGCGCGACCCGGTGGGCAATCACCGTAAGACTACAGCGGTGCCGTGAGCGAGATCACGACCCCGGCACCTGGACGGGCCTCGACGAGACACTGGCCGTGAATCTTTTTGGCTCTGCGCTTCATCGTTGACATCCCCTGGCCGCGCTGCAGGTCGCCGGAAAAGCCGCTGCCATCGTCCCGGACCCGGATCTGAAGCGAGTCGCCGACGATCTTGCAGCGGATCCTGCAGTTGCGTGCTCCGCTGTGTTTGATGACGTTGTTGACTGCTTCGCGCAAGATCCGCGTCAGTTGCATGAAGACACGCGCCGGCAGCGCCGATGACAGGGCTTGCTCGGGGTTCGACCACACGGCCTTGATCCCGGCCTGGGACAGCCGGGTGATGATCTCGGCCCGCCAGTCGGCAAGGGCCTCTTCCAGCAGCACCGGCTTGCCGGCCAGGCCGCGCACCGACAAGCGCATCTCCTCGAGCGCCTCGCGGGCGAGTTGCGGAATGCGCGAGCTGTCGCTGGTATGAACGATCGTCAGCAGCTTGGCGCCGAGATCGTCGTGCAGGTCGGAGGCGATCCGCTTGCGTTCCAGCTCGGTGAACTGCTCGACGCGCTGCACCATCTGCTCCTCGACGCGCTGCCGGGTCACTTGCTCGATGCGGGCCTCCATGTCTTCGGCCATCCGCTGCAGCTGCGCCGCCAGGCGGTTGCGGTCGGCCTCGGTGTTGCGCAACGCGGTGGCGAACATCAGGAAGAGGCGGCTTCCCGCGAAGACGAGCAGCACCGGCAGCAGGCTTTCGGCGAGCGAGACCGGGCCGGCCGGGATCGCCCCCCACTGGACCAGAAGCTCGACGCCAAACATCGCCGCGCCGGCGGCGACGACAAGCGCCATGGGAACGAAGTCCTGAGGCCGCTGGCGCCGCGTCACGACCAGGTAGATGCCGATCACGCCGGCCAGCTCGGCGCCGAGCAGCGCGTACCAGACGTTGGCCACCGCGAACAGCCGATCCGGCCCGGCGACGACCAGCGACAAGGGCAGCGCCACCCACTGCAGCGCAACCAGGTTCTCGATCGCCCGCGACCGCAGGCCGGCGAAGCTCAGGAAGAACTGGACGGCGCCGGCGAGCAGCACCGCCCATGCCGAGCAGAGCATGAACTCCGTGACGGCGTTGCTCCAGGGTTGATCGGCTGCGCCCGAGGCGAGCGACAGCGCCGACCAGCCGAGGCAGAGCCAGCCGAAGTAGGAGAAATAGACCTCCCGGCGGTGCAACCAGCCGACTGCCACCATCAGGCAGCCGAGGCCGATCAGGAGGAGGCTGCTGCCGCGGATCCAGGCCGGCTCCCAGAACAGGCGCAAGGCGTGGGCACTGGCGAGATCGGTCTGCAGGCCCAGCTCGACGGCGGACAGGCCGCCGGCCCGCCGCACCGAGCCGACCCGCTCCAGAGGGTGACCCTGAACGCGCAGGTCGACGATGTTGCCGTCGGCATGGAGCAACGCGGGGGGCAGCGTCACCAGCTGCGGCCGCGCGCATTGGCGGCTCACGGGCTCGACCGCCCGGCCCCCGGAGAAGATCAGCTGCCCGTTGAGGAGGATTTGCACATTGCTGCAGGCGCGGTCGATGTAGAGCGCGAGCAGTTCGCCGGGCAGGACCGCGCCGGCAAACCGGAAGCCGGTGCGGTACCAGACCGCCCCTTCGTAGCCGGGATTGCTGGTCGTCCAGCGATCGGGGAGGGCGACCTGTGCGGCCGGAGCCACGGCAGGAAAGGTCAGCTCGGAGCCGGCCACGACGAGCGCCTTTTCCATGAACACGGTCGGCGCCGCGGGCTCGGCGAGCGACGGCCCGATCGCCGTCAGCAGCAGGGCGGCGACCGTTGCCGCTCTCCGGCACGCCGCGCCCCACCGGGTCCGTGCGCTGGCGATTGGAGGGCGTTCACGCATCGGAATCATTGTGCCGGCGTGGCGGGCTCCCTCGGCCGGAAAAGGCGCCATGAAAAAAGGCGAGCCGTGAGGCTCGCCTTCGGGGATGCTGCGCCGGGACGCGGCGCCAGCGCGGGCTCAGGCCTTGCGGCGACGACGGGACATGAAGCCGACGGCGGCCAGACCGGCCATGAACAGCGCGTAGGTCTCGGGCTCCGGAATGCTCGTCACCACCAGTCTCCCGGTCAGTGCGACGTCGTGCCCCGCGGTCAGGTCGATGTCGTTGATGTAAAGGTCGAAGGTGCCGCCGCCGAAGGTGAAATGCTTGGCGGTGTTGTCGAAGTCGATGAACACGCCGCCGTTGTCGACCCCGGCGACTGCTCCGCTGATCAGGTCGGAGACCAGCACGCTGCCCGGCGTGGTGCCGGGGGGCGCGGTGAAGGTGACCAGCAGGTCGAAGTGGTTGCCCGAGTAGTTGTACGGCGCGCCGGTGAGGGTGAACGAGCCGAAATTGTTGAGGTTCGGCGAACCCGGCGCGTTACCGACCGACACGGCGCCCAGCACGGTGGTGACGTTGAAGGTGGAACTCGAGTAGGTCAAGCCGGCGAGCGTGGTCGCTCCTGGCGGCGCGCACGCCAGGCCGAAGCAGCCATCGGTGGAGCCGATGAAGTTCGTTTCGACGGCGTTGGCCACTCCCGACGAAAGGGCCATGACGGCGCCCGCGGCCACGACGAGAGCGCTGAGCTTGTTGAATTTCATGACTGAACCCTCAGAAGACGGTGAATGACGCGCCATGACGGCGTAGGGGGAAAGATCGAAATTGATTAGGCGCCCGACCCGTTCAAGCACAAATCCCGTGAACAAGGGGGTGCTTGTAGGACATCACGCCATCGTGTAAACGGTGGCCGGTCCCCGCCCTGCGCCCTGCTCGCGGCGACGCTTCGCCACATAGGTGATTCCGAGCAGGCCGAGAGCCATCAGCAGGTAGGTGGAAGGCTCGGGGACGGGCGTGATCATGTCCTGGCGAAGCGCGCTTTCGATGACGCCCAGGGTCCGGGGCGTTCCGTGCAGGTCGGCCAGCCAGCCCGAAGCCAGCTGCATTGCGCCGACGGTGCCGGCGAAGCTGGCGGCGCCCTGGGTGATGTCGTAGCTGGTGTTCTTCTCGTAGGCGATTTCCCAGATGGCGATCTGGAAGGCGGCTTCGTGCACGGCATCGAGGATCGGCCCGGCATTGGCGAACAGCCGGCCGATGTCGAAGTAGGCGTTCGAGTTGGTGAACGAGTGGGTCAGGCTCGCCGGCGTGGTGTATTCGTCGGTGTAGACGGTGTTGAAGGCGATCGTCTGGTACAGGTCGACGCAGTAGGCCTCGAACGACGGGCCGCCGTTGAGGACCATGTTGACGCCGCCGGCCGAGACCGTCCGGACCAGGGCGGTATTCGGCGTCGCCAGCGTCGCAATCACCGATTGCGAGCCGTGTGTGAAGCCGGTGAACTTGACGGTGTTGGCCAGGGCCGGCGAGGCGGCCGCCGCGGCGATCGCCAGGGTCAGCAGGTGTTTGGTGAGCTTGTTCATGTCGGTTCTTTCGGGGACTGGCATCGTGATACGACACCGCAGGCCGCGACTGTGAAAGCAGACGCCGGGGGCGACAACCCCGTGAACCGGGGGCGATGGGGCCATAAGCCGACAGACGGTCGCTCCGGGGGCGTCGAGTGCAACGAAGTGTCCGGCGGCGTATCCGAACGCTTCAGGATCGGGAGCCCGGGAGCCCGGGAGCCCGGGAGCCTGGGTGGCCGGGAGCCCGGGTGGCCGGCGCGGCGAGAGAATGAACGGATGGCCGCCACCCCCGTCCCGTCGCTGGCAGAGGAAATCCGCCTCGCCGCCGACCGCCTGCGCGGCGAGATCGGCGAGACGCCCTGCCTGGCCTCGCGGACGCTCTCGGCGATCTGCGGCTGCGAGGTCTTCCTGAAGTTCGAGAACCTGCAGTTCACCGCCTCGTTCAAGGAGCGCGGCGCGCTCAACAAGATGGCCCAGCTGACCGCCGCGGAGCGCGCCATGGGCGTGCTCGCGGTCTCGGCCGGCAACCACGCGCAGGCGGTGGCGTATCACGCCGAACGCATGGGCCTGGCCGCGACCATCGTCATGCCGCGCTTCGCGTCCTCGGTCAAGGTCGAGAACACGCGCGGCTTCGGCGCCGAGGTGGTGCTCGAAGGCGACACCTTCGACGACGCCCGCGCCGCCGGCCTGAAGCTCGCGGTCGCGCGCGGCCTGACCGTCGTCCACCCCTACGACGACCTGGCGGTGATCGCCGGCCAGGGCACGATCGCCCTCGAGATGCTGGCCCAGCAGCCTTCGCTCGACACCCTGGTCGTCGCCATCGGCGGCGGCGGCCTGATCGCCGGCATGGCGACCGCGGCGCGCTCGCTCCGGCCCGACATCCGCGTCGTCGGCGTGCAGACCGAGCGCTTCCCGGCCGCCTGGAATGCCCGGCACGGGCAGAGCCGGCCGAGCCAGCAGGCGACGATCGCCGACGGCATCGGCGTCAAGTCGCCCGGCAGCCTGACCCTGCCGATCATTCGCGCCCTGGTCGACGACGTCGTCCTGGTGTCCGAAGACGACATCGAGCAGGCCATACTGATGCTGCTCGAGATCGAGAAGACGGTGGTCGAGGGCGCCGGTGCGGTCGGCCTGGCGGCGGTCCTGAAGGACAGGGCGGCCTTCGCCGGCCGCAAGGTCGGCCTGGTGCTGTGCGGCGGCAACATCGAGCCGCTGGTGCTGGCCGAGATCATCGAGCGCGGCATGG
>JBDTUG010000228.1:0-6419 GCA_040007855.1 Caldimonas sp.
ACGCGCCGATGATGGAGTGCAAGAAGGCGCTGACCGAGGCCGACGGCGACATGGATCGCGCCGAGGAGCTGCTGCGCGTCAAGCTCGGCAGCAAGGCCTCGAAGGCCTCGTCGCGGATCGCCGCCGAGGGCGTGGTCGCCGCGGCGGTTTCCGGCGATGTCGGCGCGCTGGTCGAACTGAACTGCGAAACCGACTTCGTGACCAAGAACGACTCGTTCCTCGCGTTCTCGAGCGCCCTGGCCGGGTTGGTCGCGCAACAGAACCCGGCCGACGTCGCGGCGCTCGCCGCCCTGCCACTCAGCCTGGAAGGGTTCGCCCCGACCGTCGAGGACGTGAGGAAGGGCCTGATCGGCAAGATCGGCGAGAACATGTCGGTGCGGCGCTTCCAGCGCTACGCCGGCGGCGGCGCCATCGCCAGCTACCTGCACGGCACGCGGATCGGCGTGCTGGTCCAGTACGAGGGCGACGAGACCGCGGCCAGGGACGTCGCCATGCACGTCGCGGCGATGAAGCCGAAGGCGCTCACCACCGCCGACGTCGCCGAGTCGCTGATCGCCGCCGAGCGCTCGGTGGCCACGCTTCGCGCCGCCGAGGACGCCGAGAAGGCGAAGGCCGAAGGCAGGACGGTGCAGACGCCCGAAATCGTCACCCGCCGCATCGAAGGCGCGGTCGGCAAGTTCCTGAAGGAGGTCAGCCTGCACAACCAGGCCTTCGTCAAGAACGACAAGCAGACGGTCGAGCAGATGCTCAAGGAGAAGGCGACCAAGGTCCATGCCTTCACGCTCTACGTCGTCGGCGAAGGGATCGAGAAGAAGAGCGACGACTTCGCTGCCGAGGTCGCGGCCCAGGTCGCCGCTGCCAAGAAGTAAAGACATCGCATCGGAGCGAGCGAAGCCCGACTGCCAACAGCTAGACTCGGCTTCGACCCGACGAACAGAACAATCAGGAGTCGACTGCATGGCCGCCTACAAGCGCATCCTGCTCAAGCTTTCCGGCGAAGCCTTGATGGGGAACGACGCGTACGGCATCAACCGGGCGACGATCGTGCGGATCGTCCGCGAGGTCCAGGAGGTCACGCAACTGGGCTGCGAGCTCGCGGTGGTGATCGGCGGCGGCAATATCTTTCGTGGCGTCGCCGGCGGTTCGGTCGGCATGGACCGAGCCACCGCCGACTACATGGGCATGCTGGCCACCGTAATGAACGCGCTGGCCCTTGCCGACACGATGCGCCAGGAAGGGATCATCGCCCGCGTCATGTCGGCGATCGCGATCGAGCAGGTGGTCGAGCCCTACGTGCGGCCGAAGGCCCTGCAGTATCTCGAGGAAGGCAAGGTGGTGATCTTCGCCGCCGGCACCGGCAATCCGTTCTTCACCACCGACACCGCGGCGGCCTTGCGCGGCGCCGAGATCGGCGCCCAGATCGTCCTCAAGGCGACCAAGGTCGACGGCGTGTACAGCGCCGACCCGAACAAGGATCCGGCGGCGATCCGATATTCGCGGATCAGCTTCGACGAGGCGATCATCAAGAACCTGCAGGTCCTCGACGCGACTGCCTTCGCGCTGTGCCGCGACCAGAAGCTGCCGATCCGGGTTTTTTCCATCTTCAAGCCCGGGGCGCTCAAGCGCGTCGTCATGGGCGAGGACGAAGGCACCCTTGTTCACGTGTGAGGAAGCATCATGAAACCCCCACGCTCACTTCGTTCAATGCTCCCCGAGGGGGCGCTTCGGCCCCTTGGGGCGGCCCCGCGAGGCTGACATGACGATCGCCGACATCAAGAAGACCGCCGAGCAGAAGATGGCACGCTCGATCGAATCGTTCAAGGCCGAGCTGCAGAAGATCCGCACCGGCCGTGCCCACCCCGGCATCCTCGACCAGGTCCAGGTCGAGTACTACGGCTCGCACGTGCCGATCAGCCAGGTGGCCAACGTGACCCTGCTCGACTCGCGCACGATCAGCGTCCAGCCCTGGGAGAAAGGCATGGGCGCCAAGATCGAGAAGGCGATCCGCGAGTCCGGTCTCGGCCTCAATCCGTCGGCCCAGGGCGACCTGCTTCGGGTGCCGATGCCGGCCCTGACCGAAGAGCGTCGCAAGGACCTGACCAAGGTCGTGCGCCACGCCAGCGAGGACGCCAAGATCGCGATCAGGAACCTCCGGCGCGACGCCAACGAGCACGCCAAGCGGCTGACCAAGGACAAGGAGATCAGCGAGGACGAGGAGCGCCGCTCGCTCGACGAGCTGCAGAAGCTCACCGACCGGACGATCGGCGAGGTCGATCGGCTCACCTCGGCCAAGGAAGCCGAGATCATGGCCGTCTGATGAACGCGGGGCATCGTCCGGCGACGCTGCCCGGGGCCACCCGGTGAGCGATCGCAGCGAGCTCGTCGCCGCCGTGCCTCGCCACGTGGCGATCGTGATGGACGGCAACGGCCGCTGGGCGAAGGCGCGTTACATGCCGCGCTTCTTCGGCCACAAGCAGGGCGTCGATGCGCTGGTCCGCACCGTGCTCGCCTGCGCCGACCGAGGCGTCGAATACCTCACCGTGTTCGCCTTCTCGTCCGAGAACTGGAAGCGGCCGAGCGAGGAGGTGTCGGGCCTGATGGGCCTGGTGCTGGTCGCGGTGTCCAAGTACCTCGGCACGCTGGCCAGCGACGGCGTGCGCGTGCGCATCGTCGGCGATCGCGCCCAGGTGTCCGACAAGCTGCGCGCCGCCTGGCAGCAGGCCGAGGACAAGACGCGCCACAACACCCGGATCAACCTGTCGGTCGCCTTCAACTACGGCGGCCGCTGGGACATCGTGCAGGCCTGCCGGCAGGCGATGGTCGCGGGCGTCCGGCCCGAAGAGCTCGACGAAGCCCGCCTCAACAGCTATATGGCGCTCAGCTACGCGCCCGACCCGGATCTCTTCATCCGCACCGGCGGTGAGGTGCGGATCAGCAACTTCCTGCTCTGGCAGGCGGCCTATTCCGAGCTGGTGTTCACCGACTGCCTCTGGCCCGAGTTCGGCAGCGCCGAGCTCGACGCTGCGCTTGCCCAGTACGCGCGCCGTGAGCGCCGGTTCGGCGCGGTCACGGCGCGTCCGGTGCTGGCCCAGGCGGGCGTCTAGGGTGCGGCTCGCGACATGCTGAAGCAGCGCATCCTGACCGCGTTGGTGCTGCTGGCCCTGTTGCTGCCGGCGCTCGCCGTCCGGTCGGTCTGGCCGTTCGCGATCCTGACCCTGGTGGTGATGGCCGCGGCCGGCTGGGAATGGGTCCGCCTGAACGACGGCGCCGCTTTGGCGGTGCCGCTCGGCATCGGCCTGGGGATCGCCTGCGGCCTGGCGCTCTGGGCGGGCTGGGGCGAAGCCGCGCCGCGGCTGGCCTGGTGGCTGGCGACTGCGGTCTGGGTGCTCGGCGGCGCCTGGGTGCTGCGCGGCGGCGTCGCCGGATGGCCGCGCCTGCCGCGCGCCCTGCGCTGGGGGATCGGCCTGGTCGCCTTGTGGACCGCCTGGCTGGCGCTGGCAAACGCCAAGGCGAGCGGGCTCAATTTCATCCTCTCGATCTTCTGCCTGGTGTGGTCGGCCGACATCTGCGCCTATGCCGGCGGCCGCGCCTTCGGGAAGAGAAAGCTTGCCCCCGGCATCAGCCCGGGCAAGAGCTGGGAGGGCGTCTGGAGCGGCATGATCGGCGCGCTTCTGGTCGCCGCGGCCTGGCTCGCGGTCGACAAGTCCGGGTGGGTCGACTCGGTCAGCCTGTACGGCGTCATCGCGGCGCGCTTCGGCTTCGCCGGGCTCGCCCTGGTGGTCGTCTTCCTGGTCGCGATGAGCGTGGTCGGCGACCTGTTCGAGTCGCTCGTCAAGCGCAGCGCCGGGGCCAAGGACAGCAGCGGCCTGCTGCCCGGCCACGGCGGCGTGCTCGATCGCGTCGACGCGCTGCTGCCGGTCTTTCCGATCGCCCTGGCGATGGTCTCGCTATGAGCACCGCGAACGCACAGCCGAAGCGCGTCTGCATCCTCGGCGCGACCGGCTCGGTCGGCATGGCGACGCTCGACGTCATCGCCCGCCATCCGGAGCGCTTCGAGGTGTTCGCGCTGACGGCGCAGCACCGGCTCGACGAGCTGTTCGCGCTCTGCCTGCGCTTTCGCCCTCGGTACGCCGTCGTCGCCACTGGCGACGGTGCGGCGACGCTGGCACACCGCCTGGCCGACGCGAAGCTGCCGACCGAAGTCATGCACGGCGAACGTGCCCTGTGTGAGCTGGCCGGACACGGCGAGGTCGACATCGTGATGGCGGCCATCGTCGGTGCCGCCGGGCTCGCCCCGTGCCTGGCGGCGGCGCGGGCCGGCAAGCGGCTGCTCCTCGCCAACAAGGAAGCGCTGGTCGTCGGCGGCGCGCTGTTCATCGACGCGCTCCGCGAAGGCGGCGGGACCCTGCTGCCGATCGACAGCGAGCACTCGGCGATCTTCCAGTGCCTGCCCCCCGACCGGGCGACCTGGCAGGCGCGCATCGACCATATCGTTCTCACCGCCTCGGGAGGGCCGTTCCGCGGCCGCGCGCCGGCTACCCTCGGCGACGTCACGCCCGACCAGGCCTGCGCCCATCCCACCTGGGTGATGGGGCGCAAGATCTCGGTCGATTCGGCCACCATGATGAACAAGGCGCTCGAGGTCATCGAGGCGCACTTCCTGTTCGACCTGGCGCCCGAGCAGATCCGCGTCGTCATCCACCCGCAGAGCATCATCCATTCGATGGTCGTGTACCGCGACCAGTCGGTGCTGGCGCAACTCGGCACGGCCGACATGCGGGTGCCGATCGCGCACGGCCTGGCCTGGCCGGAGCGCCTCGCCTCGGGAACCGAGCCGCTCGACTGGCGAACGGTCGCGTCGCTCACCTTCGAGGCCGCCGATCCGGCGATCTACCCGGCGATTGCGCTGGCGTTCGAGGCCTTGCGCGGCCCACCCGGCACCAGCGCTGTGCTCAATGCCGCCAATGAAGAGGCGGTTGCCGCCTTTCTTTCCGGAACCATCCGCTTCGACCGGATTCACAGCGTCAACGCGCGCACCATCGAGGCCGTGGTTCCGCAACGGGGCGCCGCGGATTCGCTCGATTCGCTGCTCGCGCTCGATGCCGAGGCGCGGCGCAGCGCCGGCCGGTTCCTGAAAAATCTCGCTGAATGAACGATGGCTGAATGATCACCCTGCTCGCCTTCCTGTTCACGCTCGCGGTGCTCATCGTCGTCCATGAGTACGGGCACTACCGGGTCGCGATCGCCTGCGGCGTGCGCGTGCTCCGCTTTTCGATCGGCTTCGGCCGGGTGCTCTGGCGCCGCCAGAACAGTCCCGACGGCACCGAGTTCGTCGTCTGCGCCTTGCCGCTCGGTGGCTACGTGCGCATGCTCGACGAGCGTGAAGGCGCGGTGGGGCCTGCCGACCTAGGCCGCGCCTTCAACCGCAAGCCCCTCTGGCAGCGCGCCGCAATCGTCGCCGCCGGGCCGGCCGCCAACCTGCTGCTCGCGGTCCTGCTTTACTCGGCGGCGCACTGGATCGGCGTCGACGAGCCGAAGGCGGTGCTCGGCCCGCCCGCCGCGGCAAGCGTCGCCGAGCGGGCCGGACTGCGCGCCGGCGACTGGGTGCGATCGGTGTCGAGCGACGGCAACGACTGGCGCGACGTCCGCTCGCTGACCGACCTGCGCTGGCAGGTGACGCAAAGCCTGCTCCACGGCGAGAGCATCGAGCTGATGGTCAGCGGTCGCGACGGGCGCGGGCAGCGCCGCGCCACGCTCGACCTCGCGTCGTTGTCGGCCAGCGAAGTCGATGCCAGGCTGATGCAGCGGATCGGCCTCGGCAACGCCTTCAGCGAGCCGGTGCTCGGCGAGGTGAAGGCGGGCGGCGCCGGCGCTGCGGCCGGCTTGAAGGCGGACGACCGCATCGTCACGATCGACGGCCGCGCGATCCAAGACGCGTCGCAGGCGCGCGACGCGATCAGGGCCAGCGGCAAGACCGGCGTGGCGACGCCCATGCAGTGGCGCGTCGAGCGCGCCGGCGCCCGGCTCGACCTCGTCGTCACGCCGGCGGTCGTCGTCGATGCGGGCAACCGGATCGGCCGGCTCGAGGTCGTGCCCGGCCGGCCGCCCGAAATGACCTCGGTGCAGTACGGCGCCATCGAGGGCCTCGGCGCCGCGGTCGTGCAGACCTGGCAGATGTCGGCGCTGACCGTGAAGATGCTCGGCAAGATGATCATCGGCCAGGCCTCGCTCAAGAACCTGAGCGGGCCGGTCACGATCGCCGACTACGCCGGCCAGTCGGTGCGTCTCGGCCTGGCCTATTACCTCGGCTTTCTCGCGGTCGTGAGCGTGAGCCTCGGCGTGCTCAACCTGCTGCCGCTGCCCATCCTCGACGGCGGGCACCTGATGTATTATCTTTTCGAGGCCGTGACGGGACGTCA
>JBDTUG010000229.1:0-6358 GCA_040007855.1 Caldimonas sp.
TGAACCGGCCGCCCGAGAACACGCCGATGTACGCCGGCGCCAACAACACCGAGCTCTGCCCGACGCGCTTCTTCACCGGCGAGCCGCTCTACCGGGACCCGGTCGCCGCCGGGAACACGGAGATCGATCGCCGCCGTGCCGCGTACTGGCAGCCCTACCACGAGGCCCTCGACGCCGAGATGGCCCGCCTGAAGCAAGCCCACGGCCACGCGATCCTGTGGGACGGGCACAGCATCAAGTCGCAGCTGCCCTGGCTGTTCGAGGGGCGGCTGCCCGACCTGAACCTGGGCACGGCGAGCGGCACGAGCTGCGCGGCGCCGCTGCGCAATGCCCTGATGACGGTGCTCGACGGGCAAGCGACGTTCAGCCACGTCACCGACGGCCGCTTCAAGGGCGGCCACATCACCCGCTTCTACGGCCGCCCGGCCGAAGGCCTGCACGCCGTCCAGCTCGAGATGTGCTGGTCGTGCTACATGGCGGAAGAGCCGCCCTTCGTCATCGATCCCGAGCGGGCAAAGAAGCTCCGACCGGTGCTGCGCAACCTGCTCCAGGCGACGCTCGACTGGCGGCCCGGTGCCTGATCCGGCGCTGCTCTGGGCGGCGCACGCGTGGCGGCCCGAGGGCTGGGCCGGGCAGGTACTGCTGCGGATCGGCGCCGACGGCCGCTGGGCCGAAGTGACGACCGGCGTCGCCGCGCCGCCGCCCGGCGCGCTGGTCGTCGACGGTGTCCTGCTGCCGGGCCTGGTGAACGCGCACAGCCACGCCTTCCAGCGCGCCTTCGCCGGCCGCGCGGAGCGGCGCGACGCGGCGCGCGACGACTTCTGGGCCTGGCGCGACCGGATGTACCGGATCGCCCTTCGCATCTCGCCGGCGCAGCTGCGCGACGTCGCGGCCCAGCTCTACGTCGAGTTGCTCGCCGGCGGCTACACCCAGGTCTGCGAGTTCCACTACCTTCAGCACGACCTCGACGGCCAGCCTTACGCCGACCCGCTGGCGATGTCGTGGGCGCTCGCCGACGCGGCCGCCGAGGCCGGCATCGGCCTCACTGTGCTGCCGGTGCTGTACGAGCGAGCCGGCTTCGAGGCGCCGCTGCGCGCCGACCAGCGGCGCTTTCGAGCCTCGCCGATCCAGGTCTGGCAGGCCGCCGCAGCGATTGCCGCCGCGCGCCGGCCGCTCGTCAACGCCGGCCTGGCGATCCACTCGCTGCGCGCCGCCCCGCCGGAGTCGATCGCCGAGTTGCGCCAGCATGCCGAGGGCTTCGCCGGGCCGATCCACATCCACATCGCCGAGCAGACGGCCGAGGTCGACGACTGCCTGGCCGCCACCGGCGCCCGGCCGCTCGAATGGCTGGCGCGAGAGCAGCTGCCCGACGCGCGCTGGCAGCTCGTCCATGCGACGCACAGCGAGGCCGCCGAGATCGTTGCCGTGGCGCGCAGCGGCGCCGGCGTCGTGCTCTGCCCGAGCACCGAGGCCAACCTGGGCGACGGCCTCGCCGACCTGCCCGGCTGGCTCGCTGCCGGCGTGCCGCTGGCGATCGGCTCCGACAGCCACGTCACCCGCGACTGGCGCGAAGAGCTGCGCTGGCTCGACTACGGCCAGCGGCTGGCGCGGCGCCAGCGCAACGTCGCCGCCGCGCCCGAGGCCGGCTGGCCGTCGACCGCCGAGCGCCTGTTTTCGCGCACCCTCGCGGGCAGTGCCGCCGCCGCAGGCGAGTCCGCCTGGGGCCTGGTCGCCGGCGCGCGCGCCGACGCGCTGGTGGTCGATGCGAACGAAGACGCGTTGCTCGGCATCCCGCCGCCCGGCATCCTCGACGCACTGCTGTTCTCGAGCCCCGGCAGAAGCTGGCGCGACGTGATGGTGGCGGGCCGCTGGGTCGTGCGCGATCGGCGCCACGCCCACGGCGAGGCGATCGGCCAGCGCTTTGCCGCGACGATGCAGGCGCTCGGCTGAGCGCTTGGCCGCCTGCTCCCGAGAAGGACCTTCGAACGTGACCGCGATGACCGCCGACCGCAGCGCCGACTTCCTGATCGTCGGCGCCGGCATCGCTGCCGCGTCGGCCGGCTACTGGCTGGCGCAGCACGGCAAGGTCGTGCTGCTCGAGCGCGAAGCGCAGCCGGGCGCGCATTCGACCGGCCGCTCGGCCGCCCTCTTCATGGAGAGCTACGGCACGCCGCAGGTGCGCGCGCTGACGATGGCGAGCCGCGCCTTCCTCGATGCGCCGCCCGCGGGCTTCACCGAAACGCCGATCCTCTCCGCGCGTGGCGCCCTGATGGTGGCCAGCGCCGAGCAGATCCCTCTGCTCGATTCGCAATGGCAGGTGTTCCAGGCGGTCACCGACCGGGCCCGCCGGCTCGACGGCCGGGAGGCGTGCGAGATGGTGCCGGTGCTGCGGCCCGAGCGGATCGTCGGCGGCCTGTACGAACCCGACGCCGCCGACATCGACGTCCACGCCCTCCACCAGGGCTTCCTCAAGGGCCTGCGCCGGCGCGGCGGCCGGGTCGTCTGCGACGCCGAGGTGAGCGCGGCGGAGCGCATCGGCGGGGTCTGGCGGGTGCATGCCGGCGGCCAGGCGTACGAGGCGCCGGTGCTGGTGAACGCCGCTGGCGCCTGGGCCGACGTCGTCGGCCGCCTCGCCGGCGCACGGACCCTCGGTCTGGTGCCCAAGCGCCGCTCCGCCTTCCTCTTCGCGCCGCCCGCCGGCCTCGCGTTCGCCCGCTGGCCAGCCTGCGCCGGCATCGACGAGAGCTGGTACATCAAGCCCGACGCCGGCCAGATGCTCGGCTCGCCGGCCAACGCCGACCCGGTCGAGCCGCAGGACGTGCAGCCCGAGGAACTCGACATCGCCATGGGCATCGACAGGATCGAGACGATGACGACACTGCGCATCGTCCGTCCTACCCGCACCTGGGCGGGGCTGCGCTCGTTCGTCGCCGACGGCGACCTGGTCGGCGGCTTCGATCCAGAGCGGCCCGGCTTCTTCTGGATCGCCGCGCAAGGCGGCTACGGCATCCAGACCTCGGCGGCGATGGGCGAGACCTGCGCCGCGCTCGCCCTCGGCGCACCGGTGCCGCCGCGGGTCGCCGCCTACGGGTTGACGGCGGCGATGCTGTCGCCGGCGCGCCTGCATCCGAGGGCCGGCTGAAGGCCGGCCGACCTCCCCCACGTTTCGCGAAAGCCCCTCCCATGCGCGTCTTCAGCGGCGGCCTTGCCACCGAAACCAACACCTTCGCGCCGATGCCGACCGGCCTCGCCTCGTTTCGCGATCGCGGCTACTTCGCGGCCGGCCAGCATCCCGACGAGATGAGCTTCTTCGCCGGGCCGCTGTGGGCCGCCCGGCAGCGCGGCAAGGCGCTCGGCTGGGACCTGGTCGAGGGCATGGTCGCCGCCGCGCAGCCGAGCGGCACGACCACCCGCGTGGCCTACGAGACGCTGCGCGACGAGCTGCTCGCCGACCTCGCCGCCGCGCTGCCGGTCGACATGGTCGTGCTCGGCCTGCACGGCGCGATGGTCGCCGACGGCTACGACGACTGCGAAGGCGACCTGCTGGCGCGCGTGCGGCAGATGGTCGGACCGACGGTCGTGGTCGGCGCCGAGCTCGATCCGCACAACCACCTCACGCCGGCGATGCTCGCCAACGCCGACCTGCTGATCGCCTTCAAGGAATATCCGCACACCGACATCCTCGACCGCGCCTACGAGCTGGTCGACCTGTGCGCGGCGATGGTCGAAGGCAAGCTCCGCCCGGTCGCCGCGTGCGTCGACTGCGAGATGATCGTGACCATGCACACCTCGCGCGAGCCGGCGCGCGGCTTCGTCGACCGCATCCAGGCGCTCGAGGGCAAGGACGGCATCCTCTCGATCTCGGTCTCGCACGGCTTCGCCTGGGGCGACGTCGAGCACATGGGCACGCAGATCCTGGTCTACAGCGACGGCGACTCCGGCGCGGCGGAGCGGCTCGCGCGCCGCCTCGCCGACGAGCTGATCGGCCTGCGCGACCGGCTCGGCGTCAGCTATCCCGGCATCGACGCCTCGCTCGACCAGGCGCTCGCCTTCGACGCCGGCCCGGTGGTGCTCGCCGACGGCGCCGACAACCCGGGCGGCGGTGCGGCCGGCGACTCGACCTTCATCCTGCGCCGGATGATCGAACGCGGCATCGGCAACGCCTGCCTGGGACCGCTCTGGGACCCGATCGCCGCCCGCATCGCCTTCGACGCCGGCGTCGGCGCGACCCTGATGCTGCGCATCGGCGGCAAGATCGGTCCACTGTCGGGCGATCCGGTCGACGCGCTCTGCACCGTCAAGGCGCTGCTGCCCGAGATGAAGATGACCGGCCTGGCCGGCACGCCGATGGCGATGGGCGACTCGGCGCTGGTCGAGACCGGCGGCATCGAGATCGTCCTGATCAGCCTGCGCAACCAGGCAATGTGCACCGACCTGTTCAGCCAGCTCGGCGTGGATCTGGCGGCGAAGAAGATCATCGTCGTCAAGTCGTCGCAGCACTTCTACGCCTCGTTCTCGAAGGTCGCGAAACACGTCATCTACGTCGGCGCGCCCGGCGTCGTCACGCTCGACATCGAGACCCTTCCCTACCGCAAGGTGCGCCGCCCCAAGTGGCCGCTCGCCTGAAGCGGACAATCGCCGCAACCCGAGGAGCCCCGCCGATGAACCGTTCCTTCCCCGCCCTGGGCAGCGCCCTGCTCGCCGCCCTGCTGAGCTTCGGCCCCGCCGACGCGATGGCCCAGACCAAGACGCTGCGCTTCGTGGCCCACGCCGACGTGAAGATCCTCGACCCGTCGTTCACCACCGCCTACATCACGCGCAACTTCGGCTACATGGTCTACGACACCCTGTTCGCGCAGGACGCGAAAGGCGTGCCGAAGCCGCAGATGGTCGACAAGTACACGGCCTCGAAGGACGGCAAGGCGTGGTCGTTCACGCTCCGGCCCGGCCTGAAGTTCCACGACGGCAGCCCGGTCACGGCCGCCGACGCCGTCGCCTCGCTGCAGCGCTGGGGCGGCCGCGACAGCATCGGCCGGGCGATGGGCAATGCCGGCGCCGAGTGGAAGGCGGTCGACGCCAACAGCTTCACACTGACCCTGAAGGAGCCGTTCGGCCTGGTGCTGGACGCGCTCGCCAAGCCCTCGGGCTTTCCGCCGATCGTCATGCCGGAGCGGATGGCCAGGCTGCCGACGACCGCGCCGCTCACCGAGGTGATGGGCTCGGGCCCGTTCCTCTTCAAGCGCGACGAATGGGTGCCGGGCAACAAGCTGGTGTTCCTGCGCAACCCGGCCTACGTCGGTCGGTCCGAGCCGCCGAGCGGCCTCTCGGGCAACAAGACGCCGCACTTCGACCGGGTCGAATGGCTCTACCTGCCCGACTCGAACAGCTCGACCGCCGCCCTGAAGAACGGCGAGGTCGACATGATCGAGCAGGTGCCTCCCGACTACATCACGCCGCTGCGCTCGGACCCGAACATCCGGCTCGGCAGCGGCGGCTCGTACCAGGGCTTCATCGTCATGAACCAGACCTTCGCGCCGTTCAACAACGCGAAGGCGCGCCAGGCGGTTCTGCATGCGGTGAACCAGGAGAAGTTCACCACCGCCATGGGCTATCCGCTCGACATGCGGATGACCTACTGCTCGAGCTGGTTCATCTGCGGTGGCCCCAACCAGACCGACGCCGGCGCCGAGCCCTTCCGCAAGCCCGACCTCGCGCTCGCCAGGCAACTGCTCGCCGAGAGCGGCTACAAGGGCGAGAAGATCGTCGTCCTGCTGCCCACCGACATCAGCTACCTGAACGCCTCGGCCCTGGTCGCCATCCAGACGCTGAAGAGCATCGGCATGAACGTCGAGGCGGCATCCAGCGACTGGGCGTCGATCACCGCGCGGCGCACCAGGAAAGACCTGCCGGAGGCCGGCGGCTGGAACGTCTACGTCACGGTGGCCGGCGAGTTCGACGTCAACTCGCCCGTCACCAACGCGTATCTCAGCGCCGCCTGCGGCAACGCCCTGCCCGGCTGGCCGTGCGACAAGCCGCTCGACGAGCTGCGCACCGCCTGGATCCGCGAGACCGCTCCCGCCAGGCGGAAGGAATTGCTCGACAGCTTCCAGAAGCGCGCCTTCGAAGCCGTTCCTTACGCCTACTTCGGCCAGTACTCGCCGGCCTTCGCAGCGCGCAGGAGCCTGAAGAACGTCGACCAGCTCTGGGGCATTCCCAATCTCTGGGCGCTCGACAAGTAGGAACCGGCGGCCCGAGCCCGGCCGCACCGCATGAGGTTCCTGCTGCGACGCATCCTCGCCACGCTGCCGGTGATGGCGGTCGTGGCGCTGATCGTCTTCCTGCTGATCCACCTCTCGCC
>JBDTUG010000230.1:0-6357 GCA_040007855.1 Caldimonas sp.
GGCGTCAAGACGGTCGGCTTCATCGGCTTTGCCGACGCCTACGGCGAAGGCTGGTTCCAGGAATTCACCAAGATCGCGCCGGTCAAGGGCCTGACCATCGTCGCCAACGAGCGCTATGCGCGGACCGACACCTCGGTGACCGGCCAGGTGCTCAAGCTGGTCGCCGCCAAGCCCGACGCGATCCTGATCGCCGGCTCCGGCACGCCCGCCGTGCTGCCGCAGAGGACGCTCAGGGAGCGCGGCTACGCAGGCAAGTACTACCAGACCCACGGCGTCGCCAACAACGACTTCCTGCGCGTCGGCGGCAAGGACGTCGAAGGCACCTACCTGCCGTCGGGTCCGGTGCTGGTCGCCGCCCAGCTGCCGCCCAACTTTCCGGTCAAGGCGAGCGCCTTGGACTATGTCGCCAAGTACGAGGCGGCCTACGGCAAGGGCACGGTCTCGACCTTCGGCGCGCACGCCTGGGACGCCGGCCGCCTGATGAGCACCGCCGCGATTCAGGCCCTGAAGAAGGCCAGGCCGGGCACGCCGGAGTTCCGCGCCGCGCTGCGCGACGCCCTCGAGTCGAGCAGCGCGGTCGACGGTGCGCACGGCATCTTCAACATGTCCCCGACCGACCACCTCGGCCTCGACCAGCGCGCCCGCGTGATGGTCAAGATCGAAAACGGCGCCTGGAAATACCAGCCCTAGGAATGGTGCCTCCACGCTCACTGCGTTCGCTGCCCCCCCGAGGGGGCGGCGCCGCCCTTGGGGCGGCCCGGCGGGCGACGCTTGCCGACTTCAGGACTGCCATGAACATTCTCCAGAGCCACATCGCCGATCGCTGGGTCGGCACGCGTGCCGGCAGCGCGCTGTCGAGCGCCATCGACGGCTCGACGATCCACCACGCCCATGCCGACGAGATCGATTTCGGTGAGGCGCTCGGCCACGCCCGCAGGAAGGGCGTTCCCGCCCTGATGGCGATGGACTTCCAGCAGCGCGCGGCGCGCCTCAAGGCGCTCGCGGCCTACCTCAACGAGAGGAAGGAAGCGCTTTACACGATCTCGCGCCACACCGGCGCGACCCGCAACGACAGCTGGGTCGACATCGAGGGCGGCACCGGCACGCTCTACGCCTACGCGTCGATGGGAGGCAACGAGCTGCCTTCGGGCAACGTGGTCCACGAAGGGCCGGCGGTCTCCATCGGCAAGAAGGGGCACTTCGCCGGCACCCACATCCTGGTGCCGCGCGGCGGCGTCGCGGTGCACATCAATGCCTTCAATTTCCCGATCTGGGGGCTGCTCGAGAAATTCGCACCGACCTTCCTCGCGGGCATGCCGTGCATCGCCAAGCCCGCCACCGCGACCAGCTACCTGACCGAGGCGATGGTGCGGATGATGGTCGAGTCCGGCCTGCTGCCGTCGGGCAGCCTGCAGCTCGTGATCGGCAGCACCGGCGACCTGCTCGACCGGCTCGACAGCCAGGACGTCGTCACCTTCACCGGCTCGGCCGATACCGCGCTGAAGCTGCGCGGCAACGCCAACCTGCTGGCGAAGTCGATCCCGTTCAACGCCGAGGCCGATTCGCTGAACGCCGCCATCCTCGGCCCCGATGTGCAGCCGGGCGACGAGGAGTTCGACCTGTTCGTCAAGGAGGTGGTGCGCGAGATGACCGCCAAGGCGGGGCAGAAGTGCACCGCGATCCGGCGCGCCATCGTGCCGCGCCAGCATCTCGATGCGCTCGCCGCCCGGCTGCGCGAGCGGCTGGCCCGCGTCGTCTCCGGCGACCCGGCGGTCGAAGGCGTGAAGATGGGCGCGCTCGCCTCGCGCGCGCAGCAGAAGGACGTGGCCGAGCGGGTCGAGATGCTCTCCCGCGGCAACGAGGTCGTGATCGGCAGGGGCGAAGCCTTCGCGCCCCTCGGCGAAGGCACGGCCGGCGGCGCGTTCTTCGCCCCGACACTGCTGCTCTGCCGCGATCCCATGACGAATGACGCGGTGCACGATGTCGAGGCCTTCGGCCCGGTGAGCACGCTCATGCCCTACGGCGATTTCGACGAGGCCCTGGCCCTGGCCGCGCGGGGCCGCGGCAGCCTGGTCGCCACCCTGGTGACGAAGGATCCCAAGGTCGCGGCCAAGGCGATCCCGCAGATGGCGGCCTGGCACGGCCGCCTGCACATCCTCGACCGCGAGGCCGCCAGCGAGTCGACCGGACATGGCTCGCCGCTGCCGATGCTCAAGCACGGCGGCCCGGGCCGCGCCGGCGGCGGCGAGGAGCTCGGCGGCATCCGCGCCGTCAAGCACTACCTGCAACGGGCCGCGGTCCAGGGCTCGCCGACCATGCTGATGGCGGTGACCGGCGAATACGTTCGCGGCGCGGCGCTGAACGAAGGCGACGTCCATCCGTTTCGCAGGCACTTCGAGGAGCTCGCCGTCGGTGATTCGCTGCTGACCCACCGGCGCACCGTGAGCGAGGCCGACATCGTCGCCTTCGGCGGCGTCTCGGGAGACTTCTTCTACATGCACTTCGACGCGATCGCCGCCAAGGAGTCGGCGTTCGGCCAGCGGATCGCCCACGGCTACTTCGTGCTGTCGGCGGCGGCCGGCCTGTTCGTCTCGCCGGCCCCCGGCCCGGTTCTCGCCAACTACGGACTCGACACGCTGCGCTTCGTCAAGCCGGTGGCGATCGGCGACACGATCCGCGCCCGCCTCACCTGCAAGCGCAAGATCGACCGCAACCGCAAGGACGCGCAAGGCAAGGGGCAGGGCGTGGTGGCCTGGGACGTGGAGGTCACCAACCAGGCCGACGAGCTGGTCGCCAGCTACGACATCCTGACCCTGGTTGCCAAGCGGGAGGGCTGAACGCCGGGCGGCGCGACGATGCGGGGAAAAGCGGACGCGAAGCTGCCCGCCGCCGCCGGGCATCCGGGCGTCGGGCGGGGAAACCCGCCTCGGGATCTCCGCTTCGCGCTCCTAGAATCGCGCCTCTCGACATGACGCCCCGACGCCTCCTTCGCTCGCCGCCTCCCGACGGGGCGCCGGCGCCCTCGGGGCGGCCGCGCGGGCGCTGACCTGGAAACCTCGATGCCCCCGACCCGCCGCGCCGGTGCGCCGAAGAAGCCCGTCGCCAGCAGCACCGGGCCGCGCATCCTCAAGAAGTATCCGAACCGACGCCTCTACGACACCCAGGTGTCGAGCTACATCACGCTTGCCGAGGTGAAGGCGATGGTGTTGCAGGGCGTCTGCTTCGAGGTGCGCGATGCCAAGACCGGCGACGAACTCACGCGCAGCATCCTGCTGCAGATCATCCTCGAGGAAGAGACCGGCGGCGTGCCGATCTTCTCGACCGGCATGCTCTCGCAGATCATCCGCTTCTACGGCCACGCGATGCAGGGGATGATGGGCAGCTACCTCGAGTCGAACCTGCAGACCTTCACCGACATCCAGGGCCGGCTCGCCGAGCAGTCCAAGGGGCTGGTCGACCCGAAGCCGCTGAACCCGGAGCTCTGGTCGCAGTTCCTGAACGGACAGGCGCCGATGGTCCAGGGCCTGATGGGCAACTACATGGAACAGTCGCGCCAGGTGTTCCTGAAGATGCAGGAGCAGATGGCCAAGCAGGCAGGAACAATGTTCCCCGGCTTGCCGGTCGTCAAGTTGCCGACCAAGCAGTGACCGGGAGGCGCCGGCGTCGAGACCGGCGATCGGCGAAAATCGGCCGATGACCGTGGACTCGCTGGTTCGACCCCCCCTTGCCGGCCCGTCCACCCCGGCACCCAAGATCGGCTTCGTGTCGCTCGGCTGCCCGAAGGCCCTGACCGACTCCGAACTGATCCTGACCCGCCTCTCGGCCGAGGGCTACGCCACCTCGAAGACCTTCGCCGGCGCCGACCTCGTCATCGTCAACACCTGCGGGTTCATCGACGACGCGGTGCGCGAGAGCCTGGCGACGATCGGCGAGGCGCTCGCCGAGAACGGCAAGGTCGTCGTCACCGGCTGCCTGGGCGCCAAGGCCGCGGCCGACGGCGGCAACCTGGTCCGGCAGATGCATCCGAGCGTGCTGGCCGTGACCGGCCCGCACGCCACCGAGGAGGTGATGGACGCGGTCCACCTGCACGCGCCGAAGCCGCACGACCCGTTCGTCGATCTCGTGCCCGCGCGCCCCTCGATCGGCATCAAGCTGACGCCCAGGCACTACGCCTACCTGAAAATCAGCGAGGGCTGCAACCACCGCTGCACCTTCTGCATCATCCCCAGCCTGCGCGGCGATCTGGTGTCGCGGCCGGTCGGCGATGTGCTCTCGGAAGCGGCGGCGCTGTTCGAGTCGGGCGTGAAGGAGCTGCTCGTCATCAGCCAGGACACCAGCGCCTACGGCGTCGACGTGCGCTATCGCACCGGCTTCTGGAACGGCCGACCGGTCAGGACGCAGCTGCTCGATCTGTGCGAACGGCTGGCCGAGATCGCCGAGCCGCACGGCGCCTGGGTGCGGCTGCACTACGTCTACCCCTATCCGCATGTCGACGCCATCCTGCCGCTGATGGCGACCGGCCGGATCCTTCCCTACCTCGACGTCCCGTTCCAGCATTCGCATCCCGACGTGCTGCGCCGGATGAAGCGGCCGGCGAGCGGCGAGAAGAACCTCGAGCGGCTGGCGCGCTGGCGCGAGATCTGCCCGGAGCTGGTCGTGCGCAGCACCTTCATCGCCGGCTTTCCCGGCGAGACCGAAGCCGAGTTCGAGGACCTGCTCGCCTTCCTGCGCGAGGCGAAGATCGACCGCGCCGGCTGCTTCGCCTACTCGGCGGTCGACGGCGCGACGGCCAACGCGATTCCCGGCATGCTGCCGATCGAGGTCCGCGAGGAACGGCGCGCCTGCGTCATGGCCGTGGCGGAAGCGGTTTCGATCGAGAAGCTCTCCCGCCGGATCGGCGCGACGATGCAGGTGCTGGTCGATTCGGCGCCGGGCCTCGGCAGGAAGGGCGGCATCGGCCGCAGCTATGCCGACGCGCCGGAGATCGACGGTCGGGTGCGCCTGCTGCCGCCGGAGAAGGCCTCCCGGACGCTGAAGAGCGGCGAATTCACGCGGGCGCGAATCGTCGCGGTCGACGGCCACGATCTCGTCGGCGTTCCCGCCTGAGCGCGATGGCGAAGAAGAAGCCGCCCAGCAGCACCTCGCTGATCGCCCACGGCTACAAGCCGCCGGCCGGCTTCGGCTCGGTGCAGCCGGCGGTGCACAAGGCCTCGACGGTCCTCTTTTCAGACACCGCGGCGCTGCGCGCCCGGACCTGGAAAGAGAAGACCGGCTACACCTACGGCCTGCACGGCACCCCGACCACCTTCATCCTCGAGGAGCGCATCGCCACCCTCGAAGGCGGCCTGCAGACGCTGCTGACGCCGAGCGGCCTGGCCGCGATCACCCTGGTCGACGCCGGCTTGCTGCGCCAGGGCGACGAGGTCCTGATCCCCGACAACGCCTACGGCCCCGGCAAGGAGCTGGCGAGGAACGAGCTCGCGCGCTGGGGCATCGCGCATCGCTTCTACGACGCGATGGCGCCGGCCTCGCTGGCCGCGGCGATCGGCCCGGCAACCCGCCTGGTCTGGCTCGAGCCGCCCGGCTCGGTGACGATGGAATTCCCCGACCTGCCGGCGCTGATCCGGCTCGCGCGCGAGCGCAAGGACATCGTCGTGGCCCTCGACAACACCTGGGGCGCGGGCCTCGCCTTCGACGCCTTCGCGATCGGCAGCGACGCCGAGCCGCTCGGCGTCGACGTTTCGATCCAGGCGCTGACCAAGTACCCGTCGGGCGGCGCCGACCTGCTGATGGGCGCGGTGACGACGCGCGACATGGCGTTGCACCAGCGGCTCAAGGCGACCCACATGCGGATGGGCTGGGGCGTCGGCGCCAACGACGCAGAGGCGGTGCTGCGCTCGCTGCCGTCGATCACGCTGCGCTATGCGGCGCAGGACCGGGCCGGCCGCGCGCTCGCCGCCTGGTGGGCGCAGCGGCCCGAGGTGACGGCGGTGTTGCATCCGGCGCTCGCCGGATCGCCGGGGCACGCGCACTGGGCGGCGCTCTGCTCGCAGGCCGCAGGCCTGTTCTCGATCGTCTTCGACCCGCGCTTCGAGAGCGCCCGCGTCGACGCCTTCATCGACGCTCTGAAGATCTTCAGGATCGGCTATTCATGGGCCGGGCCGGCGAGCCTGGCGGTGCCCTACGACCTGGCGGCGATCCGCAAGCGCCCGGCCGGCACTGGCACGCTGGTCCGCTTCTCGATCGGCCTGGAGGCCGTCGACGACCTGATCGGCGACTGCGCCCAGGCGCTCGCCGCCCTCGGCTAGCGGTCGGCCGGGCCGTCGGCGCGGGGGCGCAGACGCATCGACAGGCCGG
>JBDTUG010000231.1:0-6332 GCA_040007855.1 Caldimonas sp.
CGTCACGGCGGCCGGCGCCGCCGCCTGGCTGGCCCAGAAAGAGGCCGACGATGGTTGCGCCCTGCTTGCCGCGACCTTGTTCGAAGCGAAGCAGCTGAGCCCCGCCGAGGTCTGGAAGAAGGTGCGCCTGTCGATGGAAGCGAACAAGCCACGCGCCGCCCGGCAGGCCGCAGGGCTGCTCGGCCCCGGCGTCGCGGCGAGCGTCGGCGAGATCGCCGATGGTCCCGGCCGCTACCTGAAACGGATCGCCATGCTCAGCGCGCGCAGCGACGCCGAGCTCGCCACGCTCGCCCTGACCCGCCTGGCCAGCAGCGACAGCGAAGCGGTCTCGGCCCTGCTGGTCGACCGCTGGGAGCGCGCCCTGCCGGCCGACCTGGCAGCCTGGGCCTGGGCCAGCGTCGCGCGGCAGACGGCGACGAAGCTGCTGCCCGAAGCGGTCGACCAGTTCATGCGCGCCGAGCGCGCCAACCGCAAGGGCAACCGCGAGATCGAGCTGCCCGACGACCTGCTGGCCTGGAAGGTGCGCGCCGCCTTGCGCGCCGACGGCGGCAAGGCCCGCTGGCAGCAGGTCGTGCAGGCGATCGACGCGATGACCCCGGCCGAGCAGAAAGACGCCGCCTGGGTCTACTGGAAGGCGCGCGCGCTGCAGACGCTGGCCAAGGACTCGCAGGACGGCGAGGGCCTGCGCGCGGCGAGCCGCGAGCTGCTCGCCGGCATCGCCGCGCAGCTCGGCTTCTATGGCCAGCTCGCCGCCGAGGATCTGGGCCAGCCGCAGGCGCTGCCGCCCAAGCCGCTGCCGCCCACGCCGGCCGAGCGCGAGGCGATCGCTGCGCAGCCCGGCTTCGGCCGCGCCCTGGCGCTGATCGCGATCGGCCTGCGCAGCGAGGGCGTGCGCGAGTGGAACTTCTCGATCCGCGGCCTGAGCGACCGCGAGCTGCTCGCCGCAGCGCAGCTCGCCTGCGACCACGAGGTCTGGGACCGTTGCATCAACACCAGCGACCGCACGCGCACCGAAATCGACATCGCGCAGCGTTTCCCCGCGCCGCTGCTGAGGGAGGTCTCGGCTCGCGCCCGCGAGATCGGCCTCGACCCGGCCTTCGTCTACGGCCTGATCCGCCAGGAGTCGCGCTTCATCATGGACGCCCGCTCCGGCGTCGGCGCGAGCGGCCTGATGCAGCTGATGCCGGCCACCGCCAAGTGGACGGCCAAGAAGATCGGCCTGCCCTACTCGCCGGCACTGATCACCGACCGCGACACCAACCTGCGCCTCGGCAACGCCTACCTCAAGCTGGTGCTCGACGAGGTCGGCGGCTCGCAGGCGATGGCGGCTGCTGCCTACAACGCCGGCCCCGGGCGGCCGCGCAAGTGGCGCGAAGGCCCGGTTCTCGAGGCCGCGGTGTGGGCCGAGAACATCCCGTTCGCGGAAACGCGCGATTACGTCAAGAAGGTGCTCAGCAACGCCGCCTACTACGCGCTGGCGCTGGGCGGCAAGGGCACGACGATCCGCTCGCGGCTCGGCCGGCCGGTCGGCCCGCCCGATCCAAACGCGCCGCCACTCGAGAAGGACGTGCCCTGACGAGCGGCACCCGGCTCGGCGAGAATCGGCCTCCGCCCGCCTGGCCGCGACTGCCGCCCCCCTCGTCACCGATGCTTCGCAACTTCCTGATCCTCGGCGGCACCGGCTTCGTCGGCCGCAGCGTCGCGGAAAAGCTCGTCGAGCGGAGCGGCGGCGCGGCCGGCCGGCTGCGCATCGCCACCCGGCGGGTCGCCCGCGCCCGCCACCTGCAGCTGCTGCCCACGGTCGAGATCGCCGAAGGCGACGTGCACGACGAGACCGCCCTCGCCCACCTGCTTCGCGGCACCGATGCGGTGATCAACCTGGTCGCCATCCTGCACGGCAGCGAAGCCGACTTCGAGCGCGTTCACGTCCGCCTGCCGGCCCGCCTGGCCGAGGCCTGCAAGGCCGCCGGCGTCAGGCGGGTCATCCACGTCAGTGCGCTCGGTGCCGGCGCTGACGCGCCCAGCCGCTACCTGCGCTCGAAGGCGCGCGGCGAAGAAGTCCTGCGCCGGGCCGGGCTCGACCTGACGGTGCTGCGCCCTTCGGTCATCTTCGGCGAGCGCGACCGCTTCCTGAACCTGTTCGCGCGCCTGCACAGGATCTCTCCGCTGCTGCCGCTGGCCGGCGCGACGGCGCGCTTTCAGCCGGTCTGGGTCGACGACGTGGCCAGCGCCATCGTCGCCGCGCTCGACGACCCGACGACGATCGGCACCACCATCGAGTGCTGCGGCCCGCGCGTCTACTCGCTCGCCGAGCTGGTGCGGGCCGCCGGCGAGTGGTCGGGCCACCGGCGTCCCATCTTCGCCTTGCCCCCGGCACTCGGCCGCGTGCAGGCTTTCGTCCTCGAGATGCTGCCGGGCACGCCGCTGATGTCGCGCGACAACGTCGACTCGATGCGGGTGGCGAACGTCGCCAGTGGCAAGCTGCCCGGGCTGGAACGGCTGGGCATCGAGCCGTCGCCGCTCGAGGCGATCGCGCCGCGCTACCTCGGTCACGTCTCGGGCGAGAAGCGCCTCGAGGCCTGGCGGTCCCGGGCCCGGCGCGGCTAGCCGCGCCGCGGCCGGCGACAGCGATGCGCCGGGCGCATCGCCACCGTGCGAAAGCCTCACGCCGCCCGCGCCACCGCCCGCTAGCATGACCCGCTTCGCCGCCCGAGGTCCGCCATGCAGCTCTACATCGGCAACAAGAACTACTCGTCCTGGTCGCTGCGTTCCTGGCTGCTGATGAAGCAGGCCGGCATCCCGTTCGAGGAGCGCAAGCTCCGCCTCGGCTGGGAGGACGAATCGCCGTTCAAGAAGACGCTGCTCGCGATCGCCCCGTCCGGCCGGGTGCCGCTGCTGGTCGACGAAGGCTTCGCGGTCTGGGACAGCCTGGCGATCGCCGAGTACCTGGCCGAGCGTTTCCCGGACAAGGCACTCTGGCCGGTCGAGGCGCGTGCCCGGGCGCGGGCGCGCAGCCTCTGCGCCGAGATGCATTCCGGCTTCGCGGCGATGCGCGGCACCTTCGGCATGAACATCGAGGCGCGCTTTCCCGAGGTCGGCGCGCGCATGCTGCGCGAGAACCCGGCGACGGCGCGCGACCTGAAGCGGATCGACGCGATGTGGGACGAGGCGCTCGCGGCGAGCGGCGGTCCCTTCCTGTTCGGCGCCTTCAGCATTGCCGATGCCTACTTCGCGCCGGTCTGCACGCGGATCCGCACCTTCGCGCTGCCGATCGGCCCGCGCCCCGCCGCCTACCTGGCGCGGGTGCTCGCCCTGCCCGCGTTTGGCGAGTGGGAGGCCGAGGCGCTCGCCGAGCACGACTTCATCATCGAGGACGAGCCCTACCGGCCGCGCCCGGCCTGATGGCGCGATAGCCGCGGCGACCGGCGCGCGACCGGTTTGCCGCGGAGCCTGGCGCAGCACGCTGCGGTACCCTCGGCCCATGCGTTCCTACGTCGTCGGCGGCGCCGTGCGCGACCGGCTGCTCGGCCTGCCGGTGCAAGACCGCGACTGGGTCGTGGTCGGCGCCACCCCCGAGAATCTGCGCGCGCTCGGCTACCTTCCGGTCGGTGCCGACTTCCCGGTCTTCTTGCACCCCGAGACGCGCGAGGAGTACGCGCTGGCGCGCACCGAGCGCAAGACCGCGCCCGGCTACCGCGGCTTCGCCTTCCGGGCCTCGCCCGAGGTCACCCTCGAGGAAGACCTGCAACGCCGTGACCTGACGATCAACGCCATCGCCGAAGCGCCGGACGGCACGCTGATCGATCCCTGGGGCGGCCAGCGCGACCTCGCCGCCGGCGTGCTCCGCCACGTCTCCGCGGCGTTCGCCGAGGACCCGGTGCGGATCCTGCGCGTGGCGCGGTTCGCGGCGCGCTTCACCGGCTTTCGGGTCGCCCCGGAGACGATCGCACTGATGCGTGCCATGGTCGACAGTGGCGAGGTCGACGCGCTGGTCGCCGAGCGGGTCTGGCGCGAGGTCTCGCGCGGCCTCATGGAAGCCCGCCCGTCGCGCATGTTCGAGGTGCTGCGCGAGTGCGGCGCACTGGCCAAGGTGCTGCCCGAGGTCGAGCGATTGTTCGGCGTGCCGCAGCGCGCCGAATTCCACCCCGAGGTCGACACCGGCGTGCACCTGTTGATGGTGCTAGACATGGCCGCCCGCCTCGAGGCCTCGCTGCCCGTGCGCTACGCCTGCCTCGGCCACGACCTCGGCAAGGGCACGACGCCCGCCGACGTGCTGCCGCGCCACCTCGGCCACGAAGAGCGCAGCGTCGCGATGGTGCGGCAGGTGAGCGAGCGGCTGCGCGTCGACAACGCCTGCCGGGCGCTGGCCGAGCTGACCGCGCGCGAGCACGGCAACATCCACCGCAGCGGCGAGTTCGGCGCCGCGGCGACGGTGCGCCTGCTCGAGCGCTGCGACGCGCTGCGCCGCCCCGACCGCTTCGCCGAGCTGCTGCTGGCCTGCGAATGCGACGCGCGCGGCCGGCTCGGGCTGGAAGACCGGGCCTACCCGCAGCGCCCCCGCCTGCTCGAGGCGTTGCGGAGGGTCGCCGCGGTAGACGCCACCGGCGTCGCCGCGGCGGCCGCCGAGCGCGGCCTGGCCGGGCCCGACATCGGCAAGGCGATCCACGACGCGCGGGTGCGCGCCCTGGGCGACCAGGCCGCGCAGTTCTAGCTAGTGGTCTGCGCCTAGTGAGTGCCCACCGCGCCGCGCCCGCCGGCACTCACTGCGCTGCCCGGCGCTGCGGCGAGCCGGCGTTTCACAGCCAGCGCCCGATCGCCAGCGCGATCAGTCCGATCAGGATGCTGCTGGTGAGCGGAATGAACCAGATGCGACCGGCAAAGCGAAAGCGCAGGTCGCCGGGCAGGCGGCCGAGGCCGCGCTTCTCGAGCCAGGGGCCGATCGCGCTGAAGACGATCAACGCGAGGAAGACGACGACCAGCCAGCGGATCATCCCGGGCGGCGGTTCTAGAGGCGATGCCGGCGATCGCCGCTGGCAAAGCCCATCGGCGCCAGCTCGACGCCGCGGGTGAAGGCGATCACCTTGAACAGCTCGCCCATCTCGTGCTCGTTGAGGAGCATCGCCGCTTCGCCGCGCGCCGTCAGCGACGCCCGCTCCATCAGCTCGGCGATGCCGCAGTTGAGGAGAAAGCGCGCCTGCGAGGTGTAGCCGGCGACGCTCAGGCCGGCGTCCTCGGCGGCGACTGCCAGGCCGGTGAAATCGACGTGCGCGGTGATGTCCTTGACCCCCACGTCGGCGAGCGGATCGGTGTCGGAGCGGTGCTCCCGGTGGCACATCAGGGTGCCGCCCGATCGCTGCGGATGGTAGTACTCGCTTTCGGGGAAACCGTAGTCGATGAAGAAGGCCACTCCACGCTCGAGGCGGTCGGCGAGGCTTGCGACGAAGCCTTCGGCCTGCGCGTGGGTCTCGGTCGTCGTGCCGGCGGGAAAGCCCGCATCGAGCGGCGGGCGCAGCGCAGTCGGCCGGTCGCCCCAGGCGAACGGACCGGCCTCGGCGGGCTGGACGACGCCACGCTCGAACCACGCGGCACCGTCGAAATGCAGCAGGTCGACCGGCATCGCGTCGAGCACCTCGTTGCCGACGACGACGCCGTGCATCGCGGCCGGCAGCGCGTCGAGCCAGGCGACGCGGTCGCCGAAGTCGCGCAGCACCTGGCGCTGCCGCTCACGCAGGGGCGCCGACAGCTCGACGATCGAATAGCGCCGGACCCGACTGCCGAGGGCGCGCAGCAATTCGGCCGCGAGCGCGCCGGAGCCGGCGCCGAATTCCCAGACCTCGTCGCTGCCGCTCGCCTCGAGCGCCTCGCCGACCTGGCGCGCCAGGGCCCGGCCGAACAGCGGCGACAGCTCGGGGGCGGTGACGAAGTCGCTGCCGGTTTCCGGCATGCGGCCGACGACCCGCCGGCCGCTCGCGTAGTAGCCGAGCCCGGGCTCGTACAAGGCCATCGCCATGAACTCGCTGAACGGCAGCCAGCCGCCCGCCCGGCGGATCGCCGCACCGATCCGCGCGACCAGAGCCGCCGATACACTGTGGACGTCTTCCTCGGCGTGCATCCGGCCATTGTAGAAATCGTGTCTCCGCCACCCGCCCTGCCGGTTGCCGACCCCCCCGCGCGCAGCAAGCCGTCGGTCGAGATCGGCAAGCTCGCCAAGCGCCTGCACGCGCGGGTCGACCGGGCGATCACCGACTTCGCGATGATCGGCGCCGGTGACCGGGTCATGGTCTGCGTCTCCGGCGGCAAGGACAGCTATTCGCTGCTCGACATCCTGATCG
>JBDTUG010000232.1:0-6321 GCA_040007855.1 Caldimonas sp.
GCGGAAAGCCGAGGCCGAGGAAGGAGAGGGTGGACTCGGCGATGATCGCCGCGGCGACGTCGATCGAGCCGGCGACGATCACCGGCCCGAGCGAGTTGGGCAGGATGTGGCGCACGACCTGGCGCGGCGTCGAGGCGCCGAGGGCGCGCGCCGCTTCGACGAATTCCTTCTCGCGCAACGAGAAGAACTGGGCTCGCACGAGGCGCGCCACCGGCATCCAGCGAAAGCCGCCGATCACCGCCACGATCAGGATGAAGACGCCGACCTCCGGGCCGAAGGCCTGCTTGAGGCCCTCGCGGAAGAGATAGATCAGGATCAGCAGCAGCGGCAATTGCGGCAGCGACAGGAACAGGTCGGTGAGCCACATCAGGGCGGCATCGACAGCACCGCGCGAGATGCCGGCAATGGCGCCTATCGTCACGCCCACCAGCATGGCCATGAGCATCGCCGCCAGGCCGACGGCGAGCGAGATGCGGCCGCCGTAGAGCATGCGCGCGAAGATGTCCTGGCCGAGATCGTCGGTGCCGAAAGGGTGCGCCAGCGTCGGCGTGGCCAGGCGGGCGCTGAAGTCGATCTCGTTGATCTGCAGCCGCCACACGAGCGGCCCGAAGGCGACCATGAAGACCATGACGACGAGCACGACCAGGCCGGTGACGGCCAGCTTGTGGCGGCGAAAGCGCCGCCACGCCTCGGCGGCGGGCGACACGTCGCGTCGGCGCGGCAAAGCCGCGGTGCTAGCGGAAGCTGATGCGGGGGTCGAGCCAGCCATAGAGCAAGTCGGCGATGAGGTTGAAGACGATGACGAGGCAGGCGAAGACGAAGGTCACGGCCATGACCACCGGTGTGTCGTTGCGAAGGATGGCGTCGATGAGCAGCGCGCCGATGCCGGGGATGCGGAAGATCTGTTCGGTAACGATGGCACCGCCGAAGACCAGCGGCATGTTCAGCGCAACGAGAGTCACCACCGGGATCAGCGCGTTGCGGACCACGTGCTTCATGATCACCGCCCGCTCGGCCAGGCCCTTGCTGCGCGCCGTCGTCACGTAGTCGAGGCGAATGACGTCGAGCACCGCCGAGCGTACGTAGCGCGTCCAGCTCGCGCCCTGCAGCAGCGCCAGCACGGTCACCGGCATGATCGCCTGCTTGATGTGCGCCCACCACCAGGCCCAACCGGTGGCGGCGATGTCGGAACGGAAGACGAAGGGCAACCAGTCGAGCTTGATCGAGAACAGCAGGATGAGCAGCAGGCCCGTGAAAAAGGTGGGCAGCGAGAAGCCGATGAAGGCGAAGGTGCTGGCGATGCGGTCGAACCACGAGTAGGGGCGGGCCGCCGAATAGATGCCGATCGGCAGGGCGATGGCCAGGGCCAGCAGCTGGGAGACGCCGATGACCGCGAGCGTGACCGGGACGCGCTGCAGGATCAGCGTGTCGACGTCGACCCGGCTGATGAAGGAGAAGCCCCAGTCGCCGCGGAACATGGCGAACAGCCAGCGGAAGTAGCGCTGCCAGATCGGATCGTCGAGGCCGAACTGCTTCCTCAGGTTGGCCTGAACCTCCGGCGGGATGTTCGGGTTCAGCGCCATCTCGGAAAACGGATCGCCCGGTGCCAGCGCCAGCACCGTGAACAGGATGACGCTGATACCGAGCAGGCTCGGCAGCGCGATCAGCAAGCGCCGCAGGAGGTACGGACCCACGGGCCGGCGGGGGTGGTCGAGTGCCTAGCCGGCGCCGCCTTCGCGGTACCAGTTCTGCAGCGCCGAGAAGTCGAGGTCCCAGCCCGAGAGCGTGGTCACGAGCTTGAGGTTGCCGCCGCGCACGCGCGGCCGGCTGATCAGCGGCACGACGATGAACTCGTTGACCACCATGTCGTTCATCCTGATATAGGTCGCGGCACGCTTCACCGGATCGAGCTCGGACTTGGCCGAGACAGCCAGCTGGTCGTACTCGGGGTTGACGTAGCGGCAGATGTTCCGGCCTGACCACTTGTTGGCTTTCTGCGAGGCCTCGGCGGAGATGTACTGGTCCATGAAGCGCTCGGCATCGGGCGCGGTCATGGTCGTCGTGTACATCTGGATGTCGGCCCAGAACTTTCCGTAGGTGTCGGGGTTGGCGACGTCGGACGAGAAGAACACCGAAGCCGTCACCGACTTCAGCTCGAGGTCGATGCCGGCCTTCTGTGCCGCCTGCTTGACGATCGCCTGCTCCTTCTGGCGCGTGCCGTTGATGGAAGTCTGGTAGACGAACTTCATCTTCTTGCCACCCTTTTCGCGGATCCCGTCGGCACCCCGCTTCCAGCCGGCGGCGTCGAGGATGGCGTTGGCCTTGTCGATGTTGAACTCCCACTTGGTGTTCGGCGACTTGAAGCGCGGCGGGTTGTTCATGAAGTTGGCGGTCGCGAATCCGGTGCGGCCGTAGATGAACTCCTGCATGCTCTTCTTGTCGCAGAGCAGCGCCATCGCCTCGCGCACCTTGGGGTCGCTGAAGGCGAAGTGCTTGCTCTTGACGCTGCCGCGCTCGCCGTCGACCTCGTTCCACGGGTCGGTGATGTTGAGCTGGATGAACTCGATGTCGCCGCCGGGAACGATGTGCGCCCGGCCCTTGCCGCCGGCCTCCATGCGCTTGAGCACCTCGTCCTCGACCTGCAGGTTCCAGGCGTAGTCGTACTCGCCGGTCTGCAGCACCGCCCGTGCCGCCGAGGTCGCGTCGCCGCCGCCCTTCATCTCGATCGTGTCGAAATAGGGCCGGTTCGGCATGTGGTAAGTCTTGTTGATCGCACCCGAGACGAGGTCGCCCGGCTTGAAGTCGACGAAGGTGTAGGGGCCGGTGCCGACCGGCTTGAGATTGGTGGGCGCGTCGCGCGACTTGGCGCCGGCGTACGGGCCGAACAGGTGCTTCGGGATGATCATGCCCTCGGCGGCGACGAAGGCGGTGGCCCAGAACGGCGTGGCCTGCTTGAAGGAGACGAGGATGGTGTGGCTGTCGACCTTGGTGACGGTGATGTCCTTGTAGACGGCGATGGTGACGGCGGCGGTCGCCGGATCGCGCGCGTACTCCCAGGTGAACACGACGTCGTCGGCGGTGAACGGCTTGCCGTCGTGCCAGGTCACGCCCTTCTTCAGGCGCCAGCGGACCACCTTGCCGCCCTCGAGCACGCCGCCGTTGGCGACGCTCGGGATCTCGGCGGCGAGGATGGGCACCAGGTTGCCGTCGTTGTCCCAGACGGCGAGCGGCTCGTAGAAGATGCGCGAGCCTTCCTGGTCCTTGGTGCCGTTGGCGAAGTGCGGCTGGAGCAGGGTCGCGCCCTGCCAGAACAGCACCTTCAGCGGGCCGCCGCCGCCGCGCTTGGTGGGCTTGTAGACGGGCGTCGCCGCGGTCTG
The DNA here is from genome assembly GCA_040007855.1 of Caldimonas sp. Taxonomy (GTDB): domain Bacteria; phylum Pseudomonadota; class Gammaproteobacteria; order Burkholderiales; family Burkholderiaceae_C; genus Schlegelella_A. The sequence continues at coordinate 3,378 of JBDTUG010000232.1, forward strand.
GGCGAGGCCTTCATGCATCAGCATCATCGAGGCCATCGGCGCGGTCAGGCCGAGGCCGACCATCTGCTGGATGAAGCCGCGCCGCGGCAGGGTGCCTGAGCGGACGTCTTCGATCAGGGCACGCAGTTCAGGCTCTTTCATCGCAATCTCCTCGTGGGTTCGGTATCCGGGGCGGCTGGTGGCCGCGGCGGCCTCATGCTATGGACTTGGCGGGAACTCCGTATCCGGGTCTGCCCCGAGCGATATCCGTGCCAAGCCCCCGGGTCAGCCCGGAGCCAATGTCCTCGACAGCAACCCGGTTACTCCGTAGATCGCTTCGATCGCCGGCGTGGCGACGCCGGTGACCCGGCCGATCTCGACGACGCTGCCGACCAGCGCCTCGAGCTCGAGCGGGCGCCCGTGCTCCACGTCCTGGAGCATGGAGGTCTTGTGCGCGCCGACCGCCTCGGCGCCGGCGATCCGCTTCTCGATCGAGATCTTGAAGACGACGCCGACCTTTTCGGCGACCGCCTGCGCCTCCCGCATCATCGCCTCGACGACGGCGCGGCCGCCCGGGTCGCGGCAGATCCCCTCGAGCGTGGCCCCGCTCAGGGCGCTGATCGGATTGAAGCTGAGATTGCCCCAGAGCTTGAGCCAGATCTCGGCGCGGATGTCCTTGCTGACCGGCGCCTTGAAGCCGGCGCGCATCATCGCCTGCGAAAGCGCCTCGATGCGCTCGCTGCGCCGCCCGTCGGGCTCGCCCAGCGTGAAGCGGTTGCCCTCGATCAGGCGGGCCTTGCCCGGCTCCACCAGCTCGGCCGCCGGGTAGACGACGCTGCCGATCACCCGTTCGGCACCGATCGCGGCAGCGATCGCCCCGCCCGGGTCGACGCTCTCGAGGCGCCGGTTCTCGTAGGGACCGGGCAGCCCCTGGAAATACCACCAGGGCAGGCCGTTGATCATCGTCACCACCGCCGTGTCCGGACCGAGCAGGCCGCGCATTGCCGGCAGCACGTCACGCACCTGGTGCGCCTTGACGGTGAGCAGCACCGCATCCTGCGCGCCGGCCCCGGCGCCGTCGGCATGGGCGCGCACGCGTGGTGCATGCAGCTCGCGGCCGTCTTCCTCGATCAGGCGAAAGCCGCCGGCCGAGATCGCCGCCAGGTTGCGGTTGCGGGCGATGAAGGTTATGTCTTCTCCGGCCAGCGACAGGCGGGCGCCGAGCAGGCCGCCGATCGCGCCGGCGCCGACGATGGCGATCTTCACCCGAGGCCGAGCTTCTGCGCGAGTCCGATCCGCTGGAGTTTTCCCGTGGCGCCCTTGGGAATCTCGTCCATGAACAGGATCTTCTTCGGCACCTTGTAGTCGGCCGCGCGCTCGGCAACGAAGGCCTGCAGCTCGCGGTCGGTCGCCGCGCTGCCCGGCCGGAGCACGACCACCGCCGCCACTTCCTCGCCGAGCTTGGGATGCGGCATGCCGAAGGTGACGACCTGCGCTACCGCCGGATGGTCCATCAGGATCTCGTCGACCTCGCGCGGGCTCACTTTCTCGCCGCCGCGGTTGATGATCTCCTTGAGGCGCCCGGTGATCGAGAGGTAGCCGTCGGCGTCCTTGACGCCCTGGTCGCCGGTGCGAAACCAGCCGTCGCGAAAGCCCTCGGCGTTGGCCTCGGGATTGTTCTCGTAGCCGGCAGTGACGTTGGCGCCGCGGATCACGATCTCGCCGGTGCCGCCGGGGCCGAGCAGCTCGCCGCTGCCGGCCATGATCTCGATCTGCGGACCGGCCGGCAGGCCGACCGTGCCGGGCTTCCTCAGGCGGGGCGGCAGCGGGTTCGACGCCATCTGGTGGGTCGCTTCGGTCATGCCGTAGGCCTCGACCAGCGGCGCACCGAAGATCTCCTCGAGCTCGCGGATCACCTGCGGCGGCATCGACGACGACGACGAGCGCATGAAGCGCAGCGGGTTGTTGCGGATCGTCTCGGCATTGCCCTTGGCGCGGCCGACGATCGCCTGGTGCATGGTCGGCACCGCCGTGTACCAGGTCGGCTTGGCGGCGTCCATCCAGGCGAAGAACTTCAGGGCGTTGAAGCCGGGCGTGCAGTAGACCGACGAGCCGGCCGAGAGCGGCGCCAGCACGCCGGCGATCAGGCCGTGGATATGGAACAGCGGCATGATGTTCAGGCCGCGGTCGGCGGCGCTCAGCTCGAGGCTGGCGCGGATGTTGGCCGCCGAGGCGCACAGGTTGGCGACCGAGAGCGGCACGATCTTCGGCCGCGAGGTGGTGCCCGAGGTGTGCAGCACCATCGCGAAGTCGTCCGGCCCGGAGAAGCCGCTCCGCGCGGCCGGCACGGCGTCGGCGGCGGCGGGCGGCCGGCGCGGCACCAGCCGGAAGCTGCCGGCCGGTGCGCCCGCGTCGACGACCAGCTCGACGATGGCGACGCCGAGCTTGTCGGCCACGGCGACCGCCGGCGAGCTGCTGCCGGCGGCGACGATCAGCAGCCGGGCGTTCAGGTCGGACAGGTAGAACTCGAGCTCGTCGGCCCGGTAGGCCGGGTTGAGCGGGGCGCTCGCGGTGCCGGCGGCGCAGGCGATGAAGCAGGCCGCCATCTCGGGGCCGTTGTCGAGGACGATCGCGACCCGGTCGTTGCGCCCGGCGCCGGCCGAGTTCAGGCTGGCGACGGTGGCCGCGGCGAGCTCGCGCAATGCACCGTGCGTCAGGGTCGGCCGGCCCGGTGCGGCGAGCGCGGGGGCCGCGTCGGCGCCGGCTGCGAGCAGCGTCTCGAAGGTCTCGGCCATCGTGGTGGCGCTCACTTCTTTGCCGGTTCGGGGAAGGCGCAGACGTAGGTCACGACCTGGTCGCGAACTGTGCGCGGCACGGCCACGCTGTACGGCAGCGCCGACTCCTCGTACTTGTAGCTCGAGACCGGATCGAGGCCGCGCTCGTCGGCATAGCGGGTGCCTTCGGC
>JBDTUG010000233.1:0-6318 GCA_040007855.1 Caldimonas sp.
TCATCTGGAGGCGACGGCCGACGTCGGCGCGATCGCCGCGTCGCTGGCCCAGGGGATCGAGCACTGGAACAAGCTGATCCGGCACGACCCGACGGCGCTGATCAACGCCGCCTATGTCGCCTTGCTCGATCGCGCACCCGATCCCGACGGCCTGCAGGCCTACACCCGGTTCCTACAGGACTCGAAGGACTTCACCCAGCTGCTGGCACACATCGTGCGATCGCCCGAGCATCGCGAGCGCATGCTGGCCGAGGCCGGTGCGGTCGCCCCTTCGACCTTTGTCGCCGCGGCCTATCGGGGCCTGCTCGGCAGGGAGCCCGACGAGGCCGCGCTGGCCGCCCAGGTCGAGCGCTTGCAGGGATACGATCTCGACCCGGATCAACCACGCTCGGCGAGGCTGGCTTCGTTGCTCTTGGAGCTGTCCCGCTCGGACGAGGCGTGGTCGCGCGCGCGGAGCGAGCATGCGGAATCGATCGTCCTGCAGTTGCGCGATGCCTTGCGCGATGACGGCGTCGAGCAGGCGAGCCTCGCCGACTGGCTGGCGGCGCCTGGCTCGACGCTCGACATCGGCGCGGTCGCCGCGGCGATGGGCAAGGGGCCGGCGCACTGGCGCAAGCTGGTGCGCACCGACCCGGCGGTTCTGATCAATGCCGCCTACGTCGCGCTGCTGGGACGCGAAGCCGACGAAGGTGGCCTGGCGACGTACGCCCGGCTGCTCCAGGACAGCGGCGACCCGGTCGCGCTGCTGTCTAGCATCGGCCAGTCGGCCGAGCACCAGGAGCGGGTTCGCGAGGCCCTGCGCGCGGCAGGAGTCGACGACGAAGCGACGCTGCGAGCGAAGGCCGAGGCCGTCGTCAGCCAGCTGCACGGCGCGCTGCGCGAAGGCGAGCCGGATGCGGGCGAGCTGGCCGGCCTGGTCGATCATCTGGAGGCGACGGCCGACGTCGGCGCGGTCGCCGCGTCGCTGGCCCAGGGGATCGAGCACTGGAACAAGCTGATCCGGGACGACCCGACGGCGCTGATCAAGGCCGCCTATGTTGCCTTGCTCGATCGGGCGCCCGATCCCGAAGGATTGCAGGTCTACACCCGGTTCCTGCAGGACTCGAAGGACTTCGCCCGGCTGCTGGCGCACATCGTGCGATCGCCCGAGCATCGCGAGCACGTGCTGGCCGAGGCCGGTGCCGTCGCGGCACCTGCTCTGGTCGCCGCAGCGTATCGCGGTCTGCTTGGTCGCGCCCCCGACGACGCGGTGCTCGCGGGCGATGTCGAGCGGCTGAGGACCACGGGCGACGTCACCGGCTTCATCGCCGAACTGTCCCAGTCCAACGAGCACCGAAAGAGACTGCTGCTGCGCCGGAATTGATGTCGACCCGGCCTGCGCGCATCGTCTCGCTGTCTTCCTGTCGTTCGACCTGGCCGCGACCTGGATGACCCCTGCGTCCCCCGGACTGAACACGACCGACGGCGCCGCAGGCCGGTCGGTCGATGCCGCCTTGGAGCGAGTTCCCGCTCACGAGCTGGCGCTCCTGCTCGCGTTCGTAGACGACCTGGCCCACTCGGCAGGCGCCGCGCCGTTGCACCGCAGCTACATTTCGTTCCTGAATCGTGACCACGTTTCCCCGGCGAGCAAGGTCGCCGCCGGATTCATCAATCTGCGCTGGCGCCAGGCGCTGCAGTCCGGGCCGAGCGGCGGCGCGGCTCGGCTCGACGAGGATCTCGCGGCCTGGCGACGGACGCTCCAGGCCCGGCTCGGAACCAGCGATGCCGGCGAGCCGACGCCCCTGCCCGCCGGCACTGGCGCGGGCATGCTGATGTCCGGCCTCGACGACGGCCCCTTCATCCAGCTCGCCTACGAGGTGATGCTCGGACGCGGCTGCCAGCCGCACGAGCTTCGGCGATGGCAGACGAGACTGGCGGAGCCAACCCGGCGCGAGGCCTTGCTGGGCGAGTTGCTCCAGGAGGCCGCGCAGACGGCGGAGCTCGACCGGTCCCGACAGGCCGACCGCGAGCGCGCCTTCCATGTGATGGGCACCGGCCAGCGCGTGACCCTGGCCGACTGGCAGGCCCGGGCGACGCAGCAGCTGCCGGCGGAGCCGGCCGCCGCCTTTCCGCAGCGGTTTCACATCAAGGGCCCGCCGCGGGTCCTGGTCTCCGCGGTCACGAGCCTCTACCGGGGCGCCGACTACATCGAGCGCTTCATGGACAACATCACCGGCCAGACCTGCTTTCGAGATTATGCCGAGCTGGTGATCGTCGACGCCGACTCGCCCGACGCCGAACGCGCCGTCATCGAGCGCCACCTGCGGCACCGGCCCAACATCAAGTACCTGCGCATCAACCACCGGATCGGCATCTACGACGCCTGGAACATCGCCGTCGCGGCCTCGGCCGGCGACTACCTGACGAGCACCAACGTCGACGATCTCCGGCGCGCGGATTCGTTCGAGCAGCAGGCCGCGGTTCTCGACACCTTGCCCTTCGTCGACGTCGTCTACCAGGACTTCTTCTACTCATTGGACGCGACCCTGTCGTTCGAGCAGGCGGCGGCGTTCGGCTACCGATCGGAGCTGCCGCTGGTCACGCCGCACGGCCTGATGGCGTTCAACTCACCGCACAACGCACCGATGTGGCGACGCCGGCTGCACGACGAGCTCGGCCTATTCGACACCGGCTTCAAGTCCGCGGGCGACTACGAGTTCTGGGTCCGCTGCATCGTTGCCGGAAAGACCTTCTTCAAGCTGAACGCACCGCACGTCGTGTACTACCAGAACCCGGAAGGCATCTCGACCCGGCCCGATACCCGGGGTCACGAGGAGGCCCGCATGATCCACAAGCGCTACGGGCGCCAGCTGGTGTCCGACAACCTGGTCATGCCATTCGACAGCTTTCGCGCCCTGGTCGCGCCTGACCTGCCGGCACCGGCGGGCGGCGGCCCCGGGGACCGCCACGCCCTCGTCCAGTCAGCCCTGCGTGAAGCCGCTCTCGCCGCCCGGCGGACCCGACCGTCATGAAGACGACGCCGGTCCGGCTGCTGATCGACGGTGCGTTCGACGAGCACGCCGACCTTGCCGCCAACCCCTGGGTGCGGCAGGCCCAATGGCTCGGCCGATGCACCGATCTTCAGGTGTTGTGGCTCGACCGGGGACGCGCGCCCGAGGCCGAAGGCGTCGAGTACCTATCCTTTCCGGCCCACCGCCAGGGGGCCTGTGCGGCCGACTCGATGCTGATCCAGAGCATGTGCGATCTGTACCGGATCGAGGTCTTCGCTTCCGCCGGGCAGACCACGCCGCTGGCGACGCCGATGCTGATGCTGGTCGATCAGGGCGTGCTGGCGACGAGCGAGCCGGCGTCCGCGCCGCACGATCGCGGCGAGCGGGAACTGGCCATCGACTTCGCGCAGCGCTATCTTTGCTCGTCGGCACCGGTTCGCGCCGCGCTGCTGGCGCGTGGCCGGGCGATCGCGCCGGCGACCGCGCTCGTGGCTCGACAGGACTGGACCTTGCGGGCAGACTCGCAAGAGCGCTCGACCTGGGGTCAACAGGTCGCCGCCATATGCCGCGAGCTGCGCCGACAGGCGCGCGCAGGGATGTTCGCTCCCTTCTTTGTCGAGTGGAAGCGGTTGCGGGTGCTGCAGTCCACGGTGGACGTCTGAGGGAAGAATCGGCAAATGGCGGTGTCTTCGAGGTTGATATTGAGCTGCGGATTCGCGGAGTCGGGGGTGTCTCTGGCGCATTCGCAGCTGTTCGGGGCGGGGCTGACTGCGGCCGCTGCGCTGCCCGCCCCCACGGACAAGCGCGGATGGGCGGCCCTGCTCAACCGTCTGCAAAGCGACCAGGCCGTAGGCGGCCTTGCCGAAAGCCTGGTCGCGGGGCGGCTCGAGGCCTTGTCTGCGATCGATCCGCGCCTCGGCTTCGTCCTCGTGTATTCGTCGCCGCAATACGCCGTGGCCTCGGCACTGGACGGGCGCGCGGCAGTCGCCGGCGAAGCCGCGCGCATCGTCGCCGGATGGCTCGCCTGCAACGACGAGCTGCTGCGTTTCTACAACCGGCACAGCGCGCGCTGCGTCCTCGTCGACGTGGAAAGTGTCGTCGATTCGCCGAGCTCGTTCATCGAGCACGTCGCGCAAACGTTCAGCCTGTCCCTGAATGCCGCGGCGAGCAAGGATCTGCCGCGCGACGAGGACTCGGCGACGCAGGCGATTTCGGCCCGCCTGGCCAAGGCGCTGGTCGAAGGACACCGCGATGCCGCGACCCTGCACATCGAGCTTGCCAGCCAGGCCAGCCTCGACCCGGCAGGGCAGGCCGCGAAGTCCGCGCAGCTGGCGTGGGATCAGTACGTCGCCCTGATCGCGGCGCGCGATCGGCAGCGACAGGAGCTGCTTCAGGCGCAGGCTGCCTTGATCGATCAGCAGGCAAGGACCGAGGGCGAGGTGCGGCGCGCCGACGAGCAGGCCGCGCTGGCTCGCGAACAGCAGGCCGCGCTGGCTCGTGCGCAGGCAGGCGCATCGGCCCTCAAGCAGGCCCAGATCGACCGGGAGGCCGCAGCCCGGGCGCAGGAAGCAAAGCTCGGGCAGCTCACCGCGCTCGCGGCCGAGCGAGACGCGCAGCTGCGCGCCGCCAAGGCGGAGCACGAGCAGGTATCGGCATCGGCCAAGCTGTGCCAGAGCCGGGCCGCCGAGCTGGCCCAGCAGCTCGCCACGCTACGGGCCGAGCAGGCCAGGCACCCCGATCCGGCGCGCCTGCAGTCGTCGCTGGACGAGTCGACGCAGGAAAACGAGCTGTTGCTGGTGCAGCTGAACCAGGTGCAGGAAGAGCTGGAGCGCCACTACCTGAAGCTCCGGGAGCTTGAGGCCGGCAGCCGCGGCGATGCGCCGATGCTGGCCTTCCTGCTCGCCCATTGGGCCGACAGCCAGGCGAGCGAACGGGTGATCGATCTCCGGCATGCGGTGGTGGGGAGCAACTGGCACCACATCGAAGACGATGGCCGGTGGGCCGGGCCGGGGCTGGTAAGCACCCTGCAGTTCCCGGCGCTCCGCCCCGGTCACTACAGCATCCAGCTTCACATCGTAGATGCCATGCAACCCGAGATACTGCTCGGCATGGAGCTCTCTCTCAACGGCGTGCGCGTCGAGACCGAGGTCCTGTTCGACGGCTATCCGGCGCTGGTCCTGGGCAACGTGCTCGTGGCGACCGGCGATCGTCCGCTCTGGCAGCTCGAGATGCGGTTTGCGAAGGTGGTGTCGCCGAGCGAGCGCGGCGGCGAAGACGAGCGCCAATTGGCGGTGCGCCTGCGCTCGGCGACCCTGGCCTGGCTGGAGCCTGCGTGATGGCTGCCGCCGCATCGCCACGGGGCGGGGCCGTGCCTGCAGGTGCTGGTGCTGGTGCTGGTGCTGGTGCTGGTGCTGGTGCTGGCGCGCGGCTCGAATCCTGGTGGGGCCCGCTGCAAGGGTCGATGCCGATTTCCGCGCTGCTCCATGTCGGGGCCGGCAAGGGCCTGGCCTTGCCGCCCTACGCCTCCTGGGGCGTTCCGGACGTGACCCTGGTCGAGGCCAATCGCGACCTGCAGCCGGATCTTGCCGAGTTCGTGCACGGGCACGACGGCTGGACGACCCGGATCGCCTTGCTGGCCGAGCGCGCCGAGGAGCTGGACTTCTTCATCGCCAGCAACCCTAACGAAAGCGGTCTGCTGGCGCCCGAGGTCTTCAAGGACATCTGGCGCAATCTCAGGACCGTCGAGCGCAAGCGCCAGCGCGCGTCCACCGTCGAGGCGGTGCTCGCGGCGCGGGCGCCCGCCCTGCCGGAGGTGAACTGGCTGGTGATCGATTGCCTGCCGGCCCTGCCGGTCCTGCGCGGCGCCGGTGATGCCTTCGCCGGCCTGGAGGTGATCGCGGCCAGGGTTCTGCTGCGCGAATCGGCCGTCCCCGTGAGCGGCGCGACCAGGGTCGAGGTCGATGCGTTCCTGGGCGAAAGGGGCTTTCGATGCGTCGCGGTCGAAGAGGAGCGCCATCCCGCGGTCGCGATGGCCATCTATGCGCGCGACCACCAGGCGGAACGCCGGCGCTGGGTGAGCGCGCGCGACCAGCTGGCGGCACAGGTGGCCGAGCGCGAGAAGCAGATCGAGCGGCTCGGCCAGGCGCGCGACGAGCAGGCTACCCTGGCCGCCGAGCGCCACGTCCAGTTGCAGACACTGACCCAGGCCAAGACCCAGCTCGAGAAGACGGCGCTGGAACGCACCGCGCAAGCTGACACCCTGGCGCAGGCCAGGGCCGCTGCCGACAAGCTGGCGGACGAACGAGCCGCGCAGATCGAGAAGCTGACC
>JBDTUG010000234.1:0-6317 GCA_040007855.1 Caldimonas sp.
ACGAACGCCGAGGCGACGATCGCCAGCGAGACGATCACCGCGAACTCGTGGAACAAGAGGCCGATCACGCCCGGCATGAAGAAGATCGGGATGAACACCGCGACCAGCGAGGTCGAGATCGAGATGATCGTGAAGCCGACCTCGCGCGAGCCACGCAGCGCCGCCTGGAACGGCGGCTCGCCGTTCTCGACGTGGCGCATGATGTTCTCGAGCATGACGATCGCGTCGTCGACGACCAGGCCGACCGCCAGCGTGAGGCCGAGCAGCGAGATGTTGTCGATGGTGTAGCCGAAGGCCCAGAGCAGCGACACCGCACCGACCAGCGAGACCGGCAGCGACAGGGTCGGGATCATGGTCGCGACGAAGCGGCGCAGGAACAGGAAGATGACCAGGACGACCAGGACGATCGTCCCCAGCATCGTCAGCGTCACGTCGTGCAGGGCGTTGCGGATCGAGACCGAGCGGTCGTTGACCATCGAGATCCGCACCGACTGCGGCAGCTGGGCCTGAAAGCCCGGCATCGCCGCGCGCACCGAGTCGACCACCTTGACCGTGTTGGCGGCCGGCTGGCGCAGGACCGCCAGCGAGATCGAGGTCTCGCCGTTGAAGGTGGCCGCGGTCTTGACCGTCTCGTAGCTGTCCTCGACCTGCGCCACCTCCTTCAGCCGCACCGGATTGCCGTTGCGGTTGCTGACGATCAGCTCGGCGAACTCGGCGGCGTTGCGCAACTGCCGGTTGGCCTGCAGGGTCAGTGTCTGCGCCGGCCCCTCGAGTGTGCCGACCGGCGTGTTCGCGTTGGCGGCGCGCAAGGCGTTGGTGAGTTCGTCGAGGCTGATGTTGCGCGCCGCCAGCGCGTCCGGCTGGACCCGGACCCGGACTGCGAACCGCTTCTGGCCGAAGATGTTGACCTGGGCGACGCCATCGAGCGTCGACAGGGTCGGCGAGATCAGGTGCTCGGCGAAGTCGTTCAGGTCCGACAGGCTGATCGACGGCGAGGTCATGGCGATGAAGAGCACCGGCGCGTCGGCCGGGTTGACCTTGCGGTACGACGGCGGCACCGTCATCTCGACCGGCAGCTGGCGCGCCGCGCGCAGCAGCGCCGCCTGCACGTCGACGGCCGCGGCATCGATGTCGCGGCCCTGGTCGAACTCGAGCGTCACCGAGGTCACGCCGAGGGTGTTGCTCGAGCTGATCACGGCCAGCCCGGGGATCGTCTGGAACTGCTTTTCGAGCTGCAGCGCGACCGAGGTCGCCATCGTCTCCGGGCTCGCGCCGGGCAGTTGCGCCGAAACGTTGATGACCGGCGTGTTGTAGCTCGGCAGCGCCGCGACCGGGATCTTGTTGAAGGCGATCACGCCGGCGACGACGATCGCCGCGTTGAGCAGCACGGTCAGCACCGGGCGGCGAATGAAAAGCTCGGACAGGTTCATTGCCGCACTCCCGATGCTTCAGACCGCCGGGGGCGCCGAGGCGCTCGCCGCAGCTCCCGACGACGCTCCGTCCGGCCCGGAGCGCGCGGAGCCGGCCGCCCCGGATCCCGCCGCTCCCGGGCCCACACCGGAGGCAGCGCCGCCCGACGCCGCGCCGCCGCGCCGGCCGCGGCCGCCCGACTCGCCGCCGGCCCGCTCGATCACGCTGGCACCCGGGCGCAGGTTCTGCCGGCCCTCGACGACGATCCGCTCGCCGCCGCGCACGCCGCTCACGGCCGCGTCGACGCCCTGGGCGTAGAGCAGCTCGACCGGGCGAGGCGTCGCCTTGTTGGATGGATCGACGACGTAGACGATCTTGCCGCGCGGCGACTGGACGATCGCCGCCTGCGGAATCACGCTCGCGCCCTTCAACGACTGCACGGCGAGGCGGATGGTCACGAAGGCGCCCGGCCAGAGCCGTTCTTCCTTGTTCGCGAACTCGGCCTTCACCTTCACGGTGCCCGAGCCGGCATCGACGGCGTTGTCCACGAACCGGAGCTTGCCGGTGTTGCTGGCGCCGCCTTCCGGAAACAGCACCGTCACCGTGCCGCCGCCGCCGCGCAGGGTCGCCAGCGCCTGAGCGAGGTTGCGCTGCGGCAGGCTGAAGGCGACCGCGATCGGATCGAGCTGCGTGATCGTCACCAGTGCCGCCCCGCTCGGCTGCACGAAGCTGCCGGCGAAGACATTGATTGCGCCGGCGCGGCCGGCCGCGGGGGCGGTGATGCGGCTGTAGGAAAGGCCGACCTGCGCCGCCTGGATCGCCGCCCGGTCGGACGCGACCACTGCCTGCTGCGAATCGACCAGCGTCTGGTTGGTGTCGACCGCGCCTTGCGAGATGAAGTTCTGCGCCATCAGGTCGCGGCTGCGCGCCAGCTGGCGCTGCGCGTCGGCGAGCGAGGCAAGGTCCTTCGCGAGCTGCGCCTTCGCCTTGGTGACGTTGACCTCGTCGTTGCGCGCGTCGAGGGTGAACAGCAGCTGCCCGGCGGTGACGAACTGGCCTTCGCGAATGTGGACCTTGGTGATCGTGGTCGCGATCTGCGGCCGGATATCGACGCTGTTGAGCGCGGCGACCGTGCCGGTCGCATCGAGCATCACGTCGACGTCGCGCTTCTGCACGGCGACCAGCGTCACGCTGACCGGCGGCCCGGAAGCGCCTGGGGTCGGCGAGGCGGCCACGCCCGGCGCCTGGGCGGCCGCGCTCGGGTCGCGGGCCGGGCCGCGCATCGACAGGTAGGCGGCGCCGGCCGCGGCGAGCAGGGCGGCGGCGACGGTCCAGACGAGGAGCGACTTTTTCATCAGCCGCGAATTGTGATGCCCCGCCGCAGCCCTGGTGCGCCGCTGGTCAACGGGCCGGGCAACGCCAGGGTGCCGCGTGTGGCGCGGCTCAGGCGCGGCCGGTCGAGCCGAAGCCGCCGCTGCCGCGCTCGCTGGCGTCGAACGACTCGACGATCCGGAACTCGGCCTGCACTACCGGCACGATCACCAGCTGGGCGATCCGCTCGAACGGCTGCACGGCATAGGCGACGGTGCCGCGATTCCAGCAACTCACCATCAGCGGCCCCTGGTAGTCGGCGTCGATCAGGCCGACCAGGTTGCCGAGGACGATGCCGTGCTTGTGGCCCAGGCCCGAGCGCGGCAGGATCATCGCCGCCAGCGCCGGGTCGGCGATGTGGATCGCCAGCCCGGTCGGGATCAGCCTGGCTTCGCCGGGGGCGAGCGCCAGCGGTGCGTCGAGGCAGGCGCGCAGGTCGAGCCCGGCGCTGCCCGCGGTCGCATAGGCCGGCATCTGCCCGGCCATGCGGGGATCGAGCACGCGAACGTCGACCTGGACTGCCATGCGGGGACTCAGCCTCGGCGCGCCAGGCGCGCCGCGATCTCGGCGACCAGCTGGCGCGCCAGCACGAGCTTGCCGGCGCGCGGCAGCTCGCGCTCGCCGTTCGCGTCGACCAAGGTCAGCGCGTTGTCGTCGCGGCCGAAGGTCGCCGGTCCGAGGTTGGCGACGATCAGCGGGACGTTCTTGCGGATCAGCTTCTCGCGCGCATGGGCGATCAGGTTGTCGCTCTCGGCGGCGAAGCCGACGCAGTATGGCGGCTTCGGCAGGCGGGCGACCGCGGCCAGGATGTCGGGGTTCTCGGCCAGCTCGAAGCTGGGCAGCGCCCGGCCGTCGGTTTTCTTGATCTTGGCGCCGGCGACCTTGGCGACGCGCCAGTCGGCGACCGCCGCGGTGGCGACGAAGACATCCTGGTCCGGCGCTGCCGCGACGGTGGCGGCGTGCATCTCGACGGCGGTCATGACGTCGATCCGGCGCACGCCGCGCGGCGTCGCCAGCGCCACCGGCCCGGCCACCAGCGTCACCTCGGCGCCCGCCTCGGCGGCGGCGCGGGCGATCGCGAAGCCCATCTTGCCGCTCGAGCGGTTGGTCAGGCCGCGCACCGGATCGATCGGCTCGAAGGTCGGCCCAGCGGTGACGAGGACGCGCTTGCCGGCGAGCAGCTTCGGCTGGAAGAAGGCGATCAGCGCGTCGCAAAGCTGGGCCGATTCCAGCATCCGCCCGTCGCCGATCTCGCCGCAGGCCTGGTCGCCGCTGCCCGGGCCGAGCACGGTCGCGCCATCGGCGGCGAGCTGCGCAAAGTTGCGCTGGGTCGCCGGATGGGCCCACATCTCGCGATTCATCGCCGGGGCCACCAGCAGCGGGCAGCGTTCGATCGGCCGCGCCAGGCAGGTCAGCGACAGCAGGTCGTCGGCGCGACCGTGCAGCAGCTTGGCAATGAAGTCGGCGCTCGCCGGCGCGATCAGGATCGCATCGGCCTCGCGGGTCAGGTTGATGTGCGCCATGTTGTTGTGGTCGCGCGCATCCCACTGGCTGGTGAAGACCGGCTGGTTCGAGAGCGCCTGCAAGGTCACGGCGGTGATGAAGTGCTCGGCCGCATCGGTCATCACGACCTGGACGGTGGCGCCGGCCTTGACCAGCTCGCGCACCAGCTCGGCGGCCTTGTAGCAGGCGATCCCGCCGGACAGGCCGAGCACGATGTGCCGGCCGGCCAGCTCGGGGGGAGAACTCGAGGCTTGGGAAGTCACGGCGGCGCGATTATCGGCCGGGCCGGCCGGCACGAGCGGCGTCAGGCCTTGCGCGGCGCCGCGAGCATCGGATCGAGCAACTCGCGGGCTGCGGCGCCGCCCCAGTCGAGGTCGCCGAGCACGGTCGCGCTCGGTTGGCCGTCGCGGCCGATCAGGACGCTGCTCGGGAACACGCGCGGCGTCCACTCCACGGCGGCGTCGCCCTCGGGGTCGAGCAGGATCGTCGGCTTGAAAGGCATGCGCTCTAGGAACTCGCGGATCACCGCGGCCGGCTCCTTGTAGTTGACGGCGCAGACGATCAGTCCCTTCGGCCGCAGCCGGGTCGCCATCGCTTCCAGCGACGGCATCTCGAGCCGGCACGGCTCGCACCAGGTGGCCCAGAAGTTGAGGACAACGACCTTGCCCCGGTGCGCGCCGAGCCGCCAGCGCTTGCCGTCGAGATCGGCGAGGTCGAGGTCGGGCACGGGCTTTGCCGCAGGCCAAGGGCGAACGACGTAGGCCGCGGCCGCCTGGGTGGCAAGCATCGGCAGGGCGATCGCCGCGGCGGCGAGGCCGAGCGTCTTGCGGCGGGTCACGAATACCGGTGTCGGCGGGGTCGCGCTCATGGACGCATTCTGGGCGATCGCGCGCCGACCTGCAGATCGGGATGTAATGCGGGCCGGGCCCGAGCGAACGAACGCAAAACAGGAATCGCCAACATGCCGACACCGAAAGCGCCGCGCTTCGAGCAGACCACGCTCGCCGATCCGGCGGCCGCGCGGGCCGAGGCGTGCGCCGCGCTGCTCGCCGACCGGCCCAGCCTGGCGCCCCGATTCTTCTACGACACGCTCGGCTCGAAGCTGTTCGAGGCGATCACCGAGTTGCCCGAGTACTACCCGACGCGAACCGAGGCGGCGATCTTCGCCGCGCACGGCACGGCGATGGCTCACGAAGCGGGCTCGGGCATGACGCTGATCGACCTCGGTGCCGGCAACTGCGCCAAGGCGGCGAGCCTTTTCCCCCTGCTCGAGCCGAGGCGCTATGTCGCCGTCGACGTCTCGGTCGAATTCCTGCGCGACGCCTTGCGCCGGGTCCAGCGCGAGCATCCCCTGATCGAGGTCGTCGGCCTCGGCCAGGATTTCTCGGCCGCCCTCGACATCCCGGCCGATCTGAGCGCCGATGCGCGACCGGTCTTCTTCTACCCCGGCTCGAGCATCGGCAACTTCACGCCGCCCGAAGCGCTGGCTTTCCTGCGCCGGATCCGCCGCCGGGCCGAAGGCGGCGGCCTGCTGATCGGCGTCGACCTAGTCAAGCCGCGGGCGGTGCTCGAGGCGGCCTACGACGACGCGCTCGGCGTCACCGCCGCCTTCAACCTGAACGCCTTGCGCCACCTCAACGCCGCGATCGGCAGCGATTTCGCGCCGCGCCAGTGGCGCCACGTCGCCTATTTCGACGCGCCGCAGTCGCGCATCGAGATGCACCTCGAGGCGCGCGAGCCGCTGCGCGTCGCCTGGCCGGGCGGCGAGCGACGCTTTGCCGCCGGCGAGCGCATCCATACCGAGAACTCGTGCAAGTACACGGTCGAGCGCTTCGCCGACCTGCTGCACCAGGCCGGCTTCGCGTCGCCCCAGCACTGGAGCGACCCGGCCGGCTGGTTCGCGGTGTTCTGGGGCGGCGCCTGAGCCGACGGCGCTCCGGCTCAGCGGCCAGCCAGGAAATTCAGCAGCCGCTCGCGTGAGGCGCGCCAGGCGGCGCCGTTGCCGCCGACGTGCACGCCCTGGCCGGGATTGA
>JBDTUG010000235.1:0-6308 GCA_040007855.1 Caldimonas sp.
ATGCGTTTGACGGCTCGGTGGTCTTGCTCGACGAGGTTGTTGAGGTACTTCGACTGGCGCAATTCAATCACCAGCCCGCTGTCGGCCTGAATGCTTGCGATGGCGGCTGTGTTGGCGCCGCTCTTGTCTACCGTGATCTTTTCCGGCACGCCGTGCAGGTCGATGGCTCGTTCGAAGAATGCGCGTGCCGCGGCGTGATCCCGCTTGGCGCGCAGCATGAAGTCGATCGTGTCGCCCTCCTTGTCGACCGCTCGGTACAGGTACTTCCACTGACCGCTGACCTTGACGTAGGTCTCGTCCATTCGCCAGCTCTCGCCGACTGGCAGCATGCGTCGGCGGCAGACGGCCGCAAGCGCCGGCAGGATCTTCATCGCCCAGCGATGGATCGTCGAGTGGTCGACCGCGACCCCGCGTTCGGCCATCATTTCCTCCAACTGCCGCAGGCTCAAAGGGTAGGCCACGTACCAGCGAACGCACACCAGCATAACTTCCGCCGGAAAGTGCAGCCGTTTGATCACACGGCGCAGAGCTTCGATCATCGTTTTAGGGTCAACTCTCATCTGCTGAACCTACCACCTAGTGCTTGCTGCAACAGAACCCATCGGCGCGCTCGACCCGAACTTCGGCGGTTGCGGCCGCATGCTCACCGACGAGAACGGCTACTACGCGTACCGCACGATCAAGCCCGGGCCCTACCCGTGGAGGAACCGCGTCAACGACTGGCGACCGGCGCACATCCACTACATGATCTCGGGCGACGGCTGGGTCCAGCGGCTCATCACGCAGATGTACTTCGAGGGCGACCCGCTGATCCGCACCTGCCCGATCCTCGGCGTCGCGCCGAGCGAGGAGCAGGTTCGCGGCCTGGTCGCGCTGCAGGACATCGGCGCCTTCGTCCAGCTCGACAGCCGGGCCTACCGCTTCGACATCGTCCAGCGCGGCCATCGCGCGACCTTGTTCGAGAACCACGTGCAGAAGACGCCTCTAAGCGGCGACCATAAAGAGAGGCGCGAACGCAAGGGCCACGCTGCCGGCAACGCAGCGCGGCCGTGAGCGGCGCCATGGGGCATCGGCACGGCCTCGCCGCCCCAATCGCGGCACGGGGCGGCAGCGAGCTCGTCGTCCGGCGCGAGACGGCATCGCAGACCGCCGGGCCGTACGTGCACATCGGCCTCGCGCCCCACGCCGCCGCCTTCGACATCTTCGAGAAGAACTTCGGCCGGGTGCTCGTCGGCGACAAGACGCAGGGCGAGCGCATCCGCATCGAAGGCCGCGTATTCGACGGCATCGGCACCGTGCTGAAGGACGTGCTCATCGAGATCTGGCACGCCAACGCCGCCGGCAAGTACGCGCATCCGGGCGGCCGCCAACCGGGCAAGTCAATCGATCCGCACTTTCGCGGCTGGGGCCGTGCCTGCACCGATTTCCAGACCGGCGTCTACGCCTTCGACACCATCAAGCCCGGTCGCGTCGAAGGGCGCAACGGGCGCGTCATGGCACCGCACATCAATGCCTGGATCGTCGCCCGCGGCATCAACATCGGCCTCAACACGCGCATCTACTTCAGCGACGAGGCCGAGGCCAACGCCGAGGACGCGGTGCTCAACCTGATCGAGTGGGAAGAGCGCCGGAAGACGCTCGTCGCCGAGCGACTCGATCAGCGCGGCGCCGCCGGCGCTGTCGTCTACCGCTTCGACATCCGTCTGCAGGGCGAGGGCGAGACGGTCTTCTTCGACGTCTGACAGCAAATTAGCTGCGCTCCGCCCCCGATGCTCATTCACCAGAGAACTCGAGCACCAAAGTTTCGTCGTCGTGTCGCATGAAACGTCGATCTGTCGCCCGAGCCGGCGTCGATCACCTCGTCTTTTCTGCTCTAGCACGCCTTTGCCACCGCATGAGATGGTCTTAGATGTTCAGGTGACCTCCAGCCAGATTTGTGGGGGTAGAACTGAGGGTACTCGCTGCGAAGCAAAGGTCACAAACCACGTGTCTTCGACGGCTGCGAGGAATCATTCGAGCCCCGTCCACTCCGCCAATAAAATCAACGGGTTACAGCAGGTCTGCTGTAACCCGTTTTTGTTTGGTGATGTCTGATGCTGCAGTGACCGGGCTTGTAAGCTAGCCGAATAGCGCGCTCGAGGACGGTGCGGGCCTGCAGCTGATCACTCCGTTGACGCTTTCGGCAGCCCAACAATCGAGTGGCTGCGCTCGCCATTCCCGGCCCCAGGCGCGCAGCCCTGATGTCAGTTCTGGGCCATAAGCTGAGGTTAGCAGCTGGCGGCTATTTGGCGTTTCACTTGCACCGCGGCTACTGCGCGCCGTTCACCCTTCGCAAGCTTGACCGCAGATCCATTGCGCCGGATGTTCCATGAGGGCTGCTTCTGGCTGGCACAGAGCGCAGGCGAGGTGCAATCGTTGCTGGACAGATCTCAGCGTGGGGCAAAAGCGCATTGGGGGATCAAAAGGAGCGGTCTCTTTTTGAGCATTCCGCGCCGCTGGGCGCCTGCCTATGATGCCGGTGGTGGCCATTTCCGCGCTCTGCTTATGCTGGGGCTTGCATGTCGATTGCGACTCCGCAGAAGTGGCAGCTCTGGCTGGGGCTGGGAGTCCTTTTCGGTATCGCTCATGCAGCGTCCGGTCGCTCGACCGGTAGCCCCGCCGCAATCCAAGCGTCGATGCCGCCGACCAGCGGGCGAACATTGGTAAAGCCGGCCTGACGCAGCCGGTAGGCCACCTTGGCGGCCGAGTAGTCGTTCGGGCAGTCGCAATAGACGATGACCTCGACGTCAAGTGCGGCCGCGGCGGGAGGCAGCTCCTTGGCGTCTACCGACCAGGGCAGGGCGCCGGGAATCGTCCCGTCGCGCTCCCGGCTGTCCGATGCCCGTACGTCGTAGATCGCGTGCGGGGTGTCGCTCTGGCGCAGTCGCTCGAGCTCCGCCACCGAGATGCGCGTCATGCGCAGGGCGCGGATCAGCCAGTGCCTTTGCGCGATGCGAAACGCCACGAAAAGAAGCAGAGCGCCCACGATGACGGCAAGCCCGACTTCCTCGAAGCCGGCCACCGTGCCGAGCAGGCTGTCGACGGCCGAATGAAAGGCACGACCGAGCCCGATAGCTACGCCCACGAACAGGCCGGCCCCGAGCCCGTCGAGCAGCACGAACACCGGCAGCGCCACCCGCGCCTGTCCCGACAACGCCGTCGAGATCGGGCCGAGGCCGGGGATGAACTTCGCCACCACCAGTGTCCACACGCCCCAGCGAGCGAAGAGCGAGCGGGTCTGGCGCACGCAGGAGTCAGGCGACATCGAGAGCCGACAGACGGTGCGCAGAACGCGGCCGCCGTAGCGCTGGCCGGCCGCGTACCAGAGGAGGTCCGCGGTCAGGCAGGCGCCGACAGCGACGGCGAACATGGCTTCGACCGCGACTTCGCCGGTCATGCTGCGAGCGCCCATGACGACGAGGACGGGCACCATCGGCAGCGGCAGGCCGAGCTGCGCTGCCAGCACGTTCACGAACACCACGGCCAGGCCGTGTGCAACGAGGAGATGGACGATCGTGTCCAAAGGGAGTCCGGGATCGCTTGCGCGAAAGTGCGGTAACGAGTCACCGGCACGGGGCGGTGCGCAAGTATGGCGGGAGTCTACGGGGCCGCAGAGATCGCCGGGATTGCGCCAAAGCGCAGCGTCGGGGATCCTCCGGCCAGCAGCGAAGCACCGCGTGCTGCCGCTGGCGCGTGAGCGACGCGCTCGGTGTTGGACGACCAGGATGCGGCCACGGTACGCCGACGCGGCTGTCGAAATACTTGAATCGACAATCGTCGAAGGAACGCGGATGAAAGACGATTCGCCCGCACCCCTCTTCCCGGCGTTCTGCGGACGCCCGAGGAACGATTCGTCCACCTGCCGGGGTATCCGTTCGTACCGCGCTACACGACGGCACTGCCAAGCTTCGTAGGGCTGCGCGCCCACTATGTCGACGCAGGTCCGGCCGCCGGCAGCAGGCTGATTGAACGAGCTGGCCGAACCGGTGAGTTTCCAGACCGCGCTACGCTGCGCACGCTTGGAGGAACACTTTGTCCAAACCCGATCTCAATCTGCTCTACACGTTCGACGTGTTGCTCGCCGAAGGCAATGTCGCACGCGCTGCGCGACGCCTGCACCTCAGCCCTTCTGCGATGAGCCGTGCCTTGGCTCGACTGCGCGAGGCGACGGGCGATCCGTTGCTGGTGCGCGCTGGTCGCGGTCTCGTGGCATCGCCGCGAGCGCTCGAGCTCCGCGAATCGATCAGCCGGCTGGTTCATGACGCAGAGGCGGTGCTGCGACCGGCGGGTGAGCTCCGCCTCGACCAGCTCGAGCGAACCTTCACGGTGCGCGCCAGCGAAGGCTTCGTCGAGAACTTCGGCGCCAGGCTTCTGGGCGGAATTGCCAAGGAGGCGCCCGGTGTTCGCCTGCACTTCTTGCACAAGCTCGACAAGGACAGCGGGCCTTTGCGCGACGGAACCGTCGACCTCGAAACCGGCGTAGTCGACCAGGCGATCAGCCCGGAGGTGCGCGCGCAGGCGCTGTTCCGGGACCGCTATGTCGCGGTCGTACGGAAGGGGCACCCGCTCGCCAGGGGGAAGATGACACCCTCGCGCTTCGCAGCTGCAACGCACGTCCACGTCTCGCGCCGAGATGACGACAAGGGTCCGATCGACGAGGCCCTCGCAGGTCTTGGCCTGCAACGACGCATCACGACCATCGTCGGCGGCTTCTCGGCCGCGCTCGCACTCGTTCGCGCAGGCGATCTGGTCGCCTGCGTTCACGAGCGGCACACGGGAGTCCTGTTCGCGGGTATGCAAAGCTTCGCCATTCCGCTGACGCTGCCTGAGTTCACTGTCTCGATGCTGTGGCATCCGCGCCTGGATGGCGATACCGCTCACCGCTGGCTTCGCGGCTGCGTTCGAAGTGCCTGCGCCAGCATAGACGGGTGACCAAGGCGCAGCAACAGAATTCCCGCCGTCACCCACACCAGCAGGGCCATGGCGGAGGCCTCGATCCCGTAAGCCCCGCCGGTAAGCCACTCGGGGCCGTACAGAGAGCCGCGCACCCAGCCCTTCGCCTCATGACCCGACACCGGCAATGAAAGCACCGCCGAGAAAAGATAGTTCCAGGCGAAGTGCATTCCCATCGGCAGCCACAAGCGCCCGGTGAGCTGGTAAGCGGCGCTGAAGGCGATGGACGCCGCGGCGGTGACAAGCACACCGATCCAGCTGATCTCGCCGGGCAGATGCGCGGCAACGAAAAGGGCAGTCGACAGCAGGAACGCCCACCGGCTACCCCACGCCTGCTCGGCGATCCGGAAGATCACGCCGCGGATCAGCAACTCCTCCATCACCGCAACGAGGAGCATCTCTGGCGCCTGTGCAATGAGCTGCGTGCCATCGCCCCAGCCCTCGATGCGGTAGACGCCAAGACCCCAGAGCGGGGCGAGCGTGAACAGTGCCAACAGGCCGCCAAGCCCGAGTCCGCGCACCGATTCCGCAACGGCACGGTGGCCGCCCAGCTCCGTCACTCGACGGTGCTCCAGACATCGCGAATATGCGCCGTAACCGAGCGCACAGGCGAGCGCCGCGACCGCATTGGGCCAGTTTGCCGACGCGTGCCTTGGCAGCAGGGCCTCCGTCGCTGCGAAGCTGATCGCAAGAGCCAGAAACATCGCGAGCGACGCGCAGAGCATGCGCGCGAGCGGATGTCGTCGCAGCGAAGACAGGCGCTCAGACACCTGCCGAGCTCGCCGGGATCGCTTTCAGTCGAAGCACGCTGATGATGCCTGCCGCCAGCGTCAGCACCGCCGCGATCGCGAGCCCCACCCGAGGAGCGGCTTCGGTGGAGGCGAGGCCGAAGAGCAAGCTCATGATCACGCCCCCCGCCGTCTGCCCGGTCAACCGGGCGGTTCCTTGCAAGCCGCCTGCTGCGCCGCTTCTTTCGAGAGGGGCCGACAGGAACATGTTGCGATTGTTGGGCACCTGGAACAGGCCGAAGCCGAGGCCGCACAGGATCGTGATCGGAACCAGCGGCGACGGGTCGCCGTTCAGAGGCCAGAGCGAGGCGGCCGCCAAACCGACCGCCAGACACGCACCACCTACCGCGCAAAGCGTTGCCGTCGACACACGATCAGCAAGGCGGCCCGCCGCGGGTGCCGAGAAGGCCACCGTCAGGGGCCAGGGCGTCATGTAAAGCCCGGTCGTCAGGGTCCCTTGGGCGAGGCCGTGCTGCAGGTAAAACGGCAGGGCCAGCAGGCCCATCGTGACGCCGGTGAAGCAGCAGA
>JBDTUG010000236.1:0-6300 GCA_040007855.1 Caldimonas sp.
AATGCCCGGCCGTCGACTTCGGGCAGTGCCAGCGAATCGACCAGCGCCTCGAGCGCGGCAATGTCCAGCGGCGCCAGGGCGATAGGCGCCAGCCGCGCCTGCTCGACCAGCGCATCGTGCAGCGCCTGCACCGGTGAGCCGGCCTCCGCAGGACGGTAGGCCAGCACCCAGCGCAACGGCCGGGCTGCAGCATGCTCCGGGTCGCTGTCCTCGTCGATCAGCGAGCGCAGCATCTCCAGGCTGGCCTCGTCGGCGAAGTGCAGGTCGTCGACCACCAGCCCGGTCAGGTCGGTCTGTGCGGCGAGCAGCGTGCGCAAGGCGCGCTGCATCACCAGTCGCTGCCCTTCGCCGGTGTTGCGAATGGCGAGCGAATCGAATTCGGGCAGCACCCGGGCGATCTCGGTTCGCGTGCGGGCGGGCAGCTGACCTTCAAGCTCGCCCGAAACCGTGCGACGCGCCATCACTGCGCGCAGCAACCGGGCCAGCGTCGCGAACGGCACGCCAGCGTCGCCCGGCCGACCGGCCCCGCGCACCACACCGGGCTGCGGCTCGACAAAGGCCTGCAGCAATCGCGTCTTGCCCAGGCCCGCCTCGCCGATCAACGCCACCACCTGGCCGGCGTGCCAGCCCTGGTGCAGGGCCGCGAGCTCGCCGTCGCGGCCGATCAGGCGCGGCGGCAGCAGCACGCTGGCAGGCACGGCCCGCGCCACCGCGGGCAGGTCGTGCGACTGCGCCGCGCTGATCGTTGCCAGCAGCGCCAGCGTCTCGGCCGACGGTGCGGCGCCGACCTCGTCCTTCAGCACCTGTTCGCAGCGGTCGAAGGCGAGCAGCGCGGTGGTGCGGTCGCCGTGCAGATAGTGCAGGCGAATCACGCGGCGATGCGCCGCTTCGGAGGTCGGCTCGACCGTCAGCAACTCCTGCGCGTGGTTCAACGCGTCGGCATAGTCTTGCGTGCGCTCGGCCCTCTCGGCCATCTCGACCAGGGCGACGCGCGTCCGACGCGTGCGACGCTCACGCTGCTGCGCCAGCCAGACCAGCATCTCGGCGCCGAAGTCAGGCGCCGCACCAGCGAGCACGCTGTCCGAATCGTCGAGGTCGTGGGTCACGCCGGCGGCCAGGGCCAGCGTCGTGCTGCCGCTGACCAGGGTCACGCCGAGCTGCTTCCTGAGCTTGAACAGGCGCTGGCGCAGCGAGTTGCGCGCCGTCTCGGGCTCGCTGTCGGGCCAGAGCAAGGTGGCCAGCCGGGCCCGCGACGTCGGACCCTCCAGCGCCAGCCAGGCCAGCAAGGCGGCGTCGCGCGCCGCCAGTGCGCAGGCGCTGCCGTCGGCGCCGACATAACTGGGCGAATGGGCAAGGTGCAGAGGCATGGCGGCGCGGGTCGCGACGATCCTAACCGTGGCGCGCCGCGAGCTGCGACGCGCATCAGGGCGAGATTGCAATGCCGCTCGGCTGGTTGCCGGTGGCCAGCGCTGCAGCCAGCGGACTCAGTGCACCGGTGCTCGCGTCGACAGAGAAGGCCGACACCGTGCCGCCGACCAGGTCCGTCACGTACAGATGCGTTCCCGCGGCGTCGAGCGCCAGCCCCTGGGGAACGGCGCCCGCGGGTGTCGCCGCACCAACGACCGACAGGCTGCCGGTGGCGCTGATGGCGAACAGCATCACGCCGCTGCTGGTGGTGACGTAGAGAAACTGTCCGCTCGGATGGATGGCCACCGCGTTCGTTCCCGAACCTGTGTTGGTGTAGCCCTTGACGCTCAGTACGCCGGTGCTGGCGTTGACGTTGAAGCCCGCCACCGCCCCGGAGCCGCCGTCGGCCACGTAGGCCAGGCTGCCGTTGGGGTGCATCACCATCGCGTTCGGCGATAGGACGGAATTGGGCACGGTGCCGGGGCGCAGCGTCAAGGCGCCGGTGCCGGCGTCGACGGCGTAGACCGTGATCGAGTGCGAGGCTTCGCCGGCGACGTAGACGAAGTTGCCGTTCGGGTGGACCGCGACGGCGCGCGGCAAGCTGCCCGTCGCCAGCGGCGCGCCCACCGCTGCCAGTGCGCCGGTGGGGCCGATGGCAAAGGCCGACACGGTGTTGAAGCCGTAGTTGGCCACCCACAGGAAGCGCCCGAGCGGATCGACGGCGATGCCGTACGGGTTGTTCGAGACCCGCGAGCCCGAAGGTATCGGTGCCAGGCTGCCGCTCGCGCGGTCGATGGCGTAGGCCGAGATCGACCCGCCGATGAGGTTGCCGACGTATGCGTAGAGCCCGTTGGGCGAGACCGCGACCGCGTACGGGTTCGCACCCGTCGCCACGCTGCCCAGCAAGGTAAGCGCACCCGTGGTGGCGTCGGCACGCAGGATCGACAGGCTGTTGCCGAGGTAGTTGGTCACCAGCGCCAGCGACCCCGACGCGCCGCAGCTGACGACGACGTTGCTGACCGCCGCGCTGGCCGTGCCGCTGCCGTTCTGCACCGCGCAGCTCTGCCCGGAAGGCTGGCTGAGCACGGTCACGGCGTACGCCGAGCCGGGGGCCACGCCAGGGGTGAAGCTGAACGGGCCGCTGGCAGCGACGGCCAGGTTGTCGCCGGCATTGTTCTGCAACACCAGGCCGGCGCCGGTGAGGCCGCTGACGCTACCGCCGATCGACACGGGCGCAGGCGTCACGCTCAACACCGCGTTCTGGCTGAACACCAGGCCGGCCCCGTTGTAGACGATCACGCCGTAGACAGCGCCGCTGTCGGCCAGCGTGAGCCCGGGCGCGGTGTAGCTCGCCAACGTCGCGCCAACAATGGCGATCTGGTTGCGCGTCCACTGATAGCGCAGTGCGTCGCCCGTGGCGGCGACGGTGAACGTCACCGCACCGCCCTCGACGGCGCTTGCAGGGGTCGGTTGTGCGGCGATGCCCGGCGTGCCGACCAGAATCAGTTGCGCTGCGCTAGAACCCACGCTGCCCGCGCCGTTGCTGACGGCGACGGTGTAGGTGCCGGCATCGAGCGAGCTGACGCTGCTCAGGTGCAGCACCGCGCCGGTCGCGCCGTTGACCGGCGCGCCGTTTCGAGACCATTGGTAGAAGAGCGGCCCGCTGCCGCTGGCTGCAATCGCCAGGGTGGCTGCCGAGCCGGGCAGCACGACCAACGTCGCGGGTTGGGTGCTGATTGTCGGAACGACAGGCGTAGCGGTGCCCGCACTCACGGTCAACGTCGCCGCCGCGCTGACGACCGTGCCGATGCTGTTGGTCACCCTGACCGAATAGGTCCCTGCATCTGTCGTTGAAACCGCCGCGATGCCGAAGCTCGGCAGGTCGCCTCCCGGAATCGGCGCCGGCACGCCGTTCTTCATCCACAGGTAGGTATACGGACCGGTGCCATTGACCGATACGGCGAAGTTGGCTGCGTTGCCTTCGGCCACAGTGATCGAGGCGGGCGACGCCGCGATCGTCGGCGCAAGCGGCACGGGCACACCCTGGGTGACCACCAGCACGGCCGCCTCGCTGGTCACGCTGCCGGCGCGATTGGTGACCATGAGATCGTAGCTACCAGCGTCCAGTCCGCTGACGTTTGCAAGCGTCAGGATCGCCGCGTTGGCACCGATCAGGTTGGAACCATTGCGCCGCCATTGGTAGCTCAGCGGCGCGGTACCCGAGACCGTGGCGGCGAAAACGGCGTTGCCACCGAGGCTCACGTTCAGATTGCCGGGCTGGGATTGCACGACCGGTGGGGCAAGCTGTTCGACCACCGTGAGCAGCGCCGCATCGCTCGCCGTGCTGCCCAGCACTGAGGTGGCCACGGCACGGTACAGAGTCGCGGTGTCATTCACCGTGGTGGGTGGCGTTGTGTAGGTCCTGTAGTCCGCGCCATCGATGTCGGTCCAAGTGCCGAGGCCGAAGGCCGCCTCGACCAGACCCCGCTTTTGCCATTTGATGCGGTAGTCCATGAGTTGGTTGATGCCGCCGAAGAGGTCGCTGTCGAAGCCGACCGTGAAGCCGACCGTGAAGCTCGCGGTCTGGCCAACCTGCACGATCTGCGGGGCGGGTTGCGCGGTCACGGTCGGCCTCTCGGTGAGGACGACGAGCCGGATCGGCGCCTTGCTCACGCAAAGCGACGGCAAGGCCGCGGCGGGTGGGTCCGCGGCGATCGGCGTGGAGCAGGCCCAGGCTCGGTACCACCCTGCCTGGGTGATCTGCACGTTCGGTATGACGATCGAGTAGTTGTGACCCTGGGGGAAACGATCCCGAAAAAAGTCGGAAGGGCCGTCATCCCGGATGTATTGCGGCGGCACGGGGAGCTTCTCCCAGTTCACGGCGTCGTGCGAAAACTCCCAGGCGATCGACAGCGTGGCGCCGTTGACCTCTGCCGCGAACGGCAGCACGGCGGTCAATCCGTTGGGCACGTAGACGGTGGAGTCCAGCGCCTGCACGCCGGTATAGGGTTGCCAGGCGGGAATGCGGCTCGCCAGGTTGAGCTGAAACGAGATCGGCACGGCTTCGATCAGCAGGTTGCAGTCAGTGGCGATTGTCGTTTCGATCCGCATCCGCCCGTTGTGCTTCTCGCCATCGAAGAGCAGGAAGCCGGACCACATCAACAGGTCGTTGTCGACGCTGTTGCCCGCCGGCGGCAGGGCCCAGACATCGGTCGATCCGGCGGGCGCGAAGGCACCGCGACGCGGGGCGTCCTGGCCATACACAAGCACGGCGCCGAAACCCGGCACCGCGTTGGCGGAATACAGGTTGTTCAAGCCGCCGGAGGAGATTTCATTCTCGAAGCGGGGATAGCTGCTCTCTGCTCCTTGAACGATAGGGAAATGAACGACATCGGGTGCAATCTGCGTGTTGTTGCGCAAGAAGCGCCAGGCCGCGCCCGTGTGACCGAGGGAGGTGGGCAGGCACGTCCGTGGCGGTGGTCCGCTTGGCAGTCCGGACCTGACCGACAGAGGCGGCAACGGGAAGGTGAGCCTGGCTTGCAGATAGGCATTGGAGTACTGAAGCCAGGAGTTCTGATTGAACTCGAAGTCGGGCGAGATGCGGCCGATCCCGGCGCCGCCGACGTTGTTGGACATCCCGATACTGCGTCCGAAGATGGTCGTCAGCGACGGCATCGACAGGTTGGTCAGAACGATCGCCTGGAAGAACGAGAAGTGCATCACCGGCGCACGCAGCACACCGTTGCCGTAGGTCGCGCCCGAGAGCACGCGCCACTGCGTGTCTCCGGGCTCGGCGGTGACGAGGAGCAGTTGCTGGTTGTCTGCGATGTCGGTGACCTCGACGGGGATTGACACCTCGGCATGCACGGCGAAGGTCTCGCCATGCGGCGTGATCATGTACACAGCGCCCGCAGGCGCCGCGCCGGCCGGTAACGGTGGTGCGCCAGTTGAATCCTTTGCGATGCGCACGGTCGTTTCACCGCGCAGCGCGTCCTTGGGAAAGACGACTTGTGCGCCGTCCCCGCCAAGCGCTGTCCCGCCCGCCGCGCCAATGGTCTCGACACCCGGGCTTGCCGCCGGATCGTCGCCCCCTCCCCCACAGCCCGCAATCCAGACCACGAGCCCCACCATCACCACCGCGCGAATCAAGCTGGTCGTCATTGCCGTCCCTCGAATCCGGACCTGCATCGGCCCGCCTGACTGCCTTTGTACGGATTCGGCGTTAGCAAGGCGTTAGTGCCGCGTCCCGCGCCGGGTGATGGGTCGACGCGACGAGGCCGCCACATGGCTGACCCACATCGATCAGACGCCACCGGGGACGATCCATCAGGCATTGGTCAAAGAGTTCGGCCGCATTCGTCAGCGGTGCAGATTCGCACGGCGTTAAGGCATCGCCTGAGCCGTATCGGACCGGTATGCTTTGCGGCGCCCGCCGGCCCGTCCGGCCACCGAGACTCACCATGCCGCTGAACCCGAAGACCCTCCAGCCGCTGAACGCCGCGGTGCTTTCCGACACGCTCGACAGCCTCGGCCTGATGCAGCAGGCGATGAAGCCCTTCATGCGCCCGCTCGACGAGACGCTGCAGCTTGTCGGCCGCGCCCGCACGGGCCTGTACATGCCGGTGTACGCGCCGCCGGCGAAGGGCGAGAACCCCTACGAGGTCGAGATCGCGCTCGTCGACGACCTCGCGCCCGACGAGATCGTCGTCCTCGCCTGCGACGGACCGACCGAGCGCATCGCCCCCTGGGGCGAGCTGCTCTCCACCGCCAGCGTGGCGCGAGGCGCCGCCGGCTGCGTGACCGACGGCCTGGTGCGCGACGTAAGGCAAATCCGCGAAATGCGCTTCCCGGTGTTCTGCGGCGGCATCGGCCCGCTCGACACCAAGGGCCGCG
>JBDTUG010000237.1:0-6282 GCA_040007855.1 Caldimonas sp.
GCGCCGCCGCCCCTGCCCGCGCCCTTCGCCGACGTGGTGACCCGCGCCGGCGAGCGCTTGCTGCAGGACGCCCAGGCGGCCGTCGGCGGCGGCCCGCGCGAACTCATCATCGACCCGCTGATCGACGCCAGCACCGGCCAGCAGACCAGCGGCACGGTCCAGATGGGCCAGCAGCTGACGGCGCTGATCAAGGCCCGCGTGCCGCAGTGGAACGTCCGCCAGCTGACCCGCGCCAGCCTGTCGAACCGGCCGCTCCTCCTGATCGGCACGCTGACCGCGATCAACACCAGGAATGCCAAGGACGAGAACGCCGACGCGTTCCGCGTCTGCCTGGTGCTGATCGACCTGCGTACCGGCAAGCTGATCGCCAAGCGGGTAGACCGGGCGACGGTCGCCAGCGTCGACGCCCGGCCGACCGCGTTCTATCGCGACAGCCCGACCTGGGCGCTCGACCCGACCGCGCTGGCCTACATCAAGTCCTGCCAGGGCAGCTTTCCCGGCGACTCGATCGATCCGGGCTACCTGCTGCGACTGCCCGCCGCGGCGCTCATCAACGAAGCGCAGGCGGCGTTCGCCGAGAACAAGCCGAACGACGCCTACCGGCTGTTCCGCGAAGCGCAGCCGTTCGCTGACCCGGGTGACCTGCGCGTGCTGAACGGCCTCTACCTGGCGAGCTGGCGCACCGGCAAGAAGAAGGAAGCGGCCGAGACCTTCGGCAGGATCGTCGGGGTCGGCCTCGACGCGAAGAAGCTGCCGATCAAGATCTTCTTCAATCCCGGCGCGACGACGCTGCTGCAGTCGGCCGACCTGCAGGCGCAGTACGCGGTCTGGCTGCGCGAGGTGGCGGTGCAGGTGGGCGCGCGCGCAACCTGCATGAAGGTGATCGGCCACACCAGCCGGACCGGCGATGCGGCGGCCAACGAGCTGCTCTCGCAGCGCCGCGCCGCCGTCATCAAGCAGAGGCTCGAGCGGCAGAACCGCAAGCTGGCGACGCTGGTCGCGAGCGAGGGCAAGGGCTCGCGCGAGACCCTGGTCGGCCTCGGCACCGACGACCTGCGTGACGCCCTCGACCGGCGCGTCGAGTTCCGCAGCGTCGACTGCCTATAGGCGGCGCCGCTTGTCGCGAGGCGAGCGCATCGGTTAAGGTGCGCCGCATGCGGGCCTCCGGCGTGTTGTCGCTCCCGCGCGGCCTGCTCGCCGCGCTTGCGGTGGCCCTTCTGCTCGCCGGCTGCGGCTCGGCACCGAAGCCGGCGCGCCCCGCGGCAGCCAGGTCCTGGCCGGCCGACGGCGACGGGCCGGGCGCCAACCCGCCGCCCGACCTGGCCGGCCTGCCCGACGCCGAGCCGCGCGTCGAACCGGTGCGCCCGGGCGGCGCCAACAAGCCTTACCAGGCGCTCGGCCGCGAATACGTGCCGATCACCCGCGACCAGCCTGTTTCCGAGCGCGGCCTGGCCTCCTGGTATGGCCGCAAGTTTCACGGCCGGCGCACCGCGAGCGGCGAGACCTACGACATGTACGCGATGACGGCGGCGCATCCCACCCTGCCGATCCCGAGCTACGCGCGGATCCGCAACCCGGCGAACGGCCGCGAGGTAATCGTTCGCGTCAACGACCGCGGCCCGTTCCATGCCGGCCGGATCGTCGACCTGAGCTATGCCGCGGCCCTGAAGCTCGACCTGCTGCGCGGCGTCGCCCCGGTCGAGCTCGACCGGCTGACCTTCGACGAGATCCGGGCCGGCAACTGGAAGCGGCGCAGCGCCGACACGCGGCTGGCCGCGGCCGCGTCGCGCGCCAAGCGCACGCCGGCGGGCGAGGCGGCGAGCGGCACCGGGCCCGAGCTGATCGCGGTGGCCGCTGCGCCAGTGGAGATCGCCGAAGCGCCGCCCGCCCCAACGGCCGGGCCGGCGCCGGACGTCGCCGCAGCAAGCCTCGCCCTGCCCGTCGCGGCTGCCGCTGGTGCATCGCTCGCGCCGGCGCTTGCCGCCGCTGCGCCGGCCGCCACCCCGGCGGCACGCGGCTTCTGGGTCCAGCTCGGCGCTTTCCGCGAGTCGAGTGGTGCCGAGAGCTTCCAGCGCCGGGTCGGCGCCGAGGTCGAGTGGCTCGCGCCCTTTCTCGCCACCATCGGCGACGCCACCCTGTACCGCGTCCAGGCCGGTCCGTACCCGAACCGCGACGAGGCGCTGAGCGCGGCGGCCCGGGTCCGCGACGCGATCGGTCTGGTGGCGGTGATCGTCGAGCGGCACTGAGCCGCACGGCACGGGCTGCGCGGTGGGCTACTCGACCGGCAAGCTCGTCTTCATCTTCAGCTGCGCGGTCGTCTTCGCCGCGCTGGGGGCCTGGATCATCGCGCTGCGCTACCGCGCGGCGATCCGTACCCTGATGAGCGCACCGATCGGCGCTGCCGCTGCGCCGGTCGCCGCTGCTGCGCCGGTCTTCTTGTCGGCCGCGTTGCCCGCCGCGTTGCCGGCCGCACCGGCGCCGACGGCCCGCACCCCAGGTGCTGCCACCGGTCCGACCCTGGCCGACAACCGGCGCGCCGGTTGGCGCCTGACGATCTTTCTCGTCCTGCTCTCGATCGTGATCGCCACCAGCAGCGCGGCGATGCAGCTCGTCGACGCGCTCGGCGGCGACGGGTTCTCGCTCAAGCGCCTGGGGCTATGGGCGGTGATCGCGACCTGGCCGGTGCTGCCGGCGCTGGCGATTGTCTGGCGCTGGTCGCGAACCCGCCTGTTCGCCGCGTTCGCGCTGTTCTGCGCCGCCGCCTTCCTGCTCATGCTGTGGCGCTCGATCGAGCCGCGACCGCTCGAGCTGGTCCAGTTCCTGGCCCTCGAGATCGGCCCGCCGCTGCTCCTGATGGCCTTTCTCTGCCTCGGCAGCGCGACCCGGGCGGTCGCACCCTGGCTGCTGCCGCCCGCGGTCGCCATGGTGTGGGCCTCGACGGCAGGCGTCGACTTGCTCGGCTTCTTCGTCGAGCGGCGCGCCCCCTGGCTCGGCCCGCTCGCCTCGGCGATCGGCGTCGAGACGGTGTTCGCCCTGTTCGCCCTCGCGCCCTGGTTGATCGCCTGGTGGCCGGCGCGCGCGCTCGGCCGCCGGCTGGCCCGTGCCTATGCGAATCGCACCGTTTCCGAGCTGTCGCTGCAGTTCGCCGCGGTCTGGACGATCTCGCTGACCTGGGTGGCGCTGGCCGCGGCGACCCAGCGCGGCGCGCTCGCCCTGGTAATGCTGCTGCCGCTGCTCTGGATCCCGCTCGGCTTCGCCTTGCTGCGCCGCTCGAATGCGGCGCTGTCCCGGCCGCCGACCCTGCTGGTGCTGCGCGTCTTCCAGCACGACGCCGCGGTGAGCGCCCTGTTCGACCGGGTCGTCGAGCGCTGGCGCCTCACTGGCAACACCGTCCTGATCGCCGGCACCGACCTGATCAGCCAGACCCTCGACGCCGGAGACGTGCTGACCTTTCTCGACGGGCGCCTCGGCGAGCGCTTCGTCTCGAGCCCGGCGGACCTCGAGGCGCGCATCGCCGAGCTCGATTTCGCGCCCGACCTCGAAGGGCGTTTTCGCATCAACGAGTGCTACTGCCGCGATTCGACCTGGCGCGCCGCGTTCGCAGCGCTGGTCGGCCGCAGCGACGTCGTGCTGATGGACCTGCGCGGCTTCCAGGCCCGGAACGAGGGTTGCCGCCATGAGCTCGGCGCCCTGGCGCGCACCGAGCACGTCGGCCGGGTCGTCGTCCTCACCGACGCGGCGACCGACCGGGCCAGCGCCGATGCCGCGGCGGCGGGCGCGCCGGCCGGCCGCTTCGCGTGGCTGGAGATCGTGGCGCGCGGCCGGGTCGACGCCAATCAGCTGCTCGGCCGGCTGCTCGCGCCGGCGCCGGCGTGAACATCCTGTCTCCATTGCCTCGCTTCCTTCGCCGTCATTGCCTTGCGGTGGAACGCCGCGACGCGGATGATTCGGCCGCGCCGGCCGAGAATCCGGCCACACAACGATCCCTGCAGGAGACCCGACATGGCCCCGACTTCCGTTGACAAGACCGCCGAGAAGAAGAAGCCCGCCAAGGCGAAGGCATGGTCGCTGCACATGGGTCTGAACGCCGTCTCCGGCGCGGCCTACGGCGGCTGGGAAGGGCCGCTGGCGGCCTGCGAGTTCGACGCCAACGACATGGCGGCGCTGGCCAGATCGAAAGGCATCAAGCCGACGGTGCTGCTGACCAGGAAGGCGACCCGCGCGGCGTTCCTCTCGGGAATCCGCGCGGCGGCCAAGGCGCTGCACGGCGGCGACTTCTTCTTCCTCAGCTATTCCGGCCATGGCGGCCAGGTGCCCGACGTGAACGGCGACGAGGACGACAAGAAGGACGAGACCTGGTGCCTGTTCGACGGCCAGCTGATCGACGACGAGCTCTATGCCGAGCTCGGCAAGTTCAGGGCCGGCGTGCGCGTGCTCGTCCTCTCAGACAGCTGCCACAGCGGCACCGTGACGCGCGAGGCGATGCTGCCGCCGGTGACCAACCCGAGCGAGCGGCCGAAGAACATGCCGCCGGCGGTCGCGATGCGGACCTACCGCGAGCACCAGGCCTTCTACGACGGCCTGCAGCGCGAGCTCGGCGCCGCCGCCGGCAAGGCGCTCGTCGACCCCGACAACGCGCTGGCGCAGCTCGCCGTGAGCGGGCGCCTGTCGGCGATCGCCAGCAGCTTCGCGGCGTCGCTGGTCCTGATCTCGGGCTGCCAGGACAACCAGACCTCGATGGACGGCGAGCACAACGGCGCCTTCACCGAACAGCTGCTCAAGGTCTGGAACCAGGGCGCCTTCCAGGGCAACTACGCGAGCTTGCACGCCCGGATCAGAGCGGGCCTGCCGGCCACCCAGTCGCCCAACCTGTTCACGCTCGGCAGCGCCGGCACCTTCCTGACCCAGTCGCCGTTCACGGTCTGATCGGTCGCGCGGCACCCCGGGGAGAGGCCATGGCCAGCAGCAGCAACGAGATCGTCTTCGTCATTCCCGGCCAGGCGGAGCCGGTCGGGGCGGGCCGCGACGGGACGCGCGGCAGCGTCAGAGCGGCGGTGCGCGTGGGCACCACCCGGGCCGGCGGCGAGCCGGTCCGCGTCACGGCGCGGCCGGGCGAAGACGTGGTCGTGCTGGCGATCGCCAACGGGCCGACCCTGGTCCTGCATCCGGAAGACGCGCGCGACCTGATGCAGGCGCAGGCGGCCGCACCGACGCGCGGCGCGGCGGCGCCGGATGCCGCGTCGAACGAGGTGCTGGTGCCGGCGCAGCTCGGCTGGCCCGGGCTCGAAGCCGAGGCGACGCGCGGCGCGACCCGTGGCTGGATGGGTCAGGCGCTGCTGACCGGCTTCCAGGTCCTGACCGGCCTGGCCAAGGACCCGGCCGACAAGCTGGTCGCAGCGGCGGTCACGAAGAAGGTCGACGGCAAGGTCGAGGCCGGCGTCTACCGGCTCGACGCCGACGCGCTCGAGCCGCTCAAGGGCAGCGGCCGCAAGCTCGAATCGGTGCCCGCGGCGGTCGACGGCGGGCCGCTGCTGGTGCTCGTGCACGGCACCTTCAGCGACACCTCGGCCACCTTCGGCAAGCTCTGGACCCAGCACAACGCGGTGGTGCGCGGGCTGTTCGCGAGTTACGCCGGGCGCGTCTACGCGCTCGACCACCCGACCCTCGGCGTCAGCCCGATCGGCAACGCGCTGACCCTCGTGCGGGCCCTGCCGGCCGGCGCCCGCCTGCACCTGCTCACCCATTCGCGCGGCGGCCTGGTCGCCGAGGTGCTGGCCCGCGCCTGCGCCGGCGGCCCGCTCGGCAACGACGTGCTCGGCCGCTTCGCCGAGCCGCGCTACGCACAGCATCGCAGCGACCTGCGCGCGCTCGTGAAGGAGGCGCAGGCCAAGGGGCTGCGCGTCGAGCGGGTGGTGCGCGTCGCCTGCCCGGCGCGCGGCACCCTGCTCGCCTCGAAGCGGCTCGACGCCTATCTGTCGATCCTCACCTGGTGCCTGACGCTGGCCAACATCCCGGTCGTGCCGCAGCTGGTCGACTTCCTGCACGAGGTGGCGCGGCGCCGCGCCGATCCGACCGAGCTGCCCGGCCTGGAGGCGATGACGCCCGAGAGCCCCGTGGTCGCCTGGCTGAACGGCGCCGCCGAAGCCATCCCCGGCGAGCTGCGCGTGATCGCCGGCGACCTGCAGGGCGACTCGATCGGCTCGTGGGCCAAGACGCTGCTCTCCGACGCCTTCTACTGGACCGACAACGACCTGGTCGTGCAGACCCGCTCGATGTACGGCG
>JBDTUG010000238.1:0-6278 GCA_040007855.1 Caldimonas sp.
TGCGCCACTACACCGGCACCGACCCCGAGCACTTCCAGAACTTCGTCCTGTTCACCAACTACCAGTTCTACATCGACGAGTTCGTCCGCCTCGGCCACGATGCGATGGCCGGCGGCGTGAATGCGCAGAAGTACGACGCCTTCGTCGAGCCCGGCAACGTGATCGAGCGACCGGCCGGCGCGCCGGCGCGCCCCGGCGACGACCTCGGCGCGACGCCGCCCCGCTTGCCGCAGATGCCGGCCTACCACCTGGTGCGCGAAGACGGCAGCGGCATCACGATGGTCAACATCGGCGTCGGTCCGGCCAACGCCAAGACGATCACCGACCACATCGCCGTCCTGCGCCCGCACGCCTGGGTGATGCTCGGCCACTGCGCGGGGCTGCGCAACACCCAGCAGCTCGGCGACTACGTGCTGGCCCACGGCTACGTCCGCGAGGACCACGTGCTCGACGAGGACCTGCCGCTCTGGGTGCCGATCCCGGCGCTGGCCGAAGTGCAGGTCGCGCTGGAGGAGGCGGTCGCCCAGGTGACGCAGCTCAAGGGCTACGAGCTGAAGCGCATCATGCGCACCGGCACGGTGGCGAGCACCGACAACCGGAACTGGGAGCTGCTGCCTTCGCACGACGCGCTCAGCACGCCCGAGCGCCGCTTCAGCCAGAGCCGGGCGATCGCCCTCGACATGGAAAGCGCGACGATCGCGGCCAACGGCTTTCGCTTCCGCGTGCCTTACGGCACCCTGCTCTGCGTCAGCGACAAGCCGCTGCACGGCGAGATCAAGCTGCCCGGCATGGCCAACCATTTCTACCGCGAACGGGTCGACCAGCACCTGCGGATCGGCATCCGCGCGATCGAGCTGCTGCGCGACGCGGGCGTCGACCAGCTGCACAGCAGAAAGCTGCGCAGCTTCGCCGAGGTGGCGTTCCAGTAGCGACCGCGGCGGCGTCGCGGGCTCGGCCGTCGGCCGTCTGTCGCTGATAAAGATTCTTTATCATTGGCGTCATGCCGACCCAGCCGCGTGACCTCGCGCAGATCCGCTTCGACAACGCGATGGCGTTGTTCGACGAGTTCGTCCGCGCCAGCGTCAAGTCTCCCGACGCCGCCGCGCTGCGCGGCCTCGACGGCCGCTTCGCCGAGCAGCTGCTGATCCAGCCGAGCTACTGGAGCCAGATCAAGGCGCGCTCGCGCCAGATCGGCGAGCGGCTGGCGCGCCAGTTCGAGCAGCGCTGCCACAAGCCCGCCGGCTGGCTCGACGAAACGCACGGCTCAGCAGGCCGCGCCGGCCCTGCCGATGCGCCGGTCGACGACGACGAGCGCTTCATCGTCGGCCT
The DNA here is from genome assembly GCA_040007855.1 of Caldimonas sp. GTDB lineage: Bacteria > Pseudomonadota > Gammaproteobacteria > Burkholderiales > Burkholderiaceae_C > Schlegelella_A. The sequence continues at coordinate 1,330 of JBDTUG010000238.1, forward strand.
GGTCCTCAGCTACTACCGACGCCACCCCGAGCGGGCCCGGGCCCGCCTGCTCGATCTGCTGGGCGAGGCGCTTCAGGGAGCGCCCGCGACACCCGCCGCGCCCGCCGCACCGGCAGGCTGGGGCGCAGACTCGCAACTGTGGACGCGTGCCGCGGCGGCTGTGGCGCCGCTGAAACGAAAGCGCTGAGTCGTTGACGGGAGGCGGAATTTCCGCTTGCCAGGTCGATGAACGCACGTTTATCATCTGCGCAAGCCGCACCGTTCTGCGTCCGGCGACACCCCGCGTCTCAACCCAAGCCGCAAGACCCATGTCCCTGCTGATGTCCGCATCGATCGCCCTCCCGACCTGCCGCAACGCAGGCTGGGCCGCTGCATCGATGACTGTCATGGGTGCTCAAGGAGCGCCGCCCGGGTGAAGCCACGCTGAACGTCTCGAAGAGACGTGCGTTCAACGGCCCGGGTCGCGTCACTGCACCGGGCCGTTTTGCTTTGTGTCCGCAATTCGAAGGAGCCGACTTATGAAGATCGAAATCAACCTGCCTCGTCCCCGCAACCCGCTGGCGGTCGCCGCGCGCTTCCGGCGCGCCGGCACGCACCGGAACAGCGGTCGAACCGAACGCCAGCGCGCCATGCATTCGCTCCGGCGCCAACTGAACGAAATGAAGCACATCCCATGAACTGAAGACGGCGACGCTGTCTTCGCACCAGGAAGACCATCATGTCCAGCTCGAAAGAAATCCAGTGGGGCCCCCAGCCCGCACCGGTGGCCGACTCGGGGCGACGCCTCGCCGCGGCCTTGCTGCAAAGCGCGAGCGCCTTGCTCGCCCGCCTGGCGCTCGGCCTGGCGCGCGAACCGGCACCCGCCGTGTCTGACCCTCGCTTCGAGTTCCACGCCGAAGCGGGCGCGCCGGAAGGTGCGCTCTACGTGGACGGCCGACTCGTCGGCTGGCTGTCCGGCGTGAGCCGGCTATGAGAGCCCGGGGCGCCGCTCATCGCATGGTAAGCGGCGTCTTGCGCCGCGGCGGCGCAAACGCGCGATCGAGCTCGGCGAGATCTTCGGGCAAGAGACTCAGCGCGGTCGAGTCGAGGTTTTCCTTGAGACGGCCGGGATCGGCCGATTTCGGAATCGGCATCACCCCAGGCTGCCCGGCCAGCCAGGCCAGGGCAACCTGCGCCGGCGTGACCGAGCGCCGCTCGGCGATCGCGCGCAGCGCCGCGTTGCGCGACAGCGCGCCCTGATCGATCGGCGAATACGCCATCGTCACGATGCCGCGGGCGCTGTGCCAGGGCAGCAATGCAAACGCCGGGCCGCGCGCGCTGAGCGAGTAGTAGATCTGGTTGGTGGCGCAGTGCCTGCCGCCGTCGACGGCGAGCAGCTCCTCCATGTCGTCGAGGTCGAAGTTGCTCACCCCCCAATGGCGGATCGCGCCGCGCGCGCGCAGCGCTTCGAATGCCGCGACCGTCTCGGCCAGCGGTACCGTGCCGCGCCAATGGAGCAGGTAGCCGTCGATGCGGTCCAGCCCGAGGCGCTTGCGGCTCCGCTCGCACGCCGCCACGGTTCCGGCTGCGCTCGCGTTGTGCGGATAGACCTTGCTGACGATGAAGAGCTCGTCGCGGTCTACCGTGCCGGCGCGCAGGCATTCGGCCAGCGCGCTGCCGACGACTTGCTCGGCACCGCCTTCGCCGTACATCTCGGCGGTGTCCACCACCCGGTAGCCCATCTCGATCGCCGCCCGGACGGCCGCGACCTCGCCGCGCCGCCGCGCGCCCGACTCGCCCATCCGCCAGGTGCCGAGACCGAGCGCAGGCCAGACTTCGCCGCCGGGAAATGTCACCATCGCGCTTGGCATCGCTCGCCCACCCTGATCGAAGAGGGAAATGATATGACCGCGACCTTCATCGTCGGCCGCACCGACCTGCGCCGCACCGGCTGGCTCGAAGCGCCGTCCGCGCCACTCGCCGACGGCGCTGCGCGGCTTCGCATCGACCGCTTCGCCCTGACCGCGAACAACGTCACCTATGGCGCGTTCGGCGACGCCATGAACTACTGGGACTTCTTTCCTACCGGCGACGCGGCGACCGGCTGCATCCCGGTCTGGGGCTTCGCGACTGTGAGCGAGTCGCGTTGTGCCGGCGTCTCGCCCGGAGAGCGCTTCTACGGCTACTTCCCGATGGCCGACGAGGTCGTGCTGCACCCCGACCGGATCGACAGCAGCGGCTTCCTCGACGGGGCGCCGCATCGGCGCGAGCTGCACGCCGTCTACAACCGGTACCTGCGCTGCAGCAGCGATCCGCTCTACCGGGGGTCGGACGAGACGTGGCTGGCCCTGTTCCGGCCCCTCTTCACGACGTCTTTCCTGATCGACGACTTTCTCGCCGACAACGCCTTCTTCGGCGCCCGCAAGGTGCTGCTGTCGAGCGCCTCCAGCAAGACGGCCTACGGGCTGGCCTTCTGCCTGGCGGCGCGGCGCGGCACGGCCGGCGCGATCCGCAGCGTCGGCCTCACGTCGCCCGCCAATCTGTCGTTCACGACCGAGCTCGGCTGCTACGACGAGGTTGTCGCCTACGCCGACGTGACGCGGCTCTCGCCGGACGAGCCGGTCGTCTACGTCGACATGAGCGGCAGCGCCGCCCTGCGCGTCACCATCCACGATCACTGGCGAGACCGCCTCGCCTACAGTTGCTCGGTGGGAGGTTCGCACTGGCAGGAGCTGGGCAGCGGCAAGGGTCTCGCTGGACCGCGCCCAGTGCTCTTCTTCGCACCGGCGCAGGGGAAGAAGCGGATCGCCGATTGGGGCATGGCGGGAATGCAGGAACGGCTGGCGAACGCCTGGACGGCGTTCATCACCCGGGTGCGCGATCCGGGCCGGCCGTGGCTCCAGGTGGTGGCCGGACACGGGCGGCAGGCCGTCGAGGCGTCGTACGACGAGCTGCTGGCAGGCAGGGTTCCTGCCAACGAAGGGCGGATCCTGAGCCTTTGACGGGCAGTTGCCTGGCCGCGCCGCTCAATCCGCAGGGGCAGGGGCCGATATTCAGGCAATCTCCAGCAAAGAGGCGTCGATGTCGAGTTCCTTGCCCGCGCGCAAATCACCCCCGGTCCAGGCGCCGCCCGACCTGGCGGGGTGGACGCGCTGGTTCGCAGGGGCCGAGATCCCTGTCCTGCGCGACACTGCCGATGCGCTCGAGGCGATTCGCGCCAACGAAGATCGAGTGGACGCGAACAGCCTTGGCGAAATGATCGCCGGCGACCCGCTGATGACGCTCAAGGTGCTGGCCTACGAGTCGGGCCATCGCAGCCGCCGCGTCGTCACTTCGGCCGAGACGGTGATCTCGGCGCTCGTGATGATGGGGATCCCGCCCTTCTTTCGCGCCTTCGGCGCGCAGACGACGATCGAGGGCGTTCTGGCCGATCGGCCGGAAGCGCTGGCCGGCCTGCAGCGGGTCATGCGCCGGGCGCACCGCGGCGCCAACTTCGCGCTCGCCTTCGCCGTGCACCGGACTGACCCGAATGCGGCCGTCATCCACGCCGCGGCCCTGCTTCACGAATTTTCCGAGATGCTGCTCTGGTGCCACGCGCCGCAGCTGGCCTCGCGTCTGCAGGCGGCACAGGCCACCGATCCGGAGCTGCGCTCGAGCGCAGCGCAACGGGCCATCCTCCATGTCGAGCTGGCCGATCTGCAGCGTGCCCTGGCCGAGCACTGGCGTTTGCCGACGTTGCTCGTCGAATCGACCGCCGACGCTCAGGCCACCGGCCAGACGAGTGCCCGCATCGTCGCCCTGGCCACACGTCTGGCGCGACACACGGCACGCGACTGGGACAACCCGGCGATCCCCGACGATCTCGGCGACATCGCCTCGTTCCTCAACCTGTCGCACGAGGCGACACTCCGTCTGCTGATGGAAATCTAGGCCGACCGTTCACAGCGGCCGGTCCGCTTCGATCAGGCGCAGAACCTCGGCGAACACGTCAGGGTGAAAGGCCATCGCGACGTGCGGCGTCGCCACGAGGTGGCGGTTGTCGGCACCCGGCAAGGTGGCCCCGGCCGTCGGGAAGACGATGTTGTCGCAATGGCTCCAGAAGCAAGTGAAGCGGGCATGGAGCGGCGTCGATTCGGCCCGGGCCAGCGCTTGCAGCCACGCGCTCTGCGGGCGCATCTGCAGGCTATTGGTAGTTCGCCCATGGCGCGCCATCCGGGTGCCGCCGTGCGGGCTGGCGACGGTGATCACCCGATGGAAGCGGTCGGGGTCGGCCACCTTGGCCAGCCAGGCGCGGATGGCAAGGCCACCCATGCTGTGCGCGACGAGGATCGGGGCCAAACCGGTCGCCGCCTCGACGCGCCGGACGGCCAGTTCGATCGGGCTCACGTAGTTGTCGATCGAGCCGAACACCGGCTCGAGGTTCACGGCGACGAAGGCGATGTCGTGCTCGATGCACCAGGTCAGCCAGGGATTCCACAAGGCTCGGTTGCAGACGAAGCCGTGGACGAAGACGATGGCGCGCCGTCCCGGCTTGCCCGGTGCCGCGGGCCGGTCGGGTATCGCGCGCGAGCGAAACGGCTGGCGCCACAGGAAGACGCGCGGCGCGATCAGGACTTCGTCGCGCCAGGACGTGATCAGCTGGCGTGTGCTGGGCCGGTTTTTAGCGTCTTTCGCATATGAATTCTCCAGCAGGCAGAACTCGACGCCCAGAACGACGGCGTACCCACCGGCGATCGCGAAGGCGCCCCCGAAAGCCCAGACCGAGTGACCCAGGTGGAGGACATACCCAGTCCATCCGGCAATCGCCGCGACCAATCCGAAGACGATCAGTTGTTGAAGCCGGGCGAGCATGGCGGTGCTTTTCGAATACCCACTGGCATCATTATCGAAGTCCCAAAGAAAAAGGCCTCCATCATTACGACGGAGGCCTTCTCAAATAGTAGCCTGACGATGTCCTACTTTCACACGGG
>JBDTUG010000239.1:0-6262 GCA_040007855.1 Caldimonas sp.
CCGAAGCCGCCGATCGCCGCGATCAGCACCATCATCAGCGGCGTTTCCTTGAGCAGCAGCCAGTTGACGAGCGACGCTTCCGGCAGCCAGTGCGACTCGGCGAGCGAGCCGAGCAGGTGCGCGAGCCCGGTGCCCGCCAGCACCGTGAGCAGCAGCTCGACGACGAAGAACAGCAGCAGCACGGCGAGCGCGCCGGCGAACGGTGCGACGACCGGGTCGGTGAGAAAGGCCACTGGATCCAAGTGCGGGGGGTCCTCTCGCATCGTCGGCGCCGGCGGTGTCGCTGCACCGGCCCGCACCGCACGACTGCTCGGACTCTACCAATCTCACCGGCCGGGTCGGCGCTCGCCGGCCGCAGGTGAAGCGCGCTGGCGATGGCGCCGCCGGGCGTGACAATTCTTCCAGGATGGCTGATCCTCGTCGCACGGTCCCGCAGGCCGGCACCCTGCCGCTCTTCGCCGAGCCCGCGGCCGAGCCGGGGCGCGTCGAGCGGCTCGGGCCCGGCGCCTTCGTGTTGCACGGCGCCGCCTTGCCCCGCGTGCCGCGACTCCTGTCAGCGCTCGACGGCGTGGTGGCAGAGGCGCCGTTTCGCCACTGGGTCATGCCTGGCGGCCTGGCCATGTCGGTGGCGATGACCAATTGCGGCGCCCTCGGCTGGGTCTCGGATCGACGCGGCTACCGCTACTGCGCCGAGGATCCGCTGAGCGGCAAGCCGTGGCCCGCCATGCCGGCCGCTTTCGCCGAGCTGGCGCGGAAGACTGCCGAAGCGGCCGGCTATCCGCACTTCGTGCCCGACGCCTGCCTGGTCAACCGCTATGTGCCCGGCGCGCGCCTGACCCCGCACCAGGACAAGGACGAAGCGAGCTTCGACGCGCCGATCGTCTCGGTCTCGCTCGGCGCGCCGGCGACCTTCCTGTTCGGCGGACACGCGCGCAGCGACAAGGCGGCCCGGGTGCCGCTCGTGCACGGCGACGTGGTCGTCTGGGGCGGCCCCGACCGGCTTCGCTACCACGGCGTGCAACGGCTCGAGCCGGCCGAGCATCCGTTGCTCGGCGCGACCCGGATCAACCTGACCTTTCGCAAGGCCGGTTGACCGGAGCACAGACCACTATTGGCTAGCCGTCCGGCTCCGCCGCCCAGCCGTGGGCGCCGATCAGCGGCACGAACAGGACGCCGCCGAGATCGTCCTCGCGATAGTCTCGCTCGCCGCGGCGGGTCAGCCTGATCAGCCGCTGCTCGCCGCGCGTCGCGCCGACCGGCATCACCAGCCGGCCGCCGAGGGCGAGCTGCTCGCGCAGCGTCGCCGGGACGCGCGGCCCGCCGGCGGCGACCAGGATCGCGTTGAACGGTGCCCGGGCCGGCCAGCCGCCGCTGCCGTCGGCGCAATGAATGGCGACATTGGCGTAACCGAGCCGGGCCAGGCGCTCGCGCGCGCTCGCCGCCAGTGCCGGATGGCGCTCGACGGCGTCGACCCGGCCGGCGATCCGGCTCGCCACCGCGCAGGCGTAGCCGGAGCCGGCGCCCACCTCGAGCACGCGGTCGCCCGGGCCGAGCGCCGCGGCCTCGAGCATCAGGGCGACGATGTAGGGCTGCGAGATCGTCTGCCCTTCCTCGATCGGCAGGGGGGTGTCGTCGTAGGCGCACTCGTTGAGCGGCGCGGCGACGAAGGCCTCGCGCGGGACCGCGCGCAGCGCTGCCAGGACGGCCGGGTCGCGGATGCCGCGGCCGGCGATCTGCGCCGTCACCATCGCCTCGCGCCGCGCCGCGAAGCCTGCGTCATCCATCGTCGGTTCCCGGTCGGCTCGCCTGCCGGGTCTAGCCGCCGGTGGCGCGGCCGGTCTCGCTCTGCTTCTGGCGCGACTGCAGCCAGGCCAGCTTGGCGGCGTACAGGTCGTGTTCGCCGCGCGTCGTGCTGTTGTCGATCGCCAGCTGCAGGTGCTTGCGTGCCTCGGCGACGTCGCCGAGCTGGAAGTCGGCCACGCCCAGCCAGAAGTGGAACTCATGGTAGTAGTCGGCGCGCGCCACCTCGCGGGCGAAGAAGTCGCGCGCCTTGCGCCAGTCGCGCTGCTTCGCCGCCTCGAGCCCGAGGTTGAAGAAGTGGAAGGGCGGGAACGGCTCGATCGCCGCCAGCCGCATCCGCGCCACGCCCGCCTCGGCGGCGCGGCCTCCCCGCTCGTAGGTCTCGGCCAGGTTGGCGAGGGCGCGGGTGTTGCGCGCTTCGTGTGCGAGCACGTGGTCGAACACCCGCTCGGCCAGCGCGAGGTCGCCGTGCCGCAGGTAGACGACGCCGAGCGTGTTGTAGGCCCCCATGAACGACGGGTCGAGACGCAGCGCCTCGCGGGTCCAGGCGTAGGCATCGTCGACGCGGCCGTGCACCAGCGATTCGGCGGCGCGGTTGTTGGCGTACATGGCGAGCACGGTCGGCTCGGCGATGTCGCGCACGCGCATCCGGCGGATGTCTTCGGGCGGCAGGAAGTCGATCGTCAGCGGGCTCAGGTCGCGCGACGTGCCGGCGTCCATGATGCGCCGCCCGACCGTGATGTTGACGTGGCCGCTGGCGAACAGCAGGCTGCCGCTGCGGCTCCAGGTTTCTTCCAGGTAGGCGCTCTGGTAGCTGACCGGGAGCTTCAGCTCGCGCGCCAGGGCGGCGGTCATGATGACCAGCGAAAGGCAGTTGCCCGAGCGCGCGGCGAACGCCTGCGCCGCGTTGCGGGTGGTCGCCGCGTCGTACTCGAGCTTGAGCTGGCCGCGCTTGTAGAGCGCTTCGATGAGGCCGGCCTGCGCGCCCTTGGTGCGCAGCTGGTCGGCGATGTCGACGGCGAGATAGCGCTTCATCTCGTCGCTTACCCCGAACACGTCGTCGGTCGTGATGGTTTCGCCGGGCGCGCCGAACAGCCGGTCGGCGAGCAGCGGGTCGGCCCGCTCGACGACCACCGGCGGCGGCGCCACTGCGCACGCCGAGACCAGCGCCACCAGCGGCAGGAGGAACGAAAGGTAGCGCATGCTCGTCTCCTCGCGGCGAGGCTGCCGCGCGGAAATCATCACAGCACAGATGAGGGCGCCGCGCAGCCGGGTTTTCGCGCCTCCCGGCTCAGGGGACGATGCCGAACGTGCCCTCGACCACTTCGGTGAAGCGCTTCATCATCGGCGAGGAGCGAAGCTTCGTGAAACCTGCTGCCGGAAGGCGTCAGAGCTGGGCCCCGATCAGCGACGCCAGTCGTTCGCCGAGCCGCTCCTTGAGCGGCCGGTCGCTCCACTCGGCGTAGCTCACCGGTCGGGAGTTCGCGAGGTCGGCCTCGAAAACCCCGGTCTGCTCGGCGGCGAAGCCGGGATCGAGGATATTGAGCGTCGCCTCGTCGTTGAGACGGAACGAGCGGTTGTCGAAGTTGGTCGAGCCGACCGAGACCAGCAGGCCGTCGACGATCATGACCTTGCAGTGATACATGGTCGGCCGGTACTCGGCGATCGTCGCTCCGGCGGCGAGCAGCGGGCCCCACCGGGCGCGCGACGCGCTGCGCACGGTCTCGGAGTCGATGTGCTCGCCGGGCACGACGATGCGCAGCCGCACGCCGCGCTTCATCGCATCGAGCAGGGCGCGCATCGACAGGTCGTCGGGCACGAAGTAGGCCGCCGAGAGATCGATCGTGCGCGCCGAGGCAGTGATTGCCATCAGGTACATCAGCGCCATGCTCTCGCTGCCGCCGGTGGGCGAGCTGCTGAAGATCTGCGCCCGCCCCGTGCCGGCCGCCGCCGGCAGCGGGAAATAGCCTTCGCCGTGCAGCACCTCACCCGAGACCTTGATCCAGTTGTCGAGGAAGACCGCCTGCATCTGCGCCACGACCGGCCCCTCGACCTCGAAGTGGCTGTCGCGCCAGTGGTCCGGGTCCTGGCCATGGCCGGTCCATTGCGGCGCGATGCCGACGCCGCCCGTGAAGCCGAGCCTGCCGTCGACGACGAGCAGCTTGCGGTGCGTCCGGTTGTTCAGCTTGCCGAGCCGCGACCAGTGCGGCGGGTGGAACTTTCGGATTTCCACCCCGGCACGGATCATCTCGGTGACCAGGGCCTCGTCCATCTTCGCGCTGCCCACCCAGTCGAGCAGGACGTGAACCTTGACGCCGGCGCGGGCCCGTTCGGTGAGCGCGTCGGCGAACTCCTTGCCGATGTCTCCCGACCAGTAGATGTAGGTCTCGAAGGTGATCGTCCGCCGAGCCGCGCGGATGGCGGTCAGCATGGGCGGAAAGATTTCGTCACCGTTGCGCAGCAGCTTGTAGCGATTGCCGTCGAGCAACGGCGGGCCGAGCAGCACGCCCAGCTCCTGCGCGAAGCGCGGGTCGTCGAGCGCGTACAGCCGCTCGATGCGATGCTGGATCCTCTTCTCGCCGCTCGAGAGGTTGAGGATCAGCAGGCCGACAGCAACGACGGCGGCGACTGCGGCCGCGACGACCCAGATCACCCTGCGTCGCCTGGGCGCGGCACGCATCCCCCTTCAGTGCGCCAGGAAATAGATCGCCACCAGGACGACCAGGGGGACGCCGAGAAACCAGCCTAGAACGTACTTGCCCATGATGTGCTCCTGCGGTGGCATGCGAGAAGCCGGCAGCTTATTGAGCACCGGCCCCGGGCCCTGAAGGCAGATCGCCAGTCGCGCTGTAGGAGCGCATCGCCGGCCGGCGCCGGCATGCGGCTTGCCTGCCCCGGCGATCGACCCGACCGGCATCCTGCAGCGCAGATCGTAGAGGTGCCTCGAAGCGGAACGGGTTCCGGAAGCGTGAAATTCCGGGAGCCGTCTGATAGCCGTTCAGGCGAGCCGTCCTACAGGGCGGGCGCCTGCGCGGCCCCATGCTGCAAGGACCCAACACGACGCCATCGCCACATGCATTCTTCGCGCACTTCTCCGCAGCACTCTTCGCCGCCGCTCTCCCTGCTGTTTTCCGAGCCCGCGCGTGCCTTCGTCGACTTCCTGGGTTCGCACCTGCAGGCAGCGCGCTCGGAAGCGGGCGACGGCCACACCGTCATCGTCTACCCGGGTCTGGGCGCAGGCCCGTGGAGCACGACCCGGCTGCGCGCCGGCCTCGACGCCGCGGGCTTTCACTCGCTCGACTGGGGCTTCGGCAATAACCACGGTCCGCGCGGCCGTCCCGAGGTCTGGCTCGAGCGGCTGGCCGACGCGGCGGCCTCGGCCAGCGACGAGCATGGCAGCAAGGTCAGCCTGGTCGGCTGGAGCCTCGGCGGCATCTACGCCCGCGAGATCGCCCGTGCCGTGCCGGCCAGCGTGCGTCAGGTGATCACGCTCGGCAGTCCGTTCGCCGCGCCGCCCGACGCGACCCATGCTGCTTGGCTCTATCGGCTGCTGAGCGGCTCCCATCCGCCCCGTTCGGGCCGATACGTCGAAGGTCTGAAAGAGGCGCTGCCGGTGCCCTCGACCTCGATCTACAGCAAAGCGGACGGCATTGTTCCCTGGCAAGGCTGCATGCAGGAGCAGGGGCCGCTCTCGGAGAACATCGAAGTGCCGGGCGTCAGTCACCTCGGCATGGGCACCAACCGCAGCGTGCTCGGCCTGGTGACCGAGCGACTGGCCCAGCGCGAAGGTCAGTGGGCACGCTACCGTCCACGCGCACCGCCTGACGGGCCGCCGGCGCCGGAGTACTCCTCATGACGTTGGCGACACGTGGGCACGCTGCCTGCCGGTTACTCGGACCCATCACTTCCTGGAGATCCAGATGACCCAATCCACTCGCAACACCACTGACGCCAATCGCGATCCGATCACCGGCGCGGCCGGCTCGCACCCGGTCGGCACCGGTGTCGGCGCGGTCCTCGGCGGCGCCGCCGCGGGCGCCGCCACCGGCACCGTCGCCGGCCCGGTCGGCACGGTGATCGGCGCGGCCGTCGGTGCTGTCGTCGGCGGCCTCGCCGGCAAGGGTATCGCCGAGTCGATCGACCCGACCCGCGAAGACGCCTACTGGCGCGAAAACTACGCCAGTCGGCCCTACGTCAGCGGCGCCAGCTACAACGACTTCGGCCCGGCCTACGCGTACGGCGTGAGCTCGTACCGGAGCTACGCCGGGCGCACCTTCGAGGACGTCGAGTCCGACCTGTCGCGCGACTGGACCAAGGCGCGCGGCAAGTCGAGCCTGCAATGGGAGCGCGCCAAGCACGCGACGCGCGACGCCTGGCATCGCGTCAGCGACGCGGTCGAGCGTGCTGTGCCCGGAGACTCCGATCGCGACGGCAAGTAGGCGTCGCCCGGGCGCGCCGGGCT
>JBDTUG010000240.1:0-6252 GCA_040007855.1 Caldimonas sp.
AGAAGAGCCAGCGCGAGTACTACCTCAACGAGCAGGTCAAGGCGATCCAGAAGGAGCTCGGCGACGGTGAAGAAGGCGCCGACATGGAGGAGCTCGAGAAGAAGATCATCGCCGCCAAGCTCCCCAAGGAAGCCAAGAAAAAGGTCGACGCCGAGTTCAAGAAGCTCAAGCTGATGTCGCCGATGTCGGCCGAGGCGACGGTCGTCCGCAACTACATCGACACCCTGGTCAACCTGCCCTGGTCGAAGCGGACCAAGATCAAGCACGACCTGGCGTTCGCCGCCCAGGTGCTCGACGAAGACCACTACGGCCTCGAGAAGGTCAAGGACCGGATCCTCGAGTACCTCGCGGTGCAGCAGCGCGTCGAGAAGGTGAAGTCGCCGATCCTCTGCCTGGTCGGCCCTCCGGGCGTCGGCAAGACCTCGCTCGGCCAGAGCGTGGCGCGGGCCACCGGCCGCAAGTTCGTTCGCATGGCCCTCGGCGGCGTGCGCGACGAGGCCGAGATCCGCGGCCACCGCCGCACCTACATCGGCTCGATGCCGGGCAAGGTGCTGCAGAGCCTGTCGAAGATCGGCACCCGCAACCCGCTGTTCCTGCTCGACGAGATCGACAAGCTCGGCATGGACTTCCGCGGCGACCCGTCGTCGGCCCTGCTCGAGGTGCTCGATCCCGAACAGAACCACACCTTCAGCGACCACTACGTCGAGGTCGACTTCGACCTGTCCGACACGATGTTCATCGCCACCTCCAACTCGATGAACATCCCGCCGGCGCTGCTCGACCGGATGGAGGTGATCCGGCTCGCCGGCTATACCGAGGACGAAAAGGTCAACATCGCGCTGCGCTATCTGCTGCCCAAGCAGGCCAAGAACAACGGCGTTCGCGAGGGCGAGCTCGAGATCACCGAGTCGGGCGTGCGCGGCATCGTCCGCTACTACACGCGTGAGGCCGGCGTGCGCTCGCTCGAGCGCGAGATCTCGAAGATCTGCCGCAAGGTGATCAAGGCGATCCAGCTCAAGCAGGTGACCGAGAAGGTCACCGTCGTCGAGGACAACCTCAACGACTACCTGGGCGTGCGCAAGTTCGACTACGGCCAGGCCGAGAAGCAGAACCAGGTTGGCCAGGTCGTCGGCCTGGCCTGGACCGAGGTCGGCGGCGACCTGCTGACGATCGAGGCGGCAGTGATGCCCGGCAAGGGCAACATCATCCGCACCGGCCAGCTGGGCGACGTGATGAAGGAGTCGGTCGAGGCGGCGCGCTCGGTCGTGCGCAGCCGGGCCCGCCGACTCGGCATCCGGGACGACATGTTCGAGAAGCGCGACGTCCACATCCACGTGCCCGACGGGGCGACGCCGAAGGACGGCCCGAGTGCCGGGGCGGCGATGACCACGGCGTTCGTTTCCGCGCTGACCGGCATTCCGGTGCGCGCCAACGTCGCGATGACCGGCGAGATCACCCTGCGCGGCGAGGTCACGGCGATTGGCGGCCTGAAGGAAAAGCTCCTAGCGGCACGCCGCGGTGGCATCAAGACCGTGCTGATCCCGCAAGACAATGTCAAGGACCTGCAGGAAATTCCCGAGAACGTGAAGAACCAGCTCGAGATCGTCCCGGTCAAGTGGATCGATCAGGTGCTCGAGTTCGCGCTCGAATCGGTGCCGCAGGCCTTGCCCGACGACGAGCCGGCCAAACCGGCAGAACCGGCGGCGGCACCGGCGGCCGCGGCGGTCGTGCCGCCGGTCGGCGACGTCATCACGCATTAGCTGCGAGGGCCCCTCCGGGGCGGGCGATGGACTCCTTCGCGAGATCCTTCGCTCTCCTCTGAGGCGCGAAAGGGCCGCTATACTTGCGGCCTTCGTCGCCGGGCTTGCGGGCTCGACGAACGATGCGGGAGTAGCTCAGTTGGTAGAGCGCAACCTTGCCAAGGTTGAGGTCGAGAGTTCGAGACTCTTCTCCCGCTCCATATTCAAGAAGGGAAGCCCGGGCTTCCCTTTTTATCGAGAGACGGCGCGGTAGCAAAGCGGTTATGCACCGGATTGCAAATCCGAGTAGGTCGGTTCGACTCCGGCCCGCGCCTCCAGCCTGCCGTGGCGAGGACGACCCATGCCGGTGATCGTCTACGGCATTCCGAATTGCGACACGGTCAAGCGCGCCCGCGCCTGGCTCGTCGGGCACGACGTCGCCGCGACCTTCCACGATTTCAAGAAGGCCGGCGTGCCGCCGGCGCGCCTCGACGCCTGGTTGGCCGCACATGGCTGGGAGCGCCTGTTGAACCGAAAGGGCACCACCTGGCGCAAGCTCGATGAGTCGTTGCGCGCGAGCGTCGTCGATGCGGCCTCGGCGCGGGTGCTGATGCTCGCGCAGCCGAGCGTCGTCAAGCGGCCAGTGGTCGAGTGGAACGCCACGACGGTCACGATCGGCTTCGACCCGCTCCTGTGGGCGCAGCAGGGTGCCATGCTCGGCGATCACTTCTGAGGATGTGTCTCGTGGCCCTGGCGACCCCCTGGAACGCGGGGGTGCCCCGCGAATTCGATTGCGCTTTGGTGCCGAGTGGCTAAGGTCCGGTATCCAAGCGAATCGACCGAGGACAGGATGAAATTTGCACACGCTCTTGCCGGACTGGCGCTCGGCCTCGCCGCGTTGCCGATTGCGTTCGCCCAGCCCGTCAGCGGCACGACCGCGGCAGCGTGGAACAACCCCCTCCCGACCGGCCCGGCGATCGTCACCACCGGCGTCGGTACTGCGTTCTTCACCTGGGGCGACTCTTCCGCCTTCGGCACCAACCCGAACAGCCTGCTCTTCGAAGGCGACTCGTTCGTGGGCGTTCTCGAGTCGCCCTTCAAGGTCGGCAAGATCACCTACTACAACGGGACGACGGCGATCGGTTCGACCCCGGACTCGGTCGACCTGTCGCTGACGCTGAACTTCACCACGCCGGCGCTGCCGCCGGTCGTCGGCAGCTACCTGTTCACCCTCAACACCACGCCGAACACCGCCGACCCCGACGAGAGCGCCGACTTCGTCAACCTTCCCAGCGCGTTCAGCAGCACCGACTTCCTGATCGGAAGTACGACCTACCGGGTCAAGCTGGTGGGCTTCGACAACATCGTCGGCGACGGCTTCCTGACATCCGATGCGTTCCAGCTGCACGTGCGCGAGGACGCGACCGCCTCGGCCGACCTGTACGCGATCGTCACGACGCAGGCGATCCCCGAGCCCGAAACCTACGCCCTGCTGCTCGCCGGCCTGGCGGCGGTAAGCGTGGCGACGCGGCGCAGAAGGCGCGGGTCGCGCAAGTAGCCGCGGCGAGCGGTGCTCATCGAAGCCCGCGGTCGCGGGCTTCTTTCTTTCCAGGGCGCCGTACGGCCCCCTGGCGCCTTGGTGCCCAGGGCGGGACTCGAACCCGCATGCCTCGCGGCCGCGGATTTTAAGTCCGCTACGTCTACCGATTTCGTCACCCGGGCGGGCCGTTCGCGCGCCGCATGATAGGGCTGGCTAAAATGGAACGATCGTTCCAAAGACCTCATGCTGGCAGGAGCCGTCTCGATGAAAGTTCTCGTCCCCGTCAAGCGCGTCGTCGACTACAACGTCAAGGTCCGGGTCAAGTCGGACGGAAGCGGCGTCGACATCGCGAACGTCAAGATGAGCATGAACCCGTTCGACGAGATCGCCATCGAGGAGGCGGTCCGGTTGCGCGAGAAGGGAGTGGCCAGCGAGGTGATCGCCGTCTCCTGCGGCGTCACGCAATGCCAGGAAACGCTGCGCACGGCGATGGCGATCGGCGCCGACCGCGCGATCCTCGTCGAGACCACCGAAGAACTGCAGCCGCTCGCCGTCGCCAAGCTGCTCAAGGCGCTGATCGACAAGGAGCAGCCGGGCCTCGTCATCCTGGGCAAGCAGGCGATCGACGACGACTGCAATCAGACCGGGCAGATGCTCGCCGCGCTGGCCGACCTGCCGCAGGCGACTTTCGCCTCCAAGGTCGAGGTGGCCGACGGCTTCGCCAACGTCACGCGCGAGGTCGACGGTGGCCTCGAGACGCTGCGGATCAAGCTGCCCGCGGTCGTGACGGCCGACCTGCG
The DNA here is from genome assembly GCA_040007855.1 of Caldimonas sp. GTDB lineage: Bacteria > Pseudomonadota > Gammaproteobacteria > Burkholderiales > Burkholderiaceae_C > Schlegelella_A. Next base: position 4,080 of record JBDTUG010000240.1, read on the forward strand.
CCTGAACGAGCCGCGCTACGTCACGCTGCCCAACATCATGAAGGCGAAGAAGAAGCAGATGGACATCTTCAAGCCGGCCGACCTGGGTGTCGACATCCAGCCGCACCTGAAGACCCTCAAGGTCAGCGAGCCGCCCAAGCGGGGCGCCGGCATCAAGGTGCCCGACGTTGCGACCCTGGTCGCGAAGCTGAAGAACGAAGCGAAGGTGATCTGAGATGAGCACGGAAATCAAGGCGCTTGTCGTCGCCGAGCACGACAACGCCGGGGTCCGCCCGGCCACGCTCAACACCGTCACCGCGGCCGGCAAGCTGGGCGGCGAGGTGCATGTGCTGATCGCCGGGTCCGGCGCGGCCGGCGCGGCAACCGCGGCGGCGGCGATCGCGGGCGTCGCCAAGGTCCTGCATGCCGAGGGCGAGCTGTTCGCGCACGGCCTGGCCGAGAACGTCGCCGCCCAGATCCTGGCGCTGGCGCCCGGCTACACGCACATCCTGTTCGCAGCGACCGCCTCGGGAAAGAACATCGCCCCGCGCGTCGCCGCCAAGCTCGACGTGGGCCAGATCTCAGACATCACCAAGGTCGACGCGCCCGACACCTTCGAGCGGCCGATCTACGCCGGCAACGCGATCGCCACCGTGCAGAGCCTCGATGCCGTCAAGGTGATCACGGTGCGGACCACCGGCTTCGATCCGGCGCCGGCGTCCGGCGGCTCGGCGGCCATCGAAAGCCTCGTGCCGGTGGGCGACCCGGGCCTGTCCAGCTTCGTCGGCTCCGAGATCGCCAGGAACGACCGGCCCGAGCTCACCTCGGCCAAGATCATCGTCTCCGGCGGCCGTGCGCTCGGCTCGAACGACAAATTCGGCGAGGTGCTGACGCCGCTCGCCGACAAGCTCAACGCCGCCCTCGGTGCGAGCCGGGCCGCCGTCGATGCCGGCTACGCGCCGAACGACTGGCAGGTCGGCCAGACCGGCAAGATCGTCGCGCCGCAGCTCTACATCGCGGTCGGCATCAGCGGCGCGATCCAGCACCTGGCCGGGATGAAGGACTCGAAGGTCATCGTCGCGATCAACAAGGACGAGGAAGCGCCGATCTTCAGCGTCGCCGACTACGGCCTGGTGCAGGACCTCTTCGTCGCCGTCCCCGAGCTCGTCGCCGCACTCTAGCCCGGCCCCGCACGCCAGCCCGCTCGCCCGATGCATCGGCCGGCGGGCTTTTTTCCGACCCGATAGTCCGCTCGCCTCGAGAGGTCCCGTCATGAGCTACACCGCCCCGGTCAAGGACATGCTGTTCTGCATGAAGGAGCTGGCCGACCTGGAAACGGTCGCCCGATTACCCGGCTTCGGCGACGCCGGGCTCGACACCGCCCAGGCGGTGCTCGAGGAATGCGCACGCTTCAGCCAGGAAGTGCTGGCGCCGCTGAACCGCGAGGGTGACATCAATCCCTCGTCGTGGAAGGACGGTGCGGTCACGACCACGCCGGGCTTCAAGCAGGCGTTTCGCCAGTTCGGCGAAGGGGGCTGGCAGGGCCTGCAGCACCCCGCAGAGTTCGGCGGGCAGGACCTGCCGAAGACGATCGGCGCGGCCTGCATCGAGATGATCAACAGCGCCAACCTGAGCTTCGCGCTCTGCCCGCTGCTGACCGACGGCGCGATCGAGGCGCTGATGACCGCCGGCACGCCGGAGCAGCAGGAGCGCTTCATCCCGAAGATGATCTCCGGCGAGTGGACCGGGACGATGAACCTCACCGAGCCCCAGGCGGGTTCGGACCTCGCCCTCGTGCGCACCCGCGCCGAGCCGCTCGGGGACGGTCGCTACAAGCTCTTCGGCACGAAGATCTTCATCACCTACGGCGAGCACGACATGGCGGAGAACATCGTCCATCTCGTGCTGGCACGCGTGGTCGGCGCGCCGGAAGGGGTCAAGGGCATCAGCCTGTTCCTCGTGCCGAAGTTCCTGGTCGAGGCCGACGGCCGGCTCGGCGCGCGCAACGACGCCTGGTGCGTGAGCATCGAGCACAAGCTCGGCATCAAGGCAAGCCCGACCGCGGTGCTTCAGTTCGGAGACCGGGGCGGGCCCGGGCTCGACGGGCCGGGCGCGATCGGCACGCTGATCGGCGCCGAGAACCGCGGCCTCGAATACATGTTCATCATGATGAACGCGGCGCGCTATGCGGTCG
>JBDTUG010000241.1:0-6247 GCA_040007855.1 Caldimonas sp.
GCACCACCGTCAGGTCGGGCCGGGCGAGGTCGACGCTCGGCCGCTCGCCGGTGGCCTCGCGCAGCTGGTCGCAGACCGCGTCCTTGATGCGCAGGGCGGCGAAGTTGAGGCTCTTGAGCGGGCTGCGCTGGGCGGTGCTGTCGACGCGCAGGGTCTGCTCGGGCGTGATCCAGTCGCCCCACTCGACGCCGCGTGCCAATGCGTAGAGGTCGTCCTCGTGGCGGTACTCGTCCTCGGCCACCTCGATCAGGACGCGTTGCGCGAGCCGGCTCTCGAGGTTGAGCAGAAGCGTGTCGCGCGCGTCGCCGTCGAGGGCGACGCCGCCGCGCATGACCCGGCCGTTCGACCCCGGCAAGAGGCGTGCGACCTCCTCCCCGAGCAGTGCCTCGACGCCGGCGGCGCAAGGCAGGAACAGGGGCAGCGTGCCGCGGGAAACCATGGCGTCGATTCTGAGCGAAGCGGGACAATGAAGGGAACGAGGCCCGGCCGGAGCGCAGATCGATGAACCCGACTCACATCCTGCATCGCCAGATGCGCCAGGCCTTGCCGGTGGCGGTGAGCTCGCGCGGCATGACGATCACCGATGCCCAGGGCAAGACCTACCTCGACGCCTCCGGTGGAGCGGCCGTGTCGTGCCTCGGGCACGGCCACCCGGAAGTGCTCTCGGCCATGCACGCGCAGATCGACCGGCTCGCCTACGCGCACACCAGCTTCTTCACCAGCGAAATGGCCGAGCAGCTGGCAGACACGCTGATCGACGGGGCCCCGCCCGGCACCAGTCACGTCTACTTCGTGTCCGGCGGGTCGGAGGCGATCGAGGCGGCGCTGAAAATGGCGCGGCAATACTTCGTCGAGATCGGCGAGCCCGAGCGGACCCGTTTCATCGCCCGCCGCCAGAGCTACCACGGCAACACGCTCGGGGCGCTGGCGGTCGGCGGCAATGCCTGGCGGCGCAGGCAGTTCGCACCGCTCCTGATAGACGTCACCCACGTCGCGCCCTGCTACGCCTACCGCGACCAGGCGGCGGGCGAGACGGCCGAGCAATACGGCCGGCGGCTGGTCGACGAGCTGGCGGCGGCGATCGAGCAGGTCGGCCCGCGCCATGTGATCGCCTTCGTCGCCGAGACGGTGGTCGGCGCGACCCTCGGCGCGGTGCCGCCGGTGCCGGGCTACCTGAAGGGCGTGCGCGAGTTGTGCACCCGACACGGCATCCTGCTCATCCTCGACGAGGTGATGTGCGGCATGGGGCGCACCGGAACCCTGCACGCCTGCGAGCAGGAGGACGTGGTGCCCGACCTGCTGGTCATCGCGAAAGGTCTCGGCGGCGGCTATCAGCCGATCGGCGCGGTGCTGGCCCAGAAGAAGGTCGTCGACGCCTTTGCTCGCGGCAGCGGCATCTTCCAGCATGGCCATACCTACCTCGGGCATCCGACGGCCTGCGCCGCCGCGCTGGCGGTGCAGCGGGTGATCCGCCGCGACGGTCTGCTCGAGCGCGTCCGGCTCCAGGGCGACGCGCTGGCGCGGCGCCTGGCCGCCGGCTTCGCCGACCATCCGAACGTCGGCGACCTCCGCGGCCGGGGTCTCTTCCGCGGCATCGAGCTGGTCGCCGACCGCGCGACCAAGACGCCGTTCGATCCGGCCTCGAAATTGCATGCGCGTGTCCGCGCCGAGGCGATGGCGCGCGGCCTGATGGTTTACCCGACCGGCGGCACGATCGACGGCGAACGCGGCGATCATGTGCTCCTCGCGCCGCCGTTCATCGTCAGCGACGACGAGCTCGACGCCATCGTCGAGCGCCTTCGACAGTCGATCGACGCAGCCATATCCACCCTTTGACTCACCGGAGCCCTTCATGACCGCATCGACCGTTCGATCCCCCTTCAGGCTGGCCCTTGCCGGCGCCGCGCTCGCGCTGGCCCTGCCGTGCACGCCGGCCGCGGCCCAGCAGAAGTTCGTCACCGTCGGCACCGGCGGCGTCACCGGCGTCTACTACGCCGCCGGCGGCGCGATCTGCCGCCTCGTCAACAAGGACCGCGCCAAGCACGGCATCCGCTGCTCGGTCGAATCGACCGGCGGCTCGGTGTTCAACGTCAACACCATCAAGGCGGGCGAGCTCGACCTCGGCTTCGCCCAGTCGGACGTGCAGTACAACGCCACCAAGGGCCTCGGCGCGTTCAAGGACGCGGGCGCCTGGGGCGACCAGCGCGCCGTGTTCTCGGTGCACCCGGAGCCGTTCACCGTGCTGGCGAGGAAGGAAGCGAACATCAAGTCCTTCGCCGACTTCAAGGGCAAGCGCTTCAACGTCGGCAACCCCGGCTCGGGCACCCGGGCCTCGATGGAGGAGCTGCTCGCGGCGATGGGCGGCAAGCTCGGCGACTTCTCGCTCGCCTCCGAGCTGAAGGCCGACGAGCACGGCCCGGCGCTGTGCGACGGCAAGATCGACGGCTTCTTCTACGGCGTCGGCCATCCGTCGGCGAACATCCAGGATCCCACGACCACCTGCGGCGCCAGGCTGGTCTCGCTGACCGGGCCGGTGATCGACAAGCTGATTGCCGACAAGCCTTACTACGCCAGGGCGACCATCCCGGGTGGCCTGTACCCGAACAATCCCGATGCGACAACCACCTACGGCGTGCTCGCGACTGTCGTCACCTCCTCGAAGGCCCCGGCCGAGAGCATCTACCAGGTCGTGAAGGCGGTGTTCGACAACTTCGAGGAATTCAAGAAGCTGCACCCGGCGCTGGCCAACCTGAAGCCCGAGAACATGATCAAGGACGGGCTGTCGGCGCCGCTGCACGAGGGCGCGGTCCGCTACTACAAGGAAAAGGGCTGGATCAAGTAGGCGGCGTCGGCGCGCCTTGGCCACCGACATCGAGAAGGCGCCGGCGGCGCTGCAGCAGCTCGTCGCCGAGGTAGACACCGGCGCGCGAGTCGCCCGCGGGATCGCCGGGCGGGTGATCTTCTGGGTGTCGCTGGCCTGGGCGCTGTTCCAGCTCTGGTATGCATCGCCGTTGCCGTTCACCTTCGGCGTCGGCATCCTGAACGACACCGAGGCACGCTCGCTGCACCTCGCGTTCGCGCTGTTCCTTGCCTTCCAGGCCTGGCCGGCGACCCGGCGCTCGCCACGCGATGTCGTGCCCGTGGCCGACATCGCGCTCGCGCTGGCCGGCGCGTTCGCCGGCGGCTACCTGCTGCTCTACTACCAGTCGCTCGCGCTCCGGCCCGGGCAGCCGACGGCGATGGACATCGTCGTCGGCACGACCGGCCTGCTGCTGCTGCTCGAGGCGACCCGGCGCGCCGTCGGCTGGCCGATGGCCGCGCTCGCCATCGTCTTCATCGCCTACGCGATGCTCGGCCCGTACATGCCGGAAGTCCTGCAGCACCGCGGCGCTTCGCTGAACCGCCTGATCTCGCACCTCTGGCTGACGACCGAAGGCGTGTACGGCATCGCCCTCGGCGTCTCGACCGGGGCGATCTTCGTCTACGTCCTGTTCGGCACCCTGCTCGACCGCGCCGGCGGCGGCAACTACATGATGCAGGTCAGCTTCGCGGCGCTCGGCCACCTGCGCGGCGGTCCGGCCAAGGTGGCGGTCGTGAGCTCGGCGCTCAACGGCATGATCAGCGGCAGCTCGGTCAGCAACGTCGTCAGCGGCGGCATCTTCACCATCCCGCTGATGAAGAAGGCCGGCTACGGTGGCGTCAAGGCGGGTGCGATCGAGACGATGAGCTCGGTGAACGGGCAGATCATGCCGCCGGTGATGGGCGCCGCAGCCTTCCTGATGGTCGAGTACGTGGGCATCCCGTATTCGGAGATCGTCAGGCACGCGATCCTGCCGGCGACGCTCAGCTACATCGGCCTGCTCTACATCGTTCATCTCGAGGCGCTCAAGCTCGGCATGCAGCCGATCGTCGCCCGGGAGCCTCGCCGCTTCTCCGAATCGCTGCTGCGCTTCGGCCTCGGCCTGTCGGGCACGGTGGTCGTGATCGCGCTCGTCTACTACCTGCTCGCCTTCATCAAGGGCGCGCTCGGAGCGGCCACGCCCTGGGCCGTCGGCGCGGTCGTGCTGCTGCTTTACGGCATCAGCATCCAGCAGGCGGCGCAGAGCCCCGACCTGCCCGAAGACATCGACATCGAGAAGCCGCGCGCCCTCGACACCTGGCCGACGGTGCGCGCCGGGCTGCACTTCCTGCTGCCGATCGGCACCCTGATCTGGTGCCTGATGGTCGAGGAGCTGTCGCCCTCGCTCTCGGCATTCTGGGCGATCGCCGTGCTGTTCCTGCTGATGCTGACGCAGCGACCGCTGATCCGGGCCCTGCGCCGGCAGCCGGTCGAGGATGCGTGGCGCCAGGGCGGTCGCGAAGTCGTCGGCGGCCTGGTCGACGGCTCGCGCAACATGATCGGCATCGGTGTCGCCACCGCCACCGCCGGCATCATCGTCGGCGGCATCACCCTGACCGGCCTCGGCCTGCGGATGACCGAGTTCGTCGAGTTCGTCAGCCAGGGCAATGTGATCGCGATGCTGCTCTTCATCGCCTTCGTCTGCCTGGTGCTCGGCCTGGGCGTGCCGACCACGGCCAACTATGTGCTGGTGGCCACGCTGATGGCGCCGGTGGTCGTCGAACTCGGCGCCCAGAGCGGGCAGGTCATTCCGTTGATCGCGGTCCACCTGTTCGTCTTCTATTACGGGATCATGGGCGACATCACGCCCCCGGTCGGCCTGGCGACCTTCGCCGCCGCGGCGATCTCCGGGGAGGACGCGATCCAGACCGGCATCCAGGGGAGCATCTACGCGCTGCGCACCGTGATCCTGCCGTTCATCTGGATCTTCAACCCGACCCTGCTCCTGATCGACGTCACCACCTGGTTCGACCTGGCGCTGGTGATCCTCGCCAGCACCCTGGCGATGCTGCTGTTCGCCGCGCTGACGATGGCCTGGATGCGCGTGCGCATGCAGTGGTGGGAGTTCGCCGTGCTCGCGGTCGCGGTGGCGCTGCTGTTCCGCCCCGATTTCTTCATGGACCGGATTGCGCCCGAGTACCGCGAAGCGCCGCCGACGCAGATCTTCGACGCGGCGCGCGATGCCGGCGAGAACAGCCGCCTGGTGATGGTGATCGCCGGCACCTCGCTCGAGGGCGAGGCGATCGCCAAGACCGTCGCCCTGCAACTCGGCGAGCGCGCCGCTGCCGGCGGCGACGGCCGCAAGCGCCTCGCCGCCGCCGGGCTCAGCGTGGCCTCGCTCGGCGGCGCGGTGCAGATCGCCGACGCGAAGTTCGGCAGCCGGGCGCGCAAGTCCGGCTTCGAGCAGGGCTGGGAGGTGAAGACGCTGCTCTTGCCGACCGACCGGCCGAGCGCGCACTGGTTCTACCTGCCGGCATTCGTGCTCGCGGCGATCGTCTGGTGGGTCCAGGGCCTGCGCCTGCGCCGCTCCCGCGCGCCGGCCATGGCGACGACGTGACCGCTGCGGTCGCGCGGGTCGCGCTGATTCACGCGCTGGCCCACTCGGTCGATCCGGTCAACCTGGAACTGGCGCGTCGCTGGCCCGAATGCCGCAGGATGAACCTGCTCGACGACAGCCTGTCGGAAGACCTGGCCCGCGCCGGCAGGCTCGACGCGCGGATGACCGCACGCTTCCTGACCCTGGCCGACTATGCCGTGGGCTGCGGGGCGCAGGGCCTGCTCTTCACCTGCTCGGCATTCGGCCCCTGCATCGATGAGGTCGCCCGGCGTCATGCGGCGATCCCGGTGCTGAAGCCGAACGAGGCGATGATCGACGAGGCGGCGGCGAGCGGGGGGCGGATCGGCCTCGTCGCCAGCTTCGCGCCGACGCTCGCCTCGATGCCGGCGGAGTTTCCCGCGGGGACCGATCTGCGCACCCGCCTCGCCGTCGGCGCGCTCGACGCCCTCGATCGCGGCGATCACGCGGGCCACGACGCGGCCGTCGCCGCGGCCGCCGAAGCGCTGGTTCGGGACGAAGCCTGCACGGTGGTCGTGCTCGCCCAGTTCAGCATGGCCCGGGCCGCCGAGCTCGTGGCCAGCCGCGCCAAGGCGCGGGTGCTGACGACGGTGGAAAGCGCGGTGCGGCGACTGCGCGAGCGGCTGGAACTCTGAGCGGCTGCTGCGGCCGGCGGCGCCTCGCGATCCGCCGGGTCTACATCGTCTTGCGCAGCTGCGTCGGCGCGATCTTCAGCGCGTCGCGGTACTTGGCGACGGTGCGCCGCGCGACATGGATGCCCTGCTCCTCGAGCA
>JBDTUG010000242.1:0-6227 GCA_040007855.1 Caldimonas sp.
GGATGCCGACCATCGAGCCGATCATGATCATCCAGATGAAGAAGAAGCGCGCCATTTCCTCGGTCCAGATCCAGGCCGGGATCAGGCCGGTCTGGCGCGAGACGATCTGGATCGTGACCGGGATGACGAGGATGGCGACCGTCGCCACCAGCAGCAGGTTGAGCAGCCGGTAGTAGGCGTCGATGAGCTTGCGCATGGACGTGACCTTCGCAGGCAAAAAAATTCCGGCGGGAGTGGCTCCCCCGCCGGAAGTCGGATCCTCTCGCCTACATGCCGTTGATCTTGCTGTAGATCGCGTCGGCGCCGATCTCCTTGGCGTACTCGGCCATCACCGGGTCGACCGCCTTCTTCATGGCGGCGCGATCGGCGAACGGGATGCGCTTCAGCCGGCCTGCCTTCTCCATCGCGTCGAGCTTGGCGGTGTCCTCGCCCGACTCGATCTGGCGGCCGTGCGCGCCGGCCTCCTTGCCCGCCTTCAGCACGGCGGCCTGCAGGTCCGGCGGAAGCTTCTTGAAGGTCTTGCCCGAGAACGCGATCGGCCGGATCGTGATCGCGTGCTGCGTCATCAGCAGGTTCGGGCCGACTTCGTAGAACTTCATCGACTCGACCCCCGCCGCCTCGTTCTCGCCGGCGTTGATGACGCCGTTCTGGATGGCGTTGTAGATCTCGTTGTAGGCGATCACCGTCGGCGCCATGCCGGTGGCGGCGAAGGTCTTGCTCCAGATCGGCGCGCCCTGCACCCGCACCTTCAGGCCCTTCAGCTCGGCCAGGTTGTGCGCCACCTTGTTCGAGAAGATGTTGCGCGTGCCGCCGCCGGCGTAGCCGATCAGCAGCACGTCGGCCTTGGCGGCGATCTCGTCGGCCACCGGCTTCAGCACATCGGCGTCGAGCACCTTGTTCCAGTGCGCGAGGTCGCGGAACAGGAACGGCGCGTCGATGAAAGGCGCGGCCTTGGAGAAGGTGGACATGTGCGCCGGCGAGACGATGCCGTAGTCGACCGAGACGCCCTGGTTCATGTAGGCGAAGTAGTCCTTCTCCAGCCCGAGCTCGCTGTTGCGATGGAGGACGAAATTGATCGGCTTGCCGTAGTACTTCTTGACCAGCTCCTCGAACTTGAGCAGCGACTTGTTGAAGGCATGGTCGTCGTTGAACTGCACCGCGCCGTGCAGCGTGATCGGTGCCTGGGCGGCCGCCAGGCCGGGGAGCGCCAGCGCCAGCGCCAGCAGGCCGCGGCGCAGCGCGCGAATCGGATCTCGCATGTTGTCGTCTCCTGGATCGTGGGGTCCACCGGACGGTGGCTTGCAGTCGCGGGATGGCTCGAGGCCACGCCGATCGCTGTGCGCGAACTCTTCCGCCTCGGCGGCGGCGTGTCAACGCGGGGTTCCACCCTGTCGGCGCGCCGGTGCCGCAGGTCGGGGCGGCCCGGTTTTCGCGAGAAACCTCACGCGCGACCCTCGCCCCTGATTCACGAGGCGGCGCAGGCGGTCGAAGATTCGCCCAGCAGGGAGCTTCGCGTGACAAGAGCCTTCTTCGGATTCGTCGCCTGGGTGCTGGCCGCGAGCGCCTGCTTCGGCGCCGAGCTGACCGCCACCGAGATGCGCTGGCTGCGCGGCAGCTGGCCGGTGGTCGTCCACGCCAAGGCGATCGGCATTCCGCTCGACATCGTCGTCCAGCCGCAACCGACCCCGGGCGCGGCACCGCTCGCCCTCGCCTTCATCGACGGTCGCTGCAAGCTGGTGCTGTCGATGCGCGGCAATCCGGAGGCCGAGGCGACGCTCGAGCGGATCGAGCCCGAGCTGCTCGGCCCGACCCTCGAGCTGATGGCCGCCCACGAGCTCGGCCACTGCCGGCGCTACCTCGATGGCGCCTGGTACGGCTTGCCGGGCGGCTTCAGCGCCGGCACCCCCGACGGGCTCGGCCCCGAGCTGCGTGCCGCCTACGACGACATGGCCGCGCTGCGCCGCGAAGAGGGCTACGGCGACCTGGTCGGCCTGGCCTGGATCGAGCAGCGTCATCCCGGCCACTACGCCCGCCTGCACGCCTGGCTGATGGCCGAGCGCTTGCGCGACCTGGTCCCGGGCAGCCCGCACGACACGCTGGCCTGGGTGCGCCTGGCCGAGCACGGCATCGCGCCGGCCCTGTCGTCGATCTTCGAGGGGCCGGCCGTGATGTGGCGCTCGGGCCTCGCCCGCCCGCGCTGACGCCGGTCGCGCGCCGCGCTCGCCGCCCGGGCAGCCTCAGCCGAAGAGCTGCTGCCAGGCGCGGCCGAACGCGGTGCCATCGGTCAGGGCGACGAACGCGATGCCCGCCAGCGCACCCGAGAGATGCGCATCGTGGTTGATGCGGCCGCGTGACTGGCGCGCCGCATACCAGGTGTAGCCGAGGTAGGCCAGGGCGAACAGCGGCGACGGAATCGGCACCGGGATCGGCAGGATGAAGATCGATCCCGACGGAAAGTAGACGATCGAGGCGAACAGCACCGCCATGATCGCGCCCGAGGCGCCGAGGGTGCGGTACTCGGCATCGTGGCGATGCTTGAGCCAGGTGCCAGCGTCGCTCGCCAACAGGCCGAAGGCATAGAGCGCGAGAAAGCGCGTGCTGCCGATGCCGCGCTCCAGGCCGAACGCGAACGCCCAGAACGTGAAGCCGTTGAACAGCAGGTGCATCAGGTCGGCGTGGACGAAGCCGCTCGTCACGAGCGTCGCGTATTCGCGGCGCGGCAGCAGCCAGTAGGGCCGGAACAGGCAGCGTTCGATAAGGGCCGGCGCGGCGAACAGGGCGGCCAGGCTGGCGATCACGATCGCCGCCAGCAGGGCGCCGGCGACCGGGGCGCCGCCGGTGAGCGCAGCGAGCTTGTCCATGCCGGCCATCTTGCCTGAGCGCGCAGCGGAGAATGCGTCGATGAAAGCACCGCCCCGCCTGCGCTCCCTGATCGAAGAGGGCCTGATCGACTCGGTCGTCCGCCAGCTGATGAGCGGCAAGGAAGCGATGGTCTACGTCGTGCGCTGCGGCGCCGAGACCCGCTGCGCCAAGGTCTACAAGGAAGCGACCCAGCGCAGCTTTCGCCAGGCGGTCGACTACACCGAGAACCGCAAGGTCAAGAACACGCGCCAGGCCCGCGCCATGGCCAAGGGCACGAAGTTCGGCCGGCAGGCGCAGGAAGCGGCGTGGCAAAGCGCCGAGGTCGACGCCCTCTATCGCCTGGCCGCCGCCGGCGTGCGCGTGCCGAAGCCGCTCAATTTCCACGACGGCGTGCTGCTGATGGAGCTGGTGAGCGACGCCGGCGGCGACGCCGCGCCGCGCCTCAACGATGTGTCGTTCACGGCCGACGAGGCGCGCAGGCACCATGCGACGCTGATCGCCGAAGTGGTGCGCATGCTGGCGGCCGGGGTCATCCACGGCGACCTCTCGGAATTCAACATCCTGCTCGCCGCCGACGGGCCGGTGATCATCGACCTGCCGCAGGCGGTCGACGCGGCCGGCAACAACCACGCGCAGCGCATGCTGCTGCGCGACGTTGCCAACCTGAGCGGCTATTTCGGCCGGTTCGCGCCCGAGCTGCTGCAGAGCCAGTACGGACCGGAGATCTGGTCGCTCTACGAGCGCGGCCTGCTGCAGCCGGCCAGCCCGCTCACCGGCCGCTTCGAAGCGAAGGCCGGCCCGGTCGACGTGGCGGGCGTGCTGCGCGTGGTCGACGACGCGCGTGCCGAGGAAGCGGCCCGCCTGCTGCGCCTGCAGCCGGTCGGCTGAGTCCCGGCCCGCCGGCCGAACGCGGCACCGCCGGCCGAGTTCGGCCCGGCCGCCCGGCCTGCGGCGACCCTTACGATGCGGGCCATCGCATCGAGGAGAACCGCATGTCCGATGGCCCCATCACCGCCAGCTCGCTGGCCAGCCGGATCGACGCGGCGGCCCGGGCGATCGAGGCCCGCGTCATCGCCTGGCGCCGCGACTTCCACGCCAACCCCGAACTCGGCAACCGCGAGTTCCGTACCGCCGGCATCGTCGCCGAGCACCTGCAGAAGCTCGGCCTCGACGAGGTGCGCACCGGCGTCGCCCACACCGGCGTGGTCGGCCTGCTCAAGGGCGGCCTGCCCGGCCCGGTGGTCGCCCTGCGCGCCGACATGGACGCGCTGCCGGTGGCCGAGGAGGTCGACGTGCCGTTCGCCTCGAAGGTGCAGGCGGTCTGGAACAACGAGTCGGTCGGCGTCATGCACGCCTGCGGCCACGACGCGCACACCGCCATCCTGATGGGCGTGGCCGAGGTACTGGCGGGCCTGCGCGCCGGCCTGCGCGGCTCGGTGAAATTCATCTTCCAGCCGGCCGAGGAGCTGCCGCCCGAAGGCGAAGAGGGCGGCGCGAAGATGATGATCGCCGAAGGCGCGCTCGAAAAGCCGGTACCGCAGGCGATCTTCGGCCTGCACGTCACCTCGCGGCTGCCGTTCTCGGTGATCGGCTACCGGCCCGGGCCGACCATGGCCAGCGCCGACTCGTTCCGGATCACCGTCAACGGCCGCCAGACCCATGGCGCGATGCCCTGGTTCGGCGTCGACCCGATCGTCACCGCGGCCCAGGTCGTGCTCGGCCTGCAGACGGTGGTGAGCCGGCAGGTCGACCTCACCCGCGAGCCGGCGGTGGTGACGATCGGCATGATCAGGGGCGGCGTGCGCCAGAACATCATTCCCGATTCGGTCGAGATGCGCGGCACGATCCGCAGCTTCGACGAGGAGATGCGCGACGACATCCACGAGCGGGTGACGACGCTCTCGGAGTCGATCGCGCGCGGCTCGCGGGCAAGCTGCACCGTCTGCATCGCCAAGAACTACCCGGTGACCGTCAACGACCCGGCGCTGACCGAAGCGATGCTGCCGACGCTCGGCCGGGTCGCCGGCGAGGGGAAGCTGCAGCTCGTGCCCAAGGTCATGGGCTCGGAGGACTTCTCTTTCTTCCAGCGGGTCGTGCCGGGCCTGTTCATCTTCCTCGGCGTCGTGCCCGATGGTGTCGATCCGAAGGACGTCGCGCCCAACCACTCGCCGCGCTTCTTCGTCGACGAGCAGAGCCTGGGCGTCGGGGTGCGCGCCCTGGCCCACCTGGCCTGCGATTTCCTCGAGTCGCGGCCGGCGAAGTCCTGAGCCGAGGGCCGGCGACCGGGCCGCGCGTCGCCCGGCTCAGAACATGCCGTTGCCGTGCGCCGACGTCGGCGGCACCGGCTGCAGCACGTCCCAGTGCTCGACGATCCGGCCGTCCTCGTCGAAGCGGAAGATGTCGATCCCGGCCCAGTCGCGGTTCGGGTCGGTCGGCCACTCCTGGTGGCAGTGCAGGGCGACCAGGTCGGCGTCGGCGAGGCTGCGCTAGACGTGCACGCGCTTGCCCGGGTGCTCGCGCGCCATCCGGACGAAGTAGTCGACGAACGCCTGCTTGCCGTCGGCGACCTGCGGGTTGTGCTGCGTGTAGCTGGCGCCGGCGTAGCGCGCTATCGCTTCGGCCGGCTGGCACTGGTTGAACATCAGCTCGTAGAACGCGATCGCGTTCTGCCGGTTCTGCTCGGGCGATGAGGACATGGCGAGGACTCCGTGCGATGCGGGGTAGGGGCGGCGGGGCTCAGGGCAGGCGCGTGTCGTCGGGCCGGCGCGGGTCGTACCAGATGCCGAGGCGGGAGCGGTCCTTCACGCCGCCCCGTCCGGCGAGGGCGATCCGCAAGATCGCGCCGATCACCTCCCGGCCGCTGTAGGTGCGGAGCTTGCGCCCCGAGGTGAGCACCGCCTCGCGCAGGATCACGAACTCGCCGCGGCCGTGCAGGTCGCGGCACAGGCGCAGCTCCTCGGAAGCGAACAGCGTCTCGTCGAAGCCGCCGACCGCCTCGAACGCGGCGCGCGTGCAGAACAGGAAGCAGCCGCCGGTCAAGCGCAGGCGCCGGCCCAGCCAGTTGAACGCCGGCAGCATGAGCCTGGCCCAGCGCGGGGTCGGCTCGTCGAAGCGCACCGCGGCGCCGCCGCCGACCGCTCCGCAGGCCAGCACCCGGCAGAGGCCGCGGACGACCTCGGCGGAGATCAGCGTATCGGCATCGACGAAGACGAAGCTGCTGCCGAGCGCGGCGCGCGCGCCGGCGTTGCGGGTGGCTGCGATTTGCCGCAAGGCGACCGGCACCACGCGTGCGCCGGCGGCGGCGGCGAGCGCTGCCGTGCGGTCGGTCGAGGCGTCGTCGACGACGATGACTTCATGGGCGACGC
>JBDTUG010000243.1:0-6197 GCA_040007855.1 Caldimonas sp.
CCGACATGAAGTCGTTCATCGGCCTGGCGGTGGCGCAGGCGCCCGCCTTCCTCGCCGCCGACCTGCCGTTCGCGATCCACTTCGCCTTCAGCTACGACGAGGAGGTCGGCTGCTTCGGCGCACCGCGTCTGATCGCCGACCTGCGCGCGCGCGGCCTCGCGCCGCGCGCCTGCATCGTCGGCGAGCCGACCGGCATGGTGCCGGCCCTCGCGCACAAGGGCGTGTACCGCTGGCGCTGCTGCATCAAGGGCAAGGCGGCGCATTCGTCGCTCACGCCGCAGGCGGTGAACGCCATCGAGGTCGGGGCCCGCGTCGTCGGCAAGCTCGGCGACATCTCGGAGCGGTTCAGGAAAGGGCCGCAATACGAGGGCTTCGACGTGCCCTACACGACCGGCTCGGTCGGCGTGATCGAGGGCGGCATCGCCGACAACGTCGTGCCCGAGGACTGCCGCTTCCACTATGAGTTCCGCAACCTGCCGGGAGCCGACGTCGCCGCGATGCAGGCCGAGGTGACCGCCTTCGCCGCGAGCCTCGAGCCGGCGATGCGCGCGGTGGCGCCGGAGGCCGGCATCCGCTTCGAGAAGATCTGCGAGACGCCTTCCTTCCTGGCCCGCGCCGACGACCCGGCGGTGCTGCTTGCCGGCCTGCTCGCCGGGACCGAGGCGACCACGCTGGTCGCCTTCGGCACCGAGGCCGGCCTGTTCCAGAAGGCCGGCATCCCGACCGTGGTGTGCGGCCCGGGCCACATCGCCCAGGCGCACCAGGCCGACGAGTACGTGTCGCTGGCGCAGCTGGCGGCGGGCGAGCGCTTCCTGCAGGCGCTGGCGAAGCTCGACCGCGATGCGCTGCGCGGCCGACCCGCGCCGCGTTAGGCTCGCCCCATGGACATCACCAAGCTCATCCTCGACGACCACCACGAGCAGCGGCGGCTCTTCGCCATCCTCGACGAGGTCGACCGCAGCCATGCCGACGCGCTCGCCGCCGTCTGGGCCCGCCTCGCGAGCTTTCTCGAGGTCCATGCCGAGGCCGAGGAGCGGCATTTCTATCCGACCCTGCTCAAGGTCGGCAGCGGTGCCGGCGGCAAGCCGAGCGCCAGCGCCGAGACCGAGCACGCGATCAGGGACCACAACGAGATCCGCGGCGCGATCGCCAAAGTGGCCGGCCATGCGACGGGCAGCGCCGCCTGGTTCGCCGCGGTCGCCGGGGCGAACAAGGCCAACGGCGATCACATGGCCGAGGAAGAGCGCGAGGGCCTGGCCGACTTTCGCGACAACGCCGACCTCGAGGTGCGCCACGCCCTGGCGATCGCGTTCGCGACCTTCGAGGCGCTGCACTACCAGGGCGTGCCGGCGATCGACAAGGACCCGAAGGCCTTCGTCGAAGCGAACAGGTAGACCGGCACGCCGGGCGAGCCCGCCGATCCGGCGGGGCCTGCGGCCCGTCCGCTCGTCGCCCTGCTTGCCGGAGGGCCGCGATTTGGACCACACTCGTTGCATGCACGGACTGTCCTTGTCCCTTCGCACTGCGCTCGCGGTCGCGTCGCTCGGCCTGATCGCGCTTTCGCACTCCGCGCAGGCACAGGCGCAGGACCGGCCGGGCAGGCAGGGCTCGTTGGTCTCTGCCGCGGCCCAGGCCTGCGAGCGCGAAACGCGGCAGGCGCTGCGCGGCCGGGGGCTCGCCGGCGTCGAGGTGAGCTTCGACGCCGCCCCGGCGCTGCAGCCAGGCCTGTCCAGCGATAGCCAGGTCGTGCTGCGCGGCACGGCGCGGTGGCGCCGCGCGGGCGACGCCCTCAGCATCATCTACAGCTGCAACGTCGACCTGCGCAGCTTCGAGGTCGGCCTGGTGCTGCGCGACACCACCCCGGCCGCCGGGCCGGCGGCGCCGACGCGCGCCCCGGCCGAGCCCGACCTGAGCGCCCTGTCGCCGGCGGCCTGCGAATCGAGCGCCGCCGAGGCGCTGAAGCGGCGCTGGCCGCGCGTCTCCGAGATCAGCTTCGACAGCGCGACGCGCACCTTTCGCCAGCCGAGCGCCACCCGCGGCGAGCTGCACGGCAGCGGCCGCGCGACCCCGGCGCCGGGCGCGACGCCCAGCGTCTTCGCCTTCGATTGCGAGCTCGACCCACGCGACGGCCGGGTGCTGCGCACGATCCTCTCGTCGTGAGCCGGGGCTCTGGCGTCAGCCGCGAGGCCTCGCCATCGCCCGGCGAAACAGCGCCAGCGCCGCGGTGCCGGCGAACGCGACGCCGGCAGCCATCGCCAGGGCCGCCTGGCCGCCCGAGGCGTCGTAGAGTGCTCCCGCCAGTGGCGGCAGGATCGCGCAGCCCAGGTAGTACACGGTGAAGAAGACGCCCATTCCGGCGCTCCGGCTTTCGGGCCGGAGGAACTCGCCGGGCAGCGACATCAGCGCCGCCGCCGGGATGCCGCCGAGCACGCCGCCGACGAGAAGCCAGGGCAGCGGTGCGCTGCCTGCCGCGATGAAGACGAGGCTCACGCACCATCCGGCGACTGCCAGGTGGCAGATCAGGTCGGGCCGCGAGGCGCGCTTGAGCAGGAGGCCGCCGGCCTGCACGCCGACGACGAACAGCACCGAGTTCAGCGCCACCAGGCTGCCCGCACGCGCGATGCCGATGCCGGTGCCGACGAAGAATGACGGCAGGAACGACATGACGATCTGGAACGCGGCGTTGTAGAGCCACCAGGGCAGCGAGCCGATCAGGAGGAGCCGCCATTCGTGGCGGGTCAGCGTGGCGAGGCCGATGCCCACAGGGGCCAAGGGCAAGGGCACGCCCTCGGCCGCTGCCGGCGCGGGCGCGGGCGGGCGGCAGACGACGCTCACGACGGCGAAGCCGATCGCCGCGAAGACTGCCGCGAGCACGAGGCCGCCGCGCCAGCCCAGGAGCTCGGAGAGCGGCCCGAGCATGAGCAGGGCGATGCCGATGCCGATCGGCCACGAGTTGACGAGCACCGACATGGCGAGCAGGCGCTCCTTGCCGTCGAACAGGTCGGTCACCATCTTCGTAACGACCACGTTGAGCATGACGGCGCCGATGCCGCTCATGAAGCGGGCCGCGTTGGCCTGGGCGAACGAATCGGCGAGCGCCAGCGAGAGGCCGCCGATGCCCATCAGGACGAGGCCGGCCAGCACCACGCGCTTGTCGCCGAAGCGCCGGCCGAGCAGTCCTCCGGGTAGCGAGAAGGCGACGCCGGGCAGGAGGTACAGGCCGATCAGCCAGCCGAGCTGCGAGTTGTCGAGGCCGAGCCCGCCGCCGAGCAGAGGCGCGACCGCGGCGATCGACTGGAACTGGAACCCCATCGCCGCCCGCGCGAGCGTGAGTGCGGCGAGCGAACGCCAGCGTGGGCTCAAGTCCATGTCCTCCGAAGTCTGCGCTGCGGCCGCGCCCGCCCGCCGCAGGCCCCGAGGCCGCGGGCGCAAAGGCTACCGCACCGCGACGCTCGGCCGGCCGGCTTCGGCACCACCTACTGGGCCAGGAAGCCCCCGTCCACCGGCAGCGTGTGCCCGGTGATCATCGCCGCCTGGTCGGAGGCGAGAAAGGCGATCGCGTTGGCCACGTCGGCCGGCTCGGCGAGGCGGCGCATCGGCGTCATGTCGAGCACCCGGGCCATCAGCTCGGGGCTCTGGAACAGTCCCGCAGTCAGCTCGGTCCGGACCCAGGTGGGCGCGACCGCATTGACGCGAATGCCGTTGCCGGCCCACTCGACCGCCAGCGCGCGCGTGAGATTGACGACTCCACCCTTGGTCGACTGGTACGAGAGGTTGGGATAGAGGCCGCCGCCCGAGAGGCCCATGATCGAGGCGACGTTGACGATCGCGCCGCGGCCGGCGGCGATCATCGGCCGCGCCGCGGCGCGCGAGCAGAGGAACACCGCCGTCAGATTGACGTCGACGACGGCCTGCCAGTCGGCGAGCGAGAGCTCCAGGGTCGGCCGGCGCAAGGCGATGCCGGCGTTGTTGACGAGGACGTCGATCCGGCCGAAGCGGGCGACCACCCGGGCCATCGCCGCCTCGACGGCGGCCTCGTCGCGGACGTCGAGGTCTTGCGCGAGGTGCTCGATGCCGCGTTCGTCGAGTTGCCGGCTCGCCGCGGCCAGCGCCTGCTCGTCGCGATCGAACAGCACCGGGCGCACGCCCTCGGCGACCAGCGCCTCGACGGTCGCCCAGCCGATGCCCTTTGCTCCGCCCGTCACGATCGCGACCCGTCCGTCGAACGGGGCTTCCGGCATGCCCATGGATCGATCTCCTCGACAATGATCCTACGCAATCCGAAGTGAAGGGGCCGTCGTGACCACCAGAGACAGCGCGCGCGCCTTCATGCCCTATCCCGACGCGGCGGTGCCGCACGCCGCCACCGGCCCGCTCGCCGGCCTCTCGTTCGGCGTCAAGGACCTGTTCGACGTCGCCGGCTATCCCACCAGCGGCGGCCAGCCGTTCGTGCTGGCCATGTCGGGCATCAAGGCCGCCACCGCGCCGACCGTGCAACGCCTGCTCGACGCCGGCGCGCGCTTCGCCGGCAAGACCGTCACCGACGAGCTGGCGTTCTCGATGAACGGGCAGAACGCGCACTTTGGCTCGCCGGTCAACGGCGCGGCGCCCGATCGCATCACCGGCGGGTCCTCGTCGGGGTCCGCCTCGGCGGTGTCGAACGGCCTGTGCGACTTCGCCCTCGGCAGCGATACCGGCGGCTCGGTGCGTGCACCGGCCAACCACTGCGGGCTGTTCGGCCTGCGGCCGACCCACGGGCGGATCAGCCTCGAGGGCGTGCTCGACCTGTCGCCGAGCTTCGACACCTGCGGCTGGTTCGCGCGTGACCTGCCTACCTTCGCGGCGGTCGCCGACGTGCTGCTCGGCGCCGACCCGGCGCCCCTGCCGCCCGAGCGCGTGCGCCTGCTCGCGCCGGCCGACGTCTGGGGCCTGCTCGCGCCCGAGGTGCTGGCCGCGCAGTGCGCGCCGCGTGCCCGCGTCGAGGCCGTGCTCGGCCCGGCGGCGCCGGTCGAGGTGGTGCTCGACGGCTTCGAGGCGATGTACTGGAGCTTTCGCTACCTGCAGGGTCGGGAGGCGTGGCGCACCGACGGCGCCCTGATCGAGCGCTTCTCGCCGCCGCTCGGGCCCGGCGTCGCGCAGCGCTTCGCCTGGGCGCGCGGCGTGACCGATGCCCAGGTGGCCGAGGCCAGCGCATTCCGCGCCCGCTTTCGCGCTCACCTGGCGACGCTGCTCGGCAGCGACGGTGTGCTGCTGATGCCGACCATGCCCGACATCGCCCCGCTCGCCGCTGCCGGCGACGCCGGCCTCGAGGACTACCGCAACCAGGCGATCCGGATGCTGTGCATCGCAGGCCTGGCCGGCTTTGCGCAGTTGTCGCTGCCGCTCGGCAGCCGCCTCGGCGCGCCGCTCGGGCTCTCGCTGCTCGGGCCGGCCGGCAGCGATCGAAGCCTGGTGCGGCTGGCGGAGCGGGTGCTCGCCCCGACCACCCGCCGATCATCCCCGCAGGAACCGAACGAAAGTACAGATCTGGGTGGCGCAGGCCACTAGTAGGGCCTGTTACGCAGCAGGCCATGAGGGGCAGCGCTGCGCCTCCTCAGACCGCGACCGTCACACGCAGGAACGTGGTGTCGACGGTGGTTGCCCGGCGGGGTGACTCGCCATCGAGTCGTCCTCGCCACAGCCCCGAGGCGGGCACCGCGGCGATCCGATCCTCCTGGCGCACCGCGACATGGTGTATTCGAAGCACCTGGAGCTGCCGCTCGCGCTCTGAGGGCGAGGCGGTGTGAGTCGGTTCGAGACGACTCACCCGTTCGATGCCGGCAACGGCCGAGTCGGCCGGACCATCGTCGAGCAGGCGCTGGCGCGACGTCGCCGACACCGGTCGGACGGTGCGCATCTCGCAGCAGTCGAGCGATCGCCGCGACGAGAACCACGACCAGCTGCAGCGCCCCCGGCGAGAACGACGCAAGCCCGTCGATACTCGAATCCTGCCCCGCGTTTGACAGCCGGGGTGCGCGAGGCGACGATCGATTCCATGGCTTCTCCCTCAGTCCTCCAGCAGCTCGCATCGGCGCTCGCCAGTCAGCGCATCCGCGTCGTCGACCTGACCCAGACGCTGACGCCCGACTTCCCGCAGATCGCCCTGCCGCCCGAGATGGGCCAGTGCTGGCCGTTCCGGATCGAGGAGGTCTCGGCCT
>JBDTUG010000244.1:0-6179 GCA_040007855.1 Caldimonas sp.
CCATGTTGTCGGCCACGGTCATGTGCGGATAGAGCGCGTAGCTCTGGAACACCATGGCGATGTCGCGGTCCTTCGACTCGACGTCGTTGACCACCAGGCCGTCGATCGAGATCGTCCCGCCGCTGATCTCTTCCAGGCCGGCCAGCATGCGGAGCAAGGTCGACTTGCCGCAGCCCGAGGGGCCGACCAGCACCGTGAACTCGCCGTCGGCGATGTCGAAGCCGATGCCGTGAATGACCTTGATCGAGCCGAAGTTCTTTTCGACGTCGCGGAATTCGAGAGAAGCCATGCGCCCTGCTCTTTTCGAGGCTAGCTCTTCACGGCGCCGGCCGTCAGGCCGCCGACCATGTAGCGCTTGAATGCGTAGTAGATCGCCGCCGGCGGCAGCGCGTAGATGAGGCCGGTGGCCATCAGCAGCTCCCAGGGCGAATCGTCGGCGGCGAGGAAGTTGCCGAGCGCCACTGCGAGCGTGACGCTACGGTCGTTCGAGAGCAGCAGGAAGGCGTACAGGTACTCGTTCCAGGCGAGCAGCAGCGCATAGGTGCCGATCGCCACCAGCGAAGGCACCATCAGCGGCAGGTAGACCAGGCGAAACAACTGCAGCGGCGAGGCACCGTCGATGCGCGCCGCTTCGTCGAGCTCCCAGGGCAGCTTGTCCGAGGCCTGCTTGAGTACCCATATGCAGTACGGCGAGGCAATCGTCACCATCGCCAGGATCAGCGCCCACTGGCTGTTCAGCAGGCCGTAGTTGCCCATGGTCTTGTACATGGGCACGGCGAGGAAGGCGGCCGGGATGAAGTAGGTGAAGAGCGCGAGGTTCATCACCGTGCGCCCGCCCCGGACCTTGAGCCGGCTGATCGAGAAGGCCGCGGTCGTGGCGACGAACAGCGTCAGCGCGCCGACCGCGACGGCGATGATCAGCGAGTTCCACAGCTGCAGCCAGAAGTGCTCGAGGTAGAAGTGCTTCTCGCCGAATACCAGCGCGAAGTTCTGCAGGGTCGGCTCCTTCGGCCAGAGCCGACCCGAGGTCGCCGAGTCGCGGCCGGAGATCGCGAACAGGAACAGGTGGTAGATCGGGACCATGGTCCAGATGAACAGCGGAATGCCGATTAGCAGCAGCTTCGCTTCGGTGGCGACCGCCTTCCACTTCATTTCGAAAGGCGCTTCATCATGAAATAGACAAGGGGCAGCACCAGCGGCAGGGCGACCACGATCGAGGCCATCGCGAGGTCGACCAGGTCGAGCCGCAGATAGCGGATGCCGATCGTCGCCAGAACATGGGTCAGGTCGGCCGGGCCGCCCCCGGTCAGCAGGTAGACGCTGTTGAAGTCGCCGAGCGTCCAGATCATCGACAGGATGGTCGAGGTCAGGTAGAGCGTGCGCATCGACGGCCAGGTGATGAACTTGAACTTCTGCCAGCCGGTCGCGCCGTCGACCGACGCCGCCTCGTACTGCTCGGTCGGGATCGCCAGCCGCCCTGCCACCAGGATCAGGGTCCAGAACGGCAGCGACTTCCAGACGTGCATCAGCATCGAGAAGCCGAGCGCGAGCGTCGGGTCGTTGAGCCAGTTCGGGCCATCGATCCGAAACAGGTGGAACAGGGTGCTGTTGATCACACCCCACTCCGGATTCAGCATGAAGCGCACCGAGAGGATGGTCGGGATCGAGGGCAGAGCCCAGGGCAGGATGAAAATCAGCGAGAGCACCTTGATCCACCAGCGCGGCTGGATCAGGAAGCCCGAGAGGATCAGCGCCACCACCATCTTCAGGTTGATGGCGACGAGGATGAAGAAGACCGTGTTGATCGCGGTCCGGAAGAAGATCGGGTCCTCGAACAGCTTGACGTAGCTGGCCGGGTGGCGCGCCAGCCAGAGGCCGTAGCAGACCGGATACAGGACGAAGACGAGGAAGACGAGCAGGTAGGGGACGACCATCATCGCCCCCCAGAACGCCCAGCGGTTGGAGCCGCGGGCGCGCTGCGCCAGCGGCGGCGCGGCGGCGACGACAGCGCTCATGCCCAGCAGCCTCGCTCGCCGCCCGCCGCAGAGTTCAGTTCGCGACCGCCTTGATCCGCGCGATCATCTCGTCGGTGGCCTTGTCGATCGGAATCTTCTCGTTGAGGACGCGATTGGCGGCCTTGGCCCAGACGTTTTCGTTGTTCAGCACGGTGAACTTGTAGTTCTTGGTGAATTCGAACGGCACCGTGCCGCTCATGAACTGGTTGTAGACCGAGAGGCGGTGGTTGTCGGCCTTCCAGAAGGCGCTCTGCTGCGCGGCCTTGGTCACGGGGAACCAGCGGCCCAGCGAGCCCTCGACGTACGGCGTGAGGTTCGACTCGTCGAGCAGGAAGCCGACGAACTGCTTGGCCGCGGCCTTGTTCTTGCCGTCCTTGAAGATCACCCCGGTCTTGACCGCCGCGCGATAGACCATCTTCGTGCCGTCGGGCTTGGTCGGGAAGCCCGCCGTGCGCACCAGTTCCTTGTAGTTCTTGAGGGCCGTGGCGCGCTGCGCCTCGGTGAGGGTGGCGTTGTTGGCGTCGTCGAGCCACTTGGCGGCGATCGAGATCGTCGCGTTGTGCGTCATCACCGTCGTCTTGTTGAAGAAGGCGACGTTGTTGTCCGGGTCCTTCCAGCTCGTGCTCGACGGCGGCGAGCAGCCCTTGCTGTAGATCGAGGTGTAGTCTGTCAGCGCGTTGATCAGGCCCTGGCGCACGGTCGGGTCGTCGACCAGCAGCTTGCCGCTGTCGTTCACCAGCTTGACGTTGTAGGCGTCCATGAATGTCAGGAACGAGAAAAACGAGTCGCTCGAATCGACGCCGAGCGGCTGGCCGATGCCGAAGGCGCGGTTGCCGGTCTTCTGCCGGTAGGCCGGCTGCACCTTGTCGCACCAGAAGCTCCAGTACTCCTTCCAGGTGGTCGGGATGTCCGACTCCTTGAAGCCGGCGTCGGTGAGCATGTCGAGCCAGTACTCGACGTGCATCGTCTGCTGCTTGATCGGGTAGGCGTAGTAGGCGCGGGTCTTCGTCTGGTCGTTGTAGAGGAAAGTCGTCGCGAGGGCATTCGGCTCGAACTTCGCGCGCAGCGGATCGATGACGCTGGTGACGTCTTCCAGCTTGCCTTCGAACGCCCACTTGGCGGTGACCTGGAAATCGTAGACATCGGCGTAGGCCACGTCGGGCGGCCTGCCCGAATCGAGCGCGGCCACGGTCTTCGGGATCATGTCCTGCACCGGGTACTGCGACAGCTCGATCTTGATCTTGGGATGCTTGGCCTCGAACTTCTTGATCGCCGCGAACAGCGCGTCGTCCTCGGACTTGTAGAAGCCTTTCACCCACCAGACGGTGAGCTTCTCCTGGGCCATCGCCTGGCCGGCAAAGGCCAGGGCGCAGCCGGCGATGACGCCGGCGATCGTCTTCCTCATCATGTCTCCTTGGGCTCGAAAAAGCGCGGTTTCGTCAGCCGAAAACCATACCGGAAGCACCGCCAAGTCTCAATCCGGACTTAGCGAAAGTTGTTCGGACAACCCCCGGCGGCCGGGCCAGGCCCGGTCAGCCGGCCCAGGCGGGCTTGCGCTTGTCGATGAACGCCTGCACGCCTTCGAGCGCCGCCTCGTCCATCATGTTGCAGGCCATCGTCCGGCCGGCGTCCTGGTAGGCCGCCTCGATCCCGGTCTCCAGCTGGCGGTAGAAGAGTTGCTTGCCCAGCGCGATCGCCACCCGCGGCTTGGCGACGATCGCCGCGACCAGCGACTCGACCTCGGCGTCGAGCACCTCGGCGTCGACGACGCGGTTGACCAGTCCCTTGGCGAGCGCCTGGTCGGCGGAGATGAACTCGCCGGTGACGAGCATCTCGAACGCCGCCTTGCGCGCCAGATTGCGCGACAGCGGCACGCTCGGCGAGGAGCAGAACAGGCCGAAGTTGATGCCGCTCACGGCGAACCGCGCCTCGCGCGCCGCGACCGCCAGGTCGCAGGCGGCGACCAGCTGGCAGCCGGCCGCGGTGGCGATGCCCTGGACGCGGGCGATCACCGGCACCGGCAGGCGCTGGATCGCCAGCATCATCCGTGCGCACTGCTCGAACAGCGCCTCGTAGTAGGCCTGCGACGGCTCGGCGCGCATCTCCTTGAGATCGTGGCCGGCCGAAAACGCCTTGCCTTCGGCGGCGATGACGACGACCCGGACGGTGTCGTCAGCGGCGACGCTGTCGAGCTCGCCCTGCAGCGCGGCGAGCATCCCTTCGCTCAGGGCGTTGAACGTCTTCGGCCGGGCCAGCGTCAGCCGGACGACGCCGCGCTCGTCGCGCTCGCGGCGCAGGAAGGGAAGGCCGGGGGTGGGGTCGGTCATGGTCGTCTCCTATTCGATCGCTGCCGCGGACCGGGCCCGCTCGCGCAGCTGGAACTTCTGGATCTTGCCGGTCGAGGTCTTGGGGATCGCCTCGAAGCGGATGTC
Source organism: Caldimonas sp. (assembly GCA_040007855.1). Lineage (GTDB taxonomy): Bacteria > Pseudomonadota > Gammaproteobacteria > Burkholderiales > Burkholderiaceae_C > Schlegelella_A. The sequence continues at coordinate 4,448 of JBDTUG010000244.1, forward strand.
GCGCGGCACCTTGTAGCCGGCGAGCAGCGATTTGCAGTGCGCCACCAGCTCGGCGACGCCGACCTCGGCGCCCGCCCGCAGCTCGACGAACGCGAGCGGCGTCTCGCCCCACTTCGGGTCGGGCCGCGCCACCACGGCGCAGGCGAGCACTGCGGGATGACGGTATAGCGCGTCCTCGACCTCGAGCGAGCTGATGTTCTCGCCGCCCGAGATGATGATGTCCTTGCTCCGGTCCTTGATCTTGACGTAGCGGTCGGGCTCGAGCACGGCGAGGTCGCCGGTGTGGAACCAGCCGCCCGCGAACGCCTCGTCAGTCGCCTTCGCGTTCTTCAGGTAGCCGTTCATGACGATGTTGCCGCGGAACATGATCTCGCCCATGGTGGTGCCGTCGGCCGGCACCTCGCGCATCGTCTTCGGGTCCATCACCGTCATGCCTTCCTGGAGGGCGTAGCGGACGCCCTGGCGCCCGTTCAGCCGGGTCTGGTCGGACAAGGACTCGTCCGCCCACGACGCGCGCTTGACGGCGACAGCGGCCGGCCCGTAGACCTCGGTCAGGCCGTAGACGTGGGTGATCTCGAAGCCGATCCGCGCCATGCCCTCGATCATCGCCGCCGGCGGCGCCGCGCCTGCGACCATCGCCCTCACCTTCTGGCCGATGCCTTCGCGCATGCTGTCGGGCGCGGCGATCAGCAGGTTGTGGACGATCGGCGCGGCGCAGTAGTGGTCGGCGCGGCCGCTGCGGATCGTGGCGAAGATCGACGCCGCATCGACCTTGCGCAGGCAGACGTGGATGCCGCCGAGCATCGCCACCGTCCACGGGAAGCACCAGCCGTTGCAGTGGAACATCGGCAGCGTCCACAGGTAGCGCGGAAAGTGCGGCATGGTCCAGCTCGCCGCGTTGCAGACCGCGTTGAGGTAGGCGCCCCGGTGGTGCGTGACCACGCCCTTCGGGTCGCCGGTCGTGCCCGAGGTGTAGGAGACGGCAATCGCATCCCATTCGTCTCGCGGCCCGGCGAGCGCGGCGAGCGGCGGGTGCGCTTCGAGCAGCGCCTCGTACTCGTGCGTTCCGAGCCGCTCGCCCGGGCCATCGAATTCGCTGTCGCAGACGTCGATGACGATCGGCGTGCGGCCGTGCTCGTCGCGCAGCAGGCGCAGCGCCGTGCTCATCGCCGGGGCGAGCTCGCGGTCGGTGAGCAGCACCGCGGTCTCGCAATGCTTCATCTGCCAGGCGAGCAGCGACGCGTCGAGCCGAGTGTTGAGGGTGTTGAGCACGGCATTGAGCGCAGGCACCGCGTAGTGCGCCTCGACCATCTCGGGGGTGTTGTGCAGCATCGCGCTCACGGTCGTGCCGCGGCCGACGCCGAACGAGGCCAGCGCCGCGGCGAGCCGCGCCGAACGGTCGCGCGTCTCGCGCCAGGTGTAGCGGCGCTGGCCGTGGACGACCGCTTCGAGATCGCCGAACACCTCGGCGCTGCGCTCGACGAAGCTGACTGGCGAGAGCGGGACGTGGTTGGCCGCGGTCCGGCCGAGGCCCTGCTCGTAGATATTCATCGTCGTTGCTCCGGTGCCGAGGTCGAGGACCATATTACGCGCGGCCCGGCGGCGGCCTCGGCGCCGTCCAGCCGGCTTCGACGTGGGCTGCCGGGAGCTCGCTCATGCCGGCCCCTCAGGCGGCGCTGGCCGCCAGCGCCAGGTCGATGTCCCAGAGGATGTCTTCGATGTGCTCGAGGCC
>JBDTUG010000245.1:0-6177 GCA_040007855.1 Caldimonas sp.
CACCACCAGCGGCAGCAGGCCGAAGATGACGATCAGGTAGGCGAGGCTCTGCAGCACGTTGTAGCGGATCGCGGCGTCGCCGGTGGGATGCTTGAACTTGAGGTGGTCGACGATCGAGCGGCCGATGTTCCTCAGCTCGTCCCGGGTCGGGACCAGGTCGCGCGCCAGGTGGCGGCTGAAGATCGTGTAGAGCACGTAGGCGATGCCGTTCAAGACGAAGATCCAGGCGAAGAAGAGGTGCCAGTGGCGCGCCATAGCCAGCCACTGCGGCCCGGGAATCGTCGCCCAGCTTGGAAAGCCGCGCGCCGTCGTCTCGCCGTTGACCCTGGAGACGCCCAGCACGCCGGTGGTGGTGAAGTCGGTGCCGGCGATCCGCGTCTTGCCGACCGGTCCGTTCGGCGTGTTCTGGCCGTGCAGCAGCAGCCAGGGCTGCACCGTCACCGAGTCGTTGCCCCAGTAGAGGGCGGGATGGGCGTTGAAAATATTGAGTCCGCTGCCGAGCAGGATGGTCAGGCAGACGACGTTGATCCAGTGCATCAGGCGCACCGGCAGGCGGTGCCGGTAGATGCGCCGCGCCTGGACCGGCGTCGCGGTCCCGAGCGGCATTGCGCTCGCTGTCGTGTCCATGCGCAAACCCTCTCGATGGTCGGTGGAATCGGCCTTGCGGACCCTTATACGCTGCGAAGGGCGGTATCGGATTCGCGCCTCTCGTGCTGGCGATTCGTCAGGCCCCGCAGCCCTTTCTTACACGCTCAGGGCACCACGGACAGGCGCAGATCCGGCCGGCTGAGGACGCGGGCGACGCTGTCGACCGAGGCGATCACGCCGTTCGCCGCGTAGCCGGCCAGCGACTCCGGCTCGAGCGCCGCGATCGCCAGGTTGGCCAGCGGCTGCGCGAGCGACACGTAGTAGCTGCCGGCGGCCGCGTCGAGCAGCACCGGCCGGGTCTGCACGCGCAGGCGCAGCCTCGTCTCGCCGGCCACCGGGTCGCGGCCGGTCTCCCGGTAGGTCTCGCCGCGCAGGTCGCCTCCGGCCTCCAGTTGCAGCACCTCGACGCCGAGCAGGCGCAGCCGCCGCACCGCATCGCCCTCGCTCGCCGCCAGCCAGTAGCCGCACGGGCGCGGCCGGCTCTTCAGGACGCGCAGCTCGAGCGACGAGTCCCAGCTGACGGTGACGCGCCGGATCGCGCCGCTCTGTGGATCGAGCATCGCCAGCGCGTACTCGCTCGGGGTCGGGGCGGCGTCGATCACGGCCTCGCCCTGGCAGGCCGCCGCCGTGACTTCGCGCTCGACGAACTGGCGCAGCTTGGTCAGGTCGGCGGCGCGCGCCGCGGCGCTGCCGAGCACGCTGGCGACCGCCGTCACTTGGACCTGGACGCGCCGCTTCAGGTCGGTGCGGCCGAGGCCACCGCCGCGCGACTCGACGATCAGGCTGACCGCGTGCTTCAGGCCGTTGGCGTTGCGGCCGATCTGCGCGCCGACGCCGCCCATGGCGACCCTGCGATCGGCGGGGGCGGCATCGACGGTGTAGTACCAGTCGCTGGCGAAGCCGGCCTCGCCCAGGCTGGCGGCGAGCGGCGCCCGGAACCACTCCTCGGCCGCCTTGGTGACGAAGCGCGCCACATTGCCGGTGGTGGCGTACTGCAGCAAGGCATCGAAGCGCTGGACGGCGCCGAACTTGGCGACGTACAGGGCGGAGTCGACAGCGTATTCATGCAGGTCGAGGACAACCAGCGGCGCGACGTCGCGCACCAGCTGCGCCTGCGCCTCGCCTTCCGGGGTGCGCAGCAGGAGGTGGTCGCGGTTCAGGTCGCTGCCGTCGACGGTGGCGCGCTGGCCGAGCGCAGCGCCGTCCGGGTTGGCACGCGGCAGCAGGAAGACGTCGACCGCGTCGAGGGCGCGATCGAAGCGTCCGCCGGCGAGCTGCTGGGCGATCACGATGAGCGCTTCGGTGCCTGCTGGCTCGTCGCCGTGTTGGCCGGCGATCACCAGCACCGCCGGCCGGCGCACCGGCAGCGCCGCCAACGCGGCGGCGACCGGCGCGGCGGCGCGCGCGAAGGCGAGCGCCTCGATCGGCACACCGCGCTGCGAGTTGCCGAGCGGCAGCACCTCGATCGCCGTGCCGCGCGCCGCGCCGGCGCCGCCGCGCGCCAGGCCGTGCAGGATCGCGCGCAGCTCGTCGTCGGTGGTGAACGCCGTGCGTCCGGCCTCGAATGCCGGCGTCGCGAAGGCGACCGCGGGCTCCGGAAAGCGGGCAGCGACCGCGGCCGAGATCGGCGCGACGGAGACGACCGGCGGCGTCGATGGCGGAGGCGGCGCCAGGGGCGCCGGCGCCAAAGGCGCAGAGGCGGGCCCGGCAGCGGCGCTGCCGGGCCCGCCCTGACCCGTCGGCGTCGAGGGTGCGGGGCGCGCCGGCGTTTGTGACTGAGCTTGCGCCGGCGCCGGCCGCGTCGGCGCCGGCGTCGGCGGCCCTGGCCACGGCGGCAGCGGGGTCGAAGCGCAGGCGCTCAACCCGAGCCCGGTGGCGACCACGAGCGAACGCAGGGCGAGCGGTCGAACAATCCTCTGCATCTCGACTCCAGGCGCGCCGCCTGCCGGCGCGGCCGCAATATAGCCCCGGCCCGGCGATCCACTGCCGGGCCGCACCGTTGGCGGCCTGCTCCGGACGATCGGCGCCACCTGCCGGCACCTGATCGCAGCGGTGCAGCGCGGCGGCCCGCGCGGGCCGACAGTGGACGGCGAAGCAGCACCGCCGCACCGACCCTTCGCCGAGAATCCCGCCATGACGCCGACCGCGCCCTTGCCCCTGCACCGACCCGGACACTGGGGCCGGTTCGCACTGCGCGGCCTGAAGACCGCCGGTGCGGCGTGCATCGTCGCGTTCTGCATCTGGGCGATGTCAAGGCAGAGCTTTCTCGTGACGCTCGTCTATTCGATCTGCATCTCGATGATGTGCTGGCTCTTCATCGACCTCGGTCGCGGCCTGGTCGCCGCGCGCGTGCCGCTTCCCCTCCTCGGCGAAAGCTCGGCGCGAGGCAGCTGGCCGGGGTGGAGCTGGATGCTGGCGATCGTCGCGGTCGGGGCCGTGTTCGGCTACGCGGCCGGCAACGAGATCGCCAACCGGCTGACCGGCCTGAGCCTGCCCGGCCCGTTCAACGCCAGCCTGCGCCAGACCCTGGCGCTGCTCGTCTTCGCGCTCGTGCCGGCCCTCGCGATCACCTACTTCTTCCAGTCGCGCGAGGTGATCGCGACCCAGAAGGCCGACGTCGAGACGGCGCAGCGCCAGGCCGCCGAGCAGCAGCTCAAGCTGCTCGAGTCGCAGCTCGAGCCGCACATGCTGTTCAACACCCTGGCCAACCTGCGCGTCCTGATCGGCGTCGACCCGGCGCGCGCGCAGGACATGCTCGATCGCCTGATCGCCTTCCTGCGAGCCTCGCTGGCCGGCTCGCGGGCCCGCCGGCACCCCCTCGAGGCCGAGTTCGCGCGGCTGCGCGACTACCTGGCGCTGATGGAGGTGCGGATGGGCTCCCGGCTGGCGACCCGCTTCGAGCTGCCGGCCGAGCTGGCCGGTGCGCAGGTGCCGCCGCTGCTGCTGCAGCCGCTGGTCGAGAACAGCATCAAGCATGGGCTCGAGCCCCAGGTGGCGGGCGGACGCATCGTCGTCAGCGCGACGCGCGAGGGGACCGGGATGGTGCTGCGGGTTCGCGACAACGGCGTCGGTCTGACCGACCTCGGCGCCGGCGACGCCCGGTTCGGCCTGGCCCACGTGCGCGAACGCCTCGCCACCCTGTACGGCGAGCACGCCTCGTTCAGCCTCGCCGCCGCGGCCGACGCCGAAGGCGGCACGCTGGCGACGATCCGCATGCCGCTCGAGACGGCCGGCGATCCCGGCCCGCCGGCCCGCTCGAGACAGCCATGAAAGCGCGCGCCGTCATCGCCGAGGACGAGCCGCTGCTCGCCGAGAGCCTGCGCCGCGAACTGGTCGCCTTGTGGCCGGCGCTCGAGATCGCCGCCGTCGCCGGCGACGGCGAAACGGCGCTCGCCGAGGCACTCGCGCATCGCCCCGACGTCGTCTTCCTCGACATCAGCATGCCGGGCATGAGCGGCCTCGAAGCAGCGCAGGCGCTGGCCGAGGACTGGCCGGAAGGCGAGGGTCCCTTTCCGCTGCTCGTCTTCGTCACCGCCTACGACCAGTACGCGCTGCAGGCCTTCGAGCGGGCGGCGGTCGACTACGTCCTCAAGCCGGTGCAGCCGGCGCGCCTCGAGGCCACCGTCCGGCGGCTGCAGGCCACGCTCGCGGTGCGCGCCGGCGCGGCGCCGACGAACGAGCTCGGGGCGGTCGTCGAGCGGCTGCGCGGCCTGCTCGGCGCGGCCGGCGGCGGCCTCGCCACCGCGGCCGCCGAGGAGCCGCTGCGCGTGCTGCAGGTCGGCGTCGGCAACGCGATCCACATGGTGCGGATCGACGACGTGGTCTATTTCGAAGCCGCCGACAAGTACGTCCGCGTCGTCACCGCTTCGCGCGAGCACCTGATCCGCACTTCCCTGCGCGAGCTGGTACCGCGCCTGGACGCGAGCCGGTTCTGGCAGGTCCATCGCGGCACGGTCGTGCGCGCCGAGGCGATCGCCCTGGCGGAACGCGAAGAGAGCGGCCGGGTCACGCTGAAGCTGCACGGCCGGCCGGAAAAGCTGGTCGTCAGCCGGCTGCACGCGCACCGCTTCAAGGCGATGTAGCGGCCGCGCCGGGCGGCCGCCCGGGCCGTCAGGTGCGGTAGAGCTGGCCGTTGTCGAAGCGGACCCGCTCGCCGACGCGCAGGTCGTCGATGCGGTGGAAGTCGAGCGTGCGCATTGCGCCGTTCTCGAGCCGGACCGAGACCTCCGCTCTCGGCCGACGCCGGGCGGCACGATCAGCGCCGATAGTCGACCCGGCCGGCGCGCGCGCCGTCGCGGTCGCCGTCGCGGCGGCCGTCGTTGCGACCTTCGCGATTGCCGGCGCGATTGCCGGCGCGGGCGCCGTCGCGAGCATCGCCACGGGCGCCGTCGTGATGCTGGCGATCGTGGTGCTGCTGCATCCAGGGTCGCTGCGCCGGCTGCTCCCAGCCGCGCGTAGGCGACTCGTGGCCACCGCGCGGCGAGCGCCAGGCCGGGGCCGGACGATGGTCGGGCCGGCCGTACCAGGAGGGCGAACCGTAGTACGGGCGCGAATTCCAGTACGACGGGGCAGAGTAGTAGTAGGACGACGGAGCGACGTAGTACGACGGGGCAGAGTAGTAGTAGGAGGACGGAGCGACGTAGTACGACGGCGCCGGGTAGTAGGGGGGGGACTCGTAGGACGAGTAGTAGTCGTCGCTCGAGACGACGGTGGCGACTTGCGGCAGGTTGATGCCGATCGACCAGTTGACTCGGTTGGCGTGGGCGGCGGTCGCCGTGAACAGCGTGGCGGCCGCAGCGGCGGCGAGGACGAGGGAGCGTTGCATGGTCGGATTCCGGTCGGCGCACGCAACGAAGCGTGCATGTACCGATAACGCCCTGGCACCGGGTGCACGTTGACCGGGCCCCTGTTGCGAAACGTAAAGGAGCCTGTCCTGAATTTTGTGTTCGAGGCATAGCATGACCACCAGGAGCATCTATGCCGATCAGCAAGACGAAGATGAAGAACGCGGCGATCGCGGCCAAGTCCGCGGCGCTGCCGAAGATTTCCAAGGAACTGCTTGACCAGTTCGTGAGTGGGCCGATGACTGGCGAGGCCGTCAACGCTGCGTCGATGGCCTTCAAGAAGGCGCTGATCGAGCGCGCCCTTGGGGCCGAACTCGGGCACCACCTCGGCTACTTGAACGGAGCGGTCAAGCCCGAGGCCGTGAGCAACCAGCGCAACGGCAGCAGCGGCAAGACCGTGTTGACCGAAGACGGCCCGCTGCGTATCGAGGTGCCGCGCGACCGGGACGCGACATTCGAGCCGCTGCTGATCCCCAAGCACGAGCGGCGCTTCACCGGCTTCGATGACAAGATCATCGCCATGTACGCACGCGGCATGACCGTGCGCGAGGTGCAAGGCTTCCTGGCCGATCAATACGGCGTGGAGGTCTCGCCCGAGTTCATCAGCTCCGTCACCGACGCCGTGATGAGCGAGGTCGGCGCCTGGCAGGCCCGCCCGCTCGAGCCGATGTACCCGGTGGTGTTC
>JBDTUG010000246.1:0-6173 GCA_040007855.1 Caldimonas sp.
CCTGAAGAACCCGGTCATCACCGGGCCGGCGCGCGTATTCGACGACGAGCAGTCGGCGATGGCCGCGATCCTCGACCGCCGCATCGTTCCCGGCGACGTGATGGTGCTGCGCTATCTCGGCCCCAAGGGCGCGCCCGGAATGCCCGAGATGCTCGCCCCGACCGGGGCGCTGATCGGCCAGGGCCTGGGCGAATCGGTCGGCCTGGTGACCGACGGGCGCTTCTCGGGCGGCACCTGGGGGATGGTGGTCGGCCACGTCGCGCCTGAGGCGTTTGTCGGCGGCACGATCGCGCTGGTCGAGGAAGGCGACTCGATCACGATCGACGCGCACCGCCTGCTCGTGCAACTCAACGTCGCCGACGCCGAGATCGAGAAGCGCCGCGCCGCCTGGACGATGCCGAAGCCGCGCTACACGCGCGGCGTACTCGCCAAGTTCGCGAAGAACGCGTCGAGCGCCAGCCTGGGGGCCGTACTCGACGGCGAGTAGCAGGAGGACCGACAGCGCGGCCGGTCTTTGCGGCCCGGCCGGTCGCCTCGGCTGCGGCCCGGCATGACCGTCAGCGTTGCTGCTGTTGCTTCTGCTTTTGCGCCTTGCGGCGGGCGCGGTTGTCCATGCCGAGCGAAACGAGGTTCTCCTGACGCCGGGCCTTCTTCTTCTTCTCCATGCGTTCCATCTCGCGGCGCTTGTTGAGGCCCGACATGTCGGAATAGACCCACCACGCGACGGCAAGCAGGAAGGGGACGACGAACTTCCAGAGATCGCCGAAGAATTCCCAGTTCCACGCGCCGATCGGGCCGACGTTGGCGATGTTGAGGACGATCAGCAGGATGCCGATGGCAACGAACAGCATGGATTCTCCGGGCCCGAACCGCGGTCGCGAAAGCCGCGCGGTCAACGCGTGGCACTTTCGACCGTTATCCTGATGGTAGCCCAGCGCGGCGCCGACCCCACCCTCAGGACCCGCATGAAATCCATCGCCTTCGCCACTTTCGTCACCGCCTGCATGGCCGCCGCCCCGGCCTGGGCCAGCCCCGAGCTGGCGCAGAAGAAGAACTGCCTGGCCTGCCACGCGGTCGCCCAGAAGGTGCTCGGGCCGTCCTACAAGGACGTCGCCGCCAAATACGCCGGCCAGGCCGACGCCGTGGCCAAGCTCTCGCAGAAGGTGATCAAGGGCGGCGCCGGCGTCTGGGGCGCGGTGCCGATGCCTGCCAACCCGCAGGTCAGCGAGGCCGAGGCGAAGCAGCTGGTGCAGTGGATCCTGACGCAGAAGTAAATTCGCCCAGGATCGCCGCACGGACCTCCGGCGCGAGCGCGAACCTGTCGCCGAATGCGGCCGCCAGCTCGTCGGCCCGTGCCAGGAAACGTTCTGCCCCTTCCGACGAGATGAACTGGATCGCCCCGCCCGTCCAGGCCGGAAAGCCGATGCCGAAGATCGAGCCGATGTTGGCCTCGGGCACGCTGGTGAGCACGCGTTCGGCCAGGCAGCGCGCGGTTTCGATCGACTGGCGGTAGAGAAAGCGGCGGCTCAGCAGCGCCAGGTCGACGAGGCTCGCGCCGGCCGGCTTCTCGAACCGGTCCTTCAGCCCTGACCAGAGCCGCTTCGGCTGACCCGCCGGATAGTCGTAGAAGCCGCCGCCGCCGGCCCGGCCGGGCCGCTTCAGTTCCTTGACCATGCGCTCGACGAGCTGCTCGCCCGGCGACGCCTCGAAGCTCCTGCCCTCGGCCGACAGATCGGCGCGGGTCTGCTCCATGACTCGCGCGGAGAGCGTCAGCGAGGTCTCGTCGAGCACCGCCAGCGGCCCGACCGGCATGCCCGCAGCCAGCGCCGAGTGCTCGACGAGCGGCGCGGCGATCCCCTCGGCCAGCATCGCCGCGCCTTCCATGACGAAAGCGCCGAACACCCGGCTGGTGAAGAAGCCGCGCGAATCGTTGACGACGATCGGCGTCTTGCCGATCGCCAGCACGTAGTCGCGCGCCCGGACGATCGTCTCGTCGCTGGTCTGCCGGCCGCGGATGATCTCGACCAGCTGCATCCTGTTCACCGGCGAGAAGAAGTGCAGGCCGACGAAGCGCTCGGGCGCCGCACTGGCCACCGCCAGGCCGGTGATCGGCAGGGTCGAGGTGTTGCTGGCGAACACGCCGCCGGGCGCGAGCATCGGCTCGGCCTCGCGGGTCACGGCCGCCTTCAGGGCCCGGTCCTCGTCGACCGCTTCGATGATCAGATCGCAGCCGTCGAGCGCGCCCAGCTCGGCGGTTGGCGTGATGAGGCCGAGCAGCCGGGCCTCGCGCGCCGCCTCCATGCGGCCGCGGGCGACCTGCGGCGCGGTGATCCGGCGCACCGCGGCCAGGCCGGCTTCGGCCTTCTCTGCCGACACGTCCTTCAGCACGCAGGCGATGCCGCGCGACGCATTGGCGTGGGCGATGCCCGCGCCCATCATGCCGGCGCCGAGGATGCCCACCCGGGCCGGCTTCCACGGCGCGACGCCAGCGGGCCGCGACCTGGCCGAGCGGATCGCGGCGAGGTCGAAGAAGAACGCCTTGATCATGTTCTTGGCGTTCTGCCCGACCATGATCTTCGCGAGCTTGCGGCTCTCGATCCGGGTCGCCGTGTCGTAGTCGACCAGCGCGCCCTCGACCATGGTCTCGAGGATCGCCTCGGCGGCCGGATAGAGGCCGCGCGTCTTCTGCAGCAGCATCGCCGGCGCGACCGACAGGCCGGCGGCGATCTTCGGGCTCGACGCCGACCCGCCGGGCATCCGGTAGTCGCGCTCGTCCCACGGCTGGCGGGCGTCGGGGTGTACAGCGATCCAGGCGACCGCCTGGGCGCGCAGGTCGACGAGGTCGGCGCCGAGGCCGTCGACCCAGCCGAGCTCGGCCGCCTCCTGCGGGCCGAACAGCTTGCCCTCGAGCAGGTAGGGCTGGGCCGCCAGCAGGCCGAGCCTTCTCACCGTCTTGGTGATGCCGGTCGCGCCCGGGATCAGGCCGAGCGTCACCTCCGGCGTGCCGTAGCGGATCTTGGGGTCGTCGAGCGAGAAGCGGGCGTGGCCGATCAGGGCGACCTCCCAGCCGCCACCGAGCGCGGCGCCGGCGAGCAGCGACACCACCGGTCGGCCGAGCATCTCGATCGCCCGAAAGCTCGCCTTCATCGCCTCGATCTCGGCAAATCCGGGCGCGGCGTCGTCGGCGGTCAGCGTCATGACGTGCTTGAGAGCGGCACCAGCGAAGAAGGTCGTCTTCGCCGACTCGAGCAGCACGCCCCTGATGCGCTCCTTGTCGCGGCCGAGCTGCGCGGCCGCTTCGGCGAGGTCGGCCTGCCACTCGCCGGTCATCGTGTTGACCGGCGAGCCGGGCGCGTCGAAGGTGAGCGTGGCGATGCCGTCGGCGTCGATCCCGTAGCGGATCGTCTGCATCAGAGTCGGCGCCCGCAGGGCCGGCCGAAGGGCGCCATGGAGCCCTCGAGGGGCAGCGAACAGAGTGAGCGCCGGGGCTTCATGCAACCTCGACGATGGTGGCGATGCCCATCCCGCCGCCGACGCACAGCGTCACCAGTCCGCGCTTGAGCTTGCGACGCTCGAGCTCGTCGAGCAGGGTGCCGACCAGCATCGCGCCGGTGGCGCCGAGCGGGTGGCCGAGGGCGATCGCGCCGCCGTTGACATTGACCTTCTCGGCCGGCACGCCCATCTCGCGCATGAAGCGCATCGGCACCGCGGCGAACGCCTCGTTGACCTCGAACAGGTCGATGTCGTCGATGGTGAGGCCCGCCTTGGCGAGCACCTTGCGGGTGGCCGGCATCGGCCCGGTCAGCATGATGGTCGGGTCGGCGCCCGAGAGCGCAGTGGCGACGATCCGGCCGCGCGGGCTCAATCCGAGCTCCCGGCCCTTGGTCTCGCTGCCGATCAGCACTGCGGCGGCGCCGTCGACGATGCCCGACGAGCTGCCGGCGGTGTGCACATGCTCGATCCGCTCGAGCTGCGGGTAGCGCGCCAGGGCGACCGCGTCGAAGCCCATCGCGCCGAGCTCGGCGAAGGCGACCTTGAGCGAGCCCAGGCCTTCGAGCGTGGTGCGCGGCTTGATGAACTCGTCGCGCGCCAGCAGGGTGAGGCCGATCTCGTCGTCGACCGACAGCACCGAGCGGTCGAAATGGCCGGCCGCCTGCGCCGCGGCCGCCTTCTGCTGCGAGCCGAGCGCGTAGCGGTCGACGTCGTCGCGGCTCCAGCCGGCGAGCGTGGCGATCAGGTCGGCGCCGATGCCTTGCGGCACGAAGCCGATCGCGATGTTGGTCGCCGGGTCCTGTGCCCAGGCGCCGCCGTCGGAGCCGATCGTCACCCGCGACATGCTCTCGACGCCGCCGGCGACCACCATGTCTTCCCAGCCGCTGGCGACCTTCTGCGCGGCGATGTTGACCGCCTCGAGGCCGGAGGCGCAGAAACGGTTGATCTGCATGCCGGCGACCTTGACGTCCCAGCCGGCCTTGAGCGCTGCGGTCTTGGCGATCACCGAGCCCTGCTCGCCGACCGGCGAGACCACGCCCATCACCACGTCGTCGAGCGCCGCCGGATCGAAGCCGTGCCGCTTCTGCAGCTTGACCAGCAGCCCCGCCAGCAGATCCACCGGCTTGACCTCGTGCAGGCTGCCGTCCTTCTTGCCCTTGCCGCGCGGCGTGCGAACGGCATCGAAAATCATCGCTTGCGTCATGTCGTCTCCCGCATTGACAGACCATTATCCGACTGGGCAAACTCGCCGTCATCCCAACCAAGCAAGCGCTTGGTTGAGCACCTCCTGAGCCTCGATGCCCGCCTATCGCTCCGTCTTTCGCGCCGACCTGTTCGCCGGCCACGTCGCCCTCGTCACCGGCGGCGGCTCGGGCATCGGCCGCTGCACCGCGCACGAGCTCGCGTCGCTCGGCGCGCGGGTGGCGATCGTCGGCCGCACGCTCGCCAGGCTCGAGGCGGTGAAGGGCGAGATCGAAGCGGCCGGTGGAGCCTGCTCCGTCCACGCCGCCGACATCCGCGACGAGGCCGCGGTCAAGGCGGCGGTGGCGGCGGTGCTCGAGACGCACGGCCGGATCGACTCGCTCGTCAACAACGCCGGCGGCCAGTTCCCGTCGCCGCTCGCGGCGATCAGCGCCAAGGGCTGGGAAGCGGTGGTGCGCAACAACCTCACCGGCGGCTTTCTGATGGCGCGCGAATGCATCACCCAGTGGATGCTCGACGACGACGGCAGCGGCGCCCCGCGCGGCGGCGCGATCGTCAACATCATCGCCGACATGTGGAACGGCATGCCGGGCATGGGCCACTCGGGCGCGGCCCGTGCAGGCATGCTCAACCTCACCGAGACGGCGTCGCTCGAATGGGCGCCGGTACGCGTCAATGCCGTCGCCCCGGGCTGGATCGCCTCGAGCGGACTCGACCGCTATCCGCCGGAGATGACCGAGACCTTCCGCGGCCTGCACAAGCTGGTGCCGCTGCACCGCCTCGGTACCGAGAGCGAAGTCGCGGCGGCGATCGTCTACCTGCTCTCGCCGGCAGCGGCCTTCATCTCGGGGAGCTGCCTGCGCGTCGACGGCGCGGCGCCGAACGCGAAGCGGATCTGGCCCGAGGTCGGTACCGGCGCCACGACCGAGGCGTTCGACGGCTTCCATCTCGCCTCCTCGCCCGACGTGCTGAAGGGCCGCTGATGCCGGCGCTCGGCCCGGCTCTCGATGGCGACGCCGATTCGCGCGCTGCGCAGCGCCAGCACACGCTCGAGCTGATCGAGCGGTGGCGTGCCATCGAGGCGCGTACGCGCGCCGCCAGCAATCGCGCGGCACCGCTCTTCGCCAGGCGCGGCCAGCTGCTGCCGAGGGAGCGCGTCGCCCGCCTGCTCGACCCGGGCGTACCCTTCCTCGAGCTCTCGACCCTCGCCGGCTGGCTGCTCGACAGCGACGATCCCGACAAGTCGGTGCCCGGCGGCGGCGTCATCGCCGGCATCGGCGTCGTCTCGGGGGTGCGCGTCATGCTCGTTGCCGACGATGCCGGCATCGACGCCGGCGCGCTCCAGCCGATGGGCCTGGAGAAGCTGCAGCGGGCGCAGGCGATCGCCCTCGAGAACAAGCTGCCGTTCGTGCACCTGATCGAGTCGGCCGGCGCCAACCTGCTGCTCTACCGCGTCGAGCAGTTCATCCACGGCGGCA
>JBDTUG010000247.1:0-6161 GCA_040007855.1 Caldimonas sp.
CGTAAGCCTCCGCCAGCTCCTGACCATGACCTCGGGCATCAAGTGGAACGAGGACTACGCCGACCCGGGCTCCGACGTGGCGCGCTTCAACAGCCACAAGCCCGAGGACGGCGTCGATTCGCTGGTGAGCTACCTGCGGCGCCTGCCGCGCGAGGTGCCGGCGGGCACGCGCTGGCACTACAGCACCGGCGAGACCAACCTCGTCGGCGTGCTGCTCGCCCGCGCCACGAAGAAGCCTCTGTCGACCTACCTGTCGGAGAAGATCTGGGTCCCGGCCGGCATGGAGCAGCAGGCCACCTGGGTCCTCAATCGCAGCGGCAACGAAATCAGCGGCTGCTGCATCCAGGCCGCGACCCGCGACCTCGCGCGTTTCGGCCTCTTCATCCTGGGCGGCGCCAGCGTCGCCGGCAAGAGCATCGTGCCCGACGGCTGGCTGGTCGAGGCCACGACCCAGCGCACCGACGTCGGCCGGCCCGGGCGCGGCTACGGCTACCAGTGGTGGACCTACACCGACGGCACCTTCGCCGCCCGCGGCATCTTCGGCCAGGGGCTCTTCATCGACCCGAAGCGCAGGATCGTGATCGCCTCCAACGCCAACTGGGCCGGCGGCGCCACCGACCGTACCGCCAGCGATGCGCGCGAGGCGTTCTACCGCGCGGTGCAGAAGGCCGTCGACGACGAGGCGACGGGCACGGCGAGCTCCGCGCCGAGTCGGTGACGGGCAGGGTCCGAGTCTCTCGGGCGCACGGGTCGACACCTTTCGCGAGGCCATCTCGACGCCCGCGCCACGCGGTGCGAAGATGCGACGAACCGGCGGGAACGGCCGGCTCCATCGAGGGAGGTCTGGATGAATGTGCAACGTCTGCGGCTTCGGTTCATCCAATCGAGCGTCGCAGTGCTGGCGCTGTCTGGCCTGGCGGCGGCGCAGGCACAGGGCAGCGCGCTCAACGTGCGCTCGGTGATGCCCGTGACGCTCGACGTCAAGGACGACAAGAGCGCCATCCGCGACATCGCCCTCAGGCTGCAGCAGACGGGTGCTCGCACGCCGGTCGCATTCGAAGTCAAGGAAGCGCGCCTCGTCGGGCGGTCGGGCTCGTTCGACGGCGCCTTCGCGTTCGGCAAGCCGGAGACGTCCGCTGCGGGGATCCTCGTGCTGGTCAGGGTCGACCTCTCGATCGCCCAGTTTGCCGGCAGCTATACGGTCAGGGTGCTGCCCGTCTATGCGGAAGCCGACAAGGGAGATGCGCCGGCCGAGCTGGCGCTCGAGTTCGTGCGGCCGTCGGCCAGGCTGACCGAGATGCCGGAGCTCTATCTGCAGCGCGATGCGGTGACGGGCGCTTTCGCCAACGACCACCTGACGCTGACCGAAACGTCGCACGAGGCTTTCGTGCGCTTCCCTGCCCGGATCGTCGTGCGCGACATGCGCGGCCCGCTCGGGCAGTCTGTACCCGGCGACCTGGAGCTCAGCGGCGACGGCCTGCTTGCCCCGGGCGGCTCCCTCGCGTTCCGGCCGGCGCTCTCCGGAGGCCTTCCGGTCGGCACGCACACCGGCACGATCCGTTTCGCCGCGCCCCAGCTCGCGGTGCCGGTCGACCTCAGGTTCCGGCTGGTCAACAGCTGGCCGGCGTGGACCCTGCCGGCGTGCATCGTCCTGTTCATCGGGCTGGGCATCCTCTTTCGCAAGTTCCTGTCGGACCGCCAGCTGCTCGAGCAGGCGCAGCTCGAGGCGCAGCGCGTCTTTGCCCGGCTGAGCAGCGTGAGGGACGCCCAGGCGGACAAGAAGCTCAAGCAGGCGATCGGCGACGCGCTCGCCCCTCTGGCCGTCGCCCTGCGCCAGGGCAGCTCGGCGCAGGAGATGCAGAAGGCGATGACCGACGCCGCGGCCGCCGTCGACGCGCTGCTGGCCGCCGACGCCACGGCCCGCTCTGCCCTGCGCGCCAAGGTCGTCGCGGCCAAGGAATCGCTGGGCCGCCCCGGCGCCGTCCGGCCCACCCTGCGACTACTCGTCGACAAGGCCCAGACCGAGCTCGACGAGCTCATCGTCGGCCTCGACAACGGCGAGCTCGACGCGCAGCAGAAGCTGCTGGGCGATGCCACCGTCCGGCTGCAGACCGACCTGTACGGGCATTGCCAGCAGGGGGTCACCGCGCTGCGTCTGATGCTCGATCAGGTCGGCGCGTGGCCCGGGATCGCCGCCGCTGCCACCGCCCTGCAGACCGAGCTTGCCCTGGCCGAGCAGATGGCGGCGGCGTCGCCGGCCGGCGAGCTGGTCGCCCGGGCCATCGCGCTCGGGGCCGCGTCCGACGTGTTCCTGTCGCGCGTGCTGCGCGCCGAAGCGGCCCGGGTCGGCAAGCAGGTCGTGGAGCTGCTGCGCATATCGGCAGCGTCGGCCGAAGGTGGCGAGCTCGACCGCGGCCACACCGCCCTGCTGCAGTTCGAGATGGGCGACCGATCCGACGCTGTCTACCAGGAGCTGGCATCGCGCATCGCCGGCTACCGCGCCATGCTCGTCAAGGTGCTTCGAACCCACGCCGCCGCGGCGGCGGTGCCGGACCTGGACGTGGCCACGGCGATCGACAGCGGCGAGTTCGCGGCGGCGGCGAAGATCGTCTCGAGCGCGGTGGCCGCGGCCGCGGCGGCGACGCCAAAGGCACTGAAGGTCGAGTCGTACGGCGCGTCGATGGCGGCCCGCGCCCAGGTCGCGGCCCTGGCCATCACCGATGCCGGCATCCTGATGGACGAGCGGATGCCCGCGGCGCTGCTCGGCGTCAGCCTGGTCGGGCCGGCGGCCACGCAACGCGGCCAACCGGTCGTCTTTCAGGCGGTGTTCACGGCGCCGATCGATCCGCAGGCCTCCCTGGAGTGGACGGTGCAGGGCGGGGCGCCGACCCGGGAGCGCTCGCGTGCAAACGAGTTCAGCTTCATTCCGCAGGACGTCGGCGCCGTGGTCGTCCGGTGCGATGTGCGGCATCCGACCCTCGGCAAGGTGCTCTGGGCGCAGGCCAGCGTTCTGGTCGAGCCCTCGGCGGCGGAGAAGACGGCGCAGGTGCTGAAGAATCGCGTCGACCGGCGCGAGCTGATCATCTCCGCCATCACGGGCGTGTTCATCGCCGGCTTCGGCACGCTGCTCTTCATGGATGCCTTCACGGGCACTTGGCGCGACTTCTTCTACGCCGCGGTCTGGGGCTTCTGCGTCGACGTCGGCACGGCGAGGCTGCGGGCGCTCGCCGAGCCGATCACGTCGCGGGCCGTGCCGGCCGCGCCGGCGGCCCATCCATCCAACCCGTGACGGTGAGGCGAATGAAGCGAGGAGCAAGCCATGCTGGTCTTTGAAGCGGACCGATCGCAACCGGGAACCCACGCGCTCGTCATCGGCGTGAGCCGCTACCCGCACCTCCCGGGCGGCGACGGGGCTCCGGCGACGAACCATTTCGGATTGACCCAGCTCGGCTCGGCCGCCCGATCGGCCCATCACTTCGCGGAGTGGCTCATCCACGAGGCACGCCTGCCGGTGCCGCTCGGCAGTTGCCGGGTGATGCTGGCGCCGTCGCCCGAGGAAGCGCAGGCGCCCGAGATCCAGGCCCGTTCCGGCGGCTGCAGCGCGAGCGACTTCCTGGAGGAGGCCAACGACTGGATCGCCGATGCGTCGCGGAGCCCGGAGGAGTCGACGATCTTCTACTTCGTCGGCCAGAAGCTGCACAGCCCGGGGTCCGAGGACCTGCTGCTGTTCGAGGACTTCGGCGCGCCGCGCGGCCCGGTGTTCAAGGGAGGCGTCAGCTTCATGAACATCTTCCAGGGCATGGGATCGAACGCCAGCCTGTCGAGCCAGGTGCAGCACTTCTTCATCGACGGCAGCCGGCATTCCGTGGACGAATCGATGGGTGGCTTCCTGCGCGGAACGACCGACGTGTTCGACGTCCGCCCGAGCCAGGTCGACAGGCGCGCCGGCGGCACTTTTCATGCGGCGGTGCCGGGCGGGCAGGCATACGCTCACGTGGACGGTGTCTCCCTGTTCCTGGAAACGCTGCTGAAGGGCCTTCGGGGCGGCGCCGCCGTCCGGCCCCGCGATGGGCGGGGATGGGCGGTCACGGCGGGCTCGCTCGCGACCTGGCTGGGATCGGAGTCGAGAGCCGAATCGGAGCGGTTCGGTGTCGCGCTGCAGTACGAGCTGAGCATTCGCGGCGACGCCACCGTGTGCACGCTCGACAAGCCACCGTCGGTTCCCGTGTCGATCACGCTCGAGCCGCCCGAAGCCATGATGGAGGCCTGGCTCAAGGTGGTGTCGGACGACGGCACATCCGTCCATGCGGCCAGGTTCGACGGCCCGAGCATGGACTTCGACCTGCCTGCCGGTGTGTACGAATTCGAAATCGTGCCGCACTGGAACTGGCAGCGCCTGCGCAAGCTCGCGGTGGTGTCGTCGCCCGGCCTGAGGCAGGTCTTCACCGTCAGGGCCCAGGAGGCGACGCCTTGAGCGGCCAGCTGCACGCGCTCATCGTCGGTGTCAGCGAGTATCCCAACCTCGCGGCTCACGACGCCATCGACCCGCCGCCGCCGCACCAGCTCGGGCTGCGCAGGCTCACCTCGGCGGCGATGGCCGCCTACCGCATGTTCCAGTGGCTGCATGAGCACGCGGCCTCGCTGCCGGCGCCGCTCGGCGTCTGCGAGCTCCTGCTCTCGCCGTCGGTGCTCGAGCCCGACGCCGCGGGCGTCGCCCAGCGCGCCACCATGGAGAATTTCGAGCTGGCCGCCAACACCTGGCGGGAGGCGGCGCGCAGCCATCGCGACAACATCGCGCTCTTCTACTTTGCCGGGCATGGCCTGATCCGCAACACGACCGAGAAGGCGCAGGTGCTGCTGCTCGAGGAGTTCGGCAGCAAGCCGCACAAGATCCTGAGCAGCGGCGTCGAGATGGCCAACGTCGTCAATGGCATGGCCTCGCTGTCCGAGCTGGACCCGATGGCCCGCATGCAGCTCTACTTCATCGACGCCTGCCGCTCGTTCCCCGACACGCTGACCGCCTACCAGGAGCAGCAGGGATCGACCATCTGGGACATCCCGGCGGTCGACCCGAAGGTGCCGTACAAGGACGACCGACTGGCACCGGTGATCTACACCGCCGAACCCGGCGCCACCGCCTTCGGTGTCGAGGGGACCGGATCGGTCTTCGGCGAGGCGCTGCTCGCCTCGCTCGACGGCGGCGCGGGTCGCTACGACGAAGCCAGCCAGCAATGGACCGTGTCGCTCGCCTCGCTCACCCAGGCCTTGCCCGAGCAGCTGGCGATCACGAACCGGAAGTACGACACGCAGCAGATGGTCCGGTTCTCCGACATCGGCCCCGACGCGTTGCTGCGCACGCTGGACCAGGCGCCGCTGGTCGAGGTGACGATCACGGTGGAGCCGGTGGTCAGTCGCCCGCTCACCGGGGTCTCGGTGGCCAACGCAGACGACGTCTCGGTGATCGAGGTCGCGGCACCGTTCCCCGAGATGCATCGCGACCACATCGCGGCCGGCAACTACCGCGTGACCGCGCAGGGCGTCAAGAAGTACCTGACCGCACAGCCGCCGGCGACTCCCTGGCGTCTCCAGGTACAGGCCGACGGATGAAGGCCGCGCGGGAGGGTCGCATCAGTCTGCTCAAGCGCCGCCACGGGCTGAACCGGTCTCGGTACAAGGGCTCGGCCGGCATGAAGCGTTGGGTCGGCCTCGGCGTCATCGCCGACAACCTCATCAACATCGCCCACGCAATGGCCGCATCAGCCGCGCGCCCGGCTTGAATCGGGCGCCGCCATTTTTGCGCCGGAAAGTAGCTAGAACGCACCGCCGCGGGGCGGCCGTACTCGACCACCCATTAGCGCCCTTCCCGCTCCCGCTGCAGTCTCTCCTGCAGGAGAGCGGCCGGATCGCCCGTCGGCGGCTGCCCCACCGACCCGCCGCCCCGGCGCAGGATCTCGTTCACCGCAGCCTCGTCGAGCCGTTGCGTCCGGCCGCTCTCGATGCGGACGATCTGCGGAAAGGCGATCAGGGCCGACATCACCAGCAGCTGCACCGCCACGAACGGAAGCACTCCGCGATAGATCTCGCCGGTGCCGAGGCCGCGCGCGATGCGCCCGGTCGCCGGGTCGATGCGGTCCTCGGCCGGCGCCACGCCGCGCAGGAAG
>JBDTUG010000248.1:0-6128 GCA_040007855.1 Caldimonas sp.
TGGTCGCGCCCGGCTACGTCGCGCCCTGGGCCGCGCCCGGCATGCCGGGCAAGGTGTTCGCCCATCTGCTGCGCGCCCATGCGCCGGTGCGGATCGGCCCTCACCTCGACGCCGCGAGCCTCGGCTGGCTGTGGCGCTGGTGGCGCGCCTGCAGGCCGGAGACCTACCGTGTCAACCGTGCCCGCATGCATCGCCTGGCCCACTTCAGCCGCGAGCGCCTGCACGAGCTGACGGGCCGGCTGCACCTCGACTTCGAGCACGCCAGCGGCTTTCTCGTCTTGCTTCGTTCCGCCCGCGACCTGGCGCTGGCCGAGCCGGGCATCCGCGCGCTCGCCGAACTCGGCGTCGCGCCCGAGGTCCTCGACGCGGCCGCCTGCCGCCTCGTCGAGCCCGGCCTCAACCCCGACACCGCCCTGCACGCCGGCGTCTATTCGAAGGACGACGAAGTCGGCAACTGCCGTCAGTTCACCCACCTGCTACGCAAGGAAGCGGTGCGGCGCGGCGTCCGTTTCCGCTTCCGGATGCAGGTCGAGCGAATCGTCGCCGGCGCCCGGCCCGCCCTGGCGGTCGTCGCCACCCCCGGCGACCCGCGCGACGACGCCCTGTCGCGCAGCGGCGCCAGCGGCTGGTCGATCACCGAGCCGGACGACGACGGCAGCGGCGAGACGAGCTTCGATGCGGTCGTCGTCTGTGCCGCGCTCGGCTCGAGCCGCCTGCTGCGCCCGCTCGGCCTGCGCCTGCCGCTGCAGGCCATCTACGGCTACTCGGTGACGGCGCCGCTGCGCCACGACGACCGTCACCTCCACCGCGAGCCCCGCGCCGCGCTGATGGACGAGCGCTACAAGGTCGCCATCAGCCGCCTCGGCAACCGCGTCCGCGTCGCCGGCAGCGCCGAGATCGGCGGCCATCCCGAGCGACAGAGCGCCGCCGCCCAGAAGACCCTCGACAAGGTGCTCGACGACTGGTTTCCCGGCATCACGCAACGCGGCCAGGCGCAACGCTGGAAAGGCGCGCGGCCGATGCTGCCCGACGGCCCGCCGGTGCTCGGCCCGAGCGGCGCGCCGGGCGTGTGGCTCAACCTGGGCCACGGCGGCAGCGGCTGGGCACTGGCCTGCGGCTCGGCGCGGCTGCTCGCCGATTCGGTGGCCGGGCGCAAGACGCCGATCGGCATCGATGGCCTGGGCATCGAGCGCCTGTGGCGCTGACGCCGCCATTGCCGGGCAAACTGCGCATCGTGAGCTCACTCCTCCGCATCGACGCTGCTGCTGCACGGCAAGCGCTCTACGGCGTGGCCGCGACGAGGCGCATCGAGGCTCGCGCCCTCGCCGGGATGGCGCCGTTCACGCTGATGGCGCGCGCCGCCGCGTCGGTGGCCAGGCTCGCCCTTGCGCTGGCGCCGCACGCGCAACGCGTGCTCGTGTTCGCCGGGCCAGGCAACAACGGTGGCGACGGCATCGAAGCGGCGACCTGCCTGCGCCGCTTCGGCAAGGATGCGTCGGTGCTGCTGGTCGGCGGCGCGGCGCGCCTGCCCGCCGATGCGGCCCGAGCGCTGGCGAACGCGCAGCAGGCCGGCGTCGTCATCGGCCCGGCGTCGGCGCACGGCGGCCCCGGCACCGACACCGACACCGATTGCCCGGCGCTGGTGATCGACGCGCTGCTCGGCATCGGCGCCTCGCGCCCGCCGGCCGGCGAGATCGCCGCGGCGATCGAGCGGATCGCCACCCTCGCCGGCCGCGGCGCCATCGTCCTCGCGGTCGACCTGCCGTCCGGCTTCGACGCCGACCATGGCCAGCCGTTCGGCGCAGCCTGCGTCAGCGCACAGCACACGCTGTCGTTGCTGACGGTGAAGCCGGGCCTGTTCACCGGGAGCGGGCGCGACCGGGCCGGCACGGTCTGGCTCGACGACCTCGGCGTCGATTCCCGCGCCGAGCCGGCCGAGGCCTGGCTGGTCGGCCGCGGCGAGCTCGGCCGCGGCGCGGTCGCGCGCCTGCATGGCCAGCACAAGGGCAGCTTCGGCGATGTCGCTGTGGTCGGCGGGTCGCCCGGCATGGCCGGCGCGGCCTGGCTGGCGGCGCGCGCCGCCCATGCCGCCGGCGCCGGGCGGGTCTTCGTCGACCTGCTCGAGGCCGACCCGGCCTCGGCCGTGTTCGATCCAGAGCGCCCGGAGCTGATGCTGCGCCCCGGCTGGTGGCAGGGTCCGGCCAGCGCCGTCGAACAGAGCACGGTCGTCTGCGGCTGCGGCGGCGGCGACGCGGTGCGCGCCACCCTGCCCCGCCTGATCGCCCTCGCGCCGCGCCTGGTGCTCGATGCCGACGCGCTCAACGCGATCGGTGCCGACACCGCCCTGCAGGCGACGCTCGCGGCGCGCGCCCGTCGCGAGCGCGCCACCCTCCTCACGCCGCATCCGCTCGAAGCAGCGCGCCTGCTCGGCACGAGCACGCAACAGGTGCAGGCCGACCGGCTCGGCGCCGCCGGCGAGCTGGCCGGCCGCTATCGCGCGGTCGTCGTTCTCAAGGGATCGGGCAGCGTGATCGCCGCGCCCGGCGAGCCGCCGCGCATCAACGCGACCGGCAACGCCTCACTGGCGACCGCCGGTACCGGCGATGTGCTGGCCGGCTGGATCGGCGGCCGCTGGCGGCCCGGCGAGTCGGCGCTCGAAGTCGCGACCCTGGCCGTCGCCGAGCACGGCGCCGCCGCCGAGCCCGAGCGGCACGGGGCCTTGCGTGCCGCCGACCTGGTCGAGCGGCTGTACCTTCAGTCGCGCCGCGCCTAAGGCCAGTCAACACCAGCGCGGGCTTGCGCCTCAGCGCCGGACTCGCCCAGCTAGCTAGCTTAGCTAGGAGGCGAGCGCGCGCATCGCCTTGGCGATCTCGAGCGTGCCCTGCGCCGAGCCGCTTTCGGGAACGGTCTCGCCATTCCGGTCGACGATCTCCGCCCACCGGGCGACGACCTGCTCGGTCACGTCGTTGCCGGCGCCGATGTGCACGCCCTGCGTCAAGGTCATGTGGGCGCTTTCGAAGGCGCCGGCGCCGACGCACAGGATCGCCCTGGTCGGCGCGTCCTCGCCCACCAGGGCGAGCAAGCCCGGCGTCACGGCCTCGGGCTCGAGCAGCTTCAACACCGCCTCGGGCATCAGCTTTTCGGTCATCCGCGTCGCCGCCGTCGGCGCCAGGCAGTTGACGCGGATGCCGTTCCTGGCGCCTTCGATCGACAGGGTCTGCATCAGCCCGACCAGCGCCATCTTGGCAGCGCCGTAGTTGGCCTGGCCGAAGTTGCCGTAGAGCCCGGACGACGAGGTCGTCATCACGATGCGGCCGTAGTTCTGCGCGCGCATGATGTCCCACACCGCCTTGCTGCAGTTCACCGCGCCCATCAGGTGAACCTCGACCACGAGGCGGAAGTCGTCGAGCGTCATTTTCGTGAAGCTCTTGTCGCGCAGGATGCCGGCGTTGTTGACGAGGATGTCGACGCGGCCCCATTCCTTCATCGCCGCCTCCACCATCGCCTGAACGGCGGCCGGATCGGTGACCGACGCGCCGTTGCCGATCGCCTTGCCGCCGGCGGAGCGGATCTCTTCGGCCACGGCGTTGGCCGAAGTCGGCGCTCCGCCGGAGCCGTCGAGCATGCCGCCCAGGTCGTTGACCACCACCGAGGCGCCACGCGCCGCCAGCGCCAGCGCGTGCTGCCGGCCGAGGCCTCCGCCTGCGCCGGTCACGATCGCCACTCGGCCATCGAATCGAATCGTCATCTCTCGTCTTCCCTCGTCGATGAAAATTGACCGCGTTCAGCGCCGCGTCGTTCCGCGCGACGGGCCGCGCCCGCTCGCCGTCTTTCGGACCGCCGACTTGCTCGCGCGCACCGGCCGAAGCGCCGCGCCCGAGCGAGCGCGCTTCTTGGCCTTGGTCGCGGCCTTGACGTCGCGATCGGCCTCCTTGAGTGCGACGGTCTCGCTCGTCGCCGCCTCGGTGCGCTCGACGGCCTTGTCACGGCGCGCTCGCGGCAGTACCGCCGCGTCCTCGCCTTCACGGACCAGGCGGAAGTCGATCTTGCGGCCATCCAGATCGACGCGGCTCACCTGCACGCGAACGCGCGTGCCGACGACATAGCGCAACCCCGATCGCTCGCCGCGCAATTCCTGTCGAATCTCGTCGAAGCGAAAGTACTCGCCGCCAAGCTCGGTGACGTGGACCAGGCCTTCGACGTAGAGCCCGTCGAGCACGACGAACAGGCCGAAGCTCGTCACCGCAGTGACGGCGCCGCCGAACTCCTCGCCGAGGTGCTCGCGCATGTAGCGGCACTTGAGCCAGGCCTCGACGTCGCGCGAGGCCTCGTCGGCGCGGCGCTCGTTGGCGCTGCAGTGCGCGCCGGCGATCTCCCACGCCTCGAGCTCGCCGCCCGGCGCGAGCGGCGGCAGCGCGCTCGCCCCCGCCCTGGCGTTCTTCGCGCTCTTCACCGCTTTGGCGAGCCGAGCCTTCTTGGCCGGCTCGCCTTCGGAACGCGTACCGATCGCGTAGCGGCGGCTGCCCAGCAGCGCCTTGATGACGCGGTGCACCAGCAGGTCGGGATAGCGCCGGATCGGGCTCGTGAAGTGCGTGTAGGCCTCGTAGGCGAGGCCGAAGTGGCCGCTGTTGGTGCCGGTGTAGATCGCCTGCTGCATCGAGCGCAGCAGCATCGAGTGGATCTGCGCCGCGTCGGGACGGTCCTTGGTCGCCTGGGCGATCGCCTGGAACTCGGCGGGCTTGGGATCGTCGCCGATCGCCAGCCCGAGGCCGAGCGCCTTCAGGTAGTTCTGCAGCAGCGTCTTCTTCTCGGGCGTCGGGCCTTCGTGCACGCGATAGAGCGCCGGGTGCCTGGCGCGGGCGATGAAGTCGGCCGAGCAGACGTTGGCGGCCAGCATCGACTCCTCGATCAGCCGGTGCGCCTCGGTTCGGGTGCGCGGCACGATCTTCTCGATCCGGCCGTTCTCGTCGCACAGGATCTGCGTCTCGGTCGTTTCGAAGTCGATCGCGCCGCGCTTCGCGCGCGCCTTCAGCAGCGCCCGGTAGACGTCGTGCAGGTCGAGCAGGTGCGCAACCAGCGCCTCGCGGCGGGCCGCCTCGGGGCCGCGCGTGTTGGCGAGGATGGCGGCGACCTCGGTGTAGCTGAAGCGCGCCGCCGAGCGGATCACGCCCGGGAAGAACTGGTAGGCGTGAACCTCGCCGTCGCCGCTGACCAGCATGTCGCACACCATCGCCAGCCGCTCGACGTCGGGGTTGAGCGAGCAGAGGCCGTTCGAGATCTTCTCCGGCAGCATCGGGATGACGCGGCGCGGAAAGTAGACCGAGGTGGCGCGCTCGTAGGCGTCGGCATCGAGCGGCTCGCCGGGCTTTACGTAGTGGCTGACGTCGGCGATCGCGACCACCAGCCGCCAGCCCTTGCCGCGCCCGACCTTGGCCGGTTCGCAATAGACGGCGTCGTCGAAGTCGCGCGCGTCCTCGCCGTCGATCGTGACGAGCGGCACGTCGGTGAGATCGATGCGCCCCTTGCGATCGGCGGCGCCGACGCTGTCGGGCAGCGCCGCGGCCTGGGACAGCGTTGCTTCCGAGAAGACGTGCGGCACCTCGTACTTGCGCACCGCGATCTCGATCTCCATGCCCGGATCGTCGATCTCGCCCAGCACCTCGGTGACCCGGCCGAGCGGCTGCGAGTGCAGCGAGGGCAGCTCGGTCAGCTCGATCGCGACGACCTGGCCGACCGTCGCCCCCGCGACCGCATTGCGCGGGACGATGATGTCCTGCCCGTAGCGCTTGTCCTCCGGCGCGACCAGCCAGATGCCGCTTTCGTGCAGCAGCCGGCCGATGATCGGCGCCTTCTTGCGCTCGAGGATCTCGAGCACGCGGCCTTCGGGGCGGCCCTTCTTGTCGTAGCGGATGATCCGCGCCTTGACGCGGTCGCGGTGCAGGACCGAGCGCATTTCCTGGGGCGACAGCCACAGGTCGGGCAGCACGCCGTCGCGGACGAGGAAACCGTGGCCATCGCGGTGGCCGAAAACCGTGCCCTCCACTTCGGCCATCAGCTCGGCGCCGAGGGAAGCAGGGGTCTTGGATGTTGTTGCTTTGATGATAAAGTCCGTGGTTGCCTGAGATGCC
>JBDTUG010000249.1:0-6105 GCA_040007855.1 Caldimonas sp.
GCGCTGCAGAACGTGATCCAGGGCATCGGCAGCCACGTCTCGGTGGTCGGCGTGGCGGGGGCCCGCGCCGCCCGCGAAGCGCTCGCCGCCGACGACGGCTTCGACCTCCTGCTGCTCGACCTGCGCCTCGGCGACGCCGACGGCTTCGAACTGCTCGCCGAGCTGCGCGCTGCCTGGCCGGCGCTGCCGGTGGTCGTCGTCTCGGCCTCGGATCGCAGCGCCGACGTGATCCGCGCGATCGACATGGGCGCGATGGGCTTCGTGCCCAAGCGGTCCAGCAACGAGACCCTGCAGGAAGCGCTGCACATCGTCATGCAGGGCGGCATCTACGTGCCGCCGATGGCGATTCGCGGTCAGGAGGGCGGGCCCGACGAGCCACCGGCGAGCCCGCCACCGAACCCCGTTCCGCCCGCGGCGGCGCTTGCTGCCTTCAAGCTGACGCCGCGCCAGACCGACGTGCTCGGCCTGCTCCTGCGCGGCTACTCGAACAAGCTGATCGCGCGCGAGCTCAAGCTCTCGGTCGAGACGGTGAAGGACCACGTCGCCGCGGTGCTGCGCGCGCTCGGCGTCAACTCGCGCACCCAGGCCGTGCTCGCGGTGAGCCAGATGGCAGGCCAGGGCGGACTCGCACCATGGCCGCTGCGCCCTTCGCGCTGAGCGCCCCGGCGGGACCGACCGCCGCCACCGGCCGGCCGGCCACGGCCGACGTGCCGCTCGACGCCTTCGCCCTGCTGCGCGACCAGGTCCGCGGCACCTTCGCCTTCAACCGCACCTCGCTCGCCGGCCACCTGGTCGGCGCGATCGTCATCCTGGCGATGTTCGCCGGCATGGCGCCGCGCCCGCTCCTGATCGGCTGGGGGCTGCTGTTCGGCGTGGTCTGGCTGGGCCGGCTCTCCCTGGCCCTGCGCTATGCCCGGCACGAGCCGACCACCGAGGCGCGCCTGCTCGCCCGGCTGCGCACCTGGCAGCGCGGCGTGCTCGTCGCCGGCGCGCTCTGGGGCGCCGCCACCTGGCTGTTCTTCCCGCACGGCGGGGCAGCGCATCAGATCGCCCTGGTGCTCGTCGTCTACACCTTCTGCGTCGCCTGCGTGCCGATCCTGGCGCCCCAGTTCAAGCTGTTCCTCGTCTTCGTCCTGCTCGTCTTCGTGCCGGCGATCGCCGCGGTGGCGGCCCGGAACGCGGAGGCGAGCTGGCAGCTCGCCCTGGTGATGACGGTGGCGATGACGATGATCGTCGTGCTCGGGCGCAACTACCGCGAGTCGTTCGACAGCGTCATCGCCCTCAAGCTGCGCACCGAGGCGCTGGCCGAGCAGTTGCGCGCCGAAAAAGCCGTGGCCGACGCCGCGCGCCACGACGCCGAGGTCGCCAACCGCGCCAAGACGCAGTTCTTCACCGCTGCCAGCCACGACCTGCGCCAGCCCCTGCATGCGATGGGGCTGTTCGCCGAGGCGCTGCGCCAGCGCACCCACGAGCCGGAGGTCGCGCAGCTCGTCAACAGCATCAACGAATCGGTCGACGCGCTCGAAGGCCTGTTCTCCGAACTGCTCGACATCACGCGCATCGACACGGGCGGGGTCGACGTCAACCCCGAGAGCTTCGCCATCGCCGACATCTTTCGCAAGCTCCGTCTCAACTTCGAGCCGGTCGCGTTCGAGAAAGGGCTGGCGCTGCGCTTTCGCGGCGGCCAGCACGTCGCCCTTGCCGATCCGCTGCTGGTCGAGCGCGTGCTGCGCAACCTGCTGTCGAACGCGATCCGCTATACCAGCGACGGCTCGGTGCTGGTGAGCGCGCGCCGGCGCGGCGAGCGGGTGCGCCTGCAGGTCTGGGATACCGGGCCGGGCATCCGCGAGGAAGAGCGGGTCCGCATCTTCGAGGAGTTCTACCAGGTGCCGGGCACGCCGACCGCTGCGCTCGGCGAGCAGAAGAAGGGGCTGGGCCTCGGCCTGGCGATCGTCAAGCGCCTGGCCGGCCTGATGGCGGCGCCGCTTGCGCTGCGCTCGGAGACCGGGCGCGGCTCGGTCTTCACGATCGAGCTGCCGGTCGGCAAGGCGCCCAAGGCGGGCGTGCGCGCGTCGCCCGGCAAGGTGCCGCTCGGCATGACGCTCGACGGCCGGCTGATCATCATCGTCGAGGACGAGCCGGCGGTGCGCGAGGGGCTCGAGGTGCTGCTGTGCGGCTGGGGCGCGACGCTCGCCTCGTTCGAGAGCGTCGCCGCCACTCGCGCCTGGGCAGAGGCCAGCGATCCGGCGGCGGTCCGGCCGGCGCTGGTCATCGTCGATTACCGCCTCGAGCCGGGCGAGACCGGGGTGGCGGCGATCACCGCCGTGCGGCGGCGCTTCGGCGACCGCCTGCCGGCGATCGTGGTGACCGGCAGCAGCATGACCGGCCACGAGAAGGAAGCGCTCGAGCACGACTTCCACGTCCTGATCAAGCCGGTCCTGCCGAACAAGCTGCGGGCGATGATCGCCTTCAAGCTGGCCGGGTCGCAGGTCGCGGCGACGTAGCAGCTTCGGTCGCCCGCTCTCGCAGCGGCACCAGCGCCTGCTCGCAGCGAGCGAGCGCCGCCGACACCTCGCGGGTGGCCTGCAGGAGCGTCAGGGCGGCGTCGGTCGGCACCAGGCGCCTGCCCCGGATGTCGAACAGGCGCACGTCGAGCGATTCGCCGAGCTTGCGCAGATGACCGGAGAGGGTCGGCTGGGCGATGCACAGGGACTGCGCGGCGCGACTGGCGCTGCCGAGGCGGACGACCGCCTCGAAGGCGGCGAGCTGGGGCAGGGTGCCGTGTCGGAAGTAGCGTCGCAGGGGGGCGGAGCCTAGCGGAGTCGTCATTGCCGTTCCTCACCGAAGAGAAGGGCAAAGGTCTGGTTCTTGCCGTGGCAACTGCGCGCCGGGGTCTCGCGACCCGTATTGACGACAACGCAGACGTCCCGAAGTCCGGGGCGCGAACTACTCCCACTTTGCGTGCCCCGACCGGTGGTCGCGACACGCCGCCATTGTGGCAGGGCTAAAGCCCCTGTGCCGCCGCCGGTCCGGCCCAGCCGCGATGCATCGCGATTCTCGATTCGATCGCGATTCGTCGACGCGTCGCCGCGGCACCGCTCGGAGAATCGCGCCATGCCTTTCCTGCCTCGGCGAGCCTTGCCCTGATGGACGTCTCGCAGTCCCTTTCCGCGCTGCTCGCGATCATCGTCATCGACCTGGTGCTGGCCGGCGACAACGCGATCGTGATCGCCCTGGCCGCGCGCGGCCTGCCCGTTCATCTGCAGAGGCGCGCCATCGTCTGGGGCGCGGCCGGGGCCATCGTCGTGCGCAGCGTGATGACGGTGATCGTCGTCTGGCTGCTCGCCATTCCCGGCCTGCTGCTCGCCGGCGGGTTGCTCCTGCTGTGGATCGCCTATCGACTGCTCGTGCCGCAAGCCGGGCACGACCCGGCGCACGGCGCCGCGGCGACGACCTTCTGGGGCGCGATGCGAACCGTCGTCATCGCCGACGCGGTGATGGGGCTCGACAACGTGCTCGCGGTCGCCGGGGCTGCCCACGGCAGCTACCTGCTGGTGGTGCTCGGCCTGGTGATCAGCGTGCCGATCGTCGTCTGGGGCAGCACCGTCGTCCTGAAGCTCGTCGACCGCTTCCCCGGCGTGGTCTACCTCGGCGCCGGCGTGCTGGTCTGGACCGCCGTCAAGATGATCCAGGGCGAGCCGCTGCTCAGGCCCGGGCTCGAAGGGGCGCCACTGCCCGGCCTGCTGCTGTACCTGGCGATCCCGCTCGTTCTGTGGGCCGGCTTTGCGAGGAACCACCGCCGACTCGAATCGCGCATTCACCACCGCCTCGTCGAATTCAAGACGCAGCTGCCGCCGGCCGCGAGCGCCGAAGCGGCCCCCCCTGTCGTGCAGCAAAGCGAAGGAGACCCCCCCGTGCTTAGTGTCCTCGTCCCGGTCGACGGCTCGGCCAACGCGCTCCGGGCGGTGCGCCACGCCATCGACGAATACCGCCGCCACCACGAGCTCGAGATCGATCTGCTCAACGTCCAGCCGCATCTGTCGCGCCACATCTCGCGCTTCGTCAGCCGCAGCCAGCGCGAGGCCTGGCTGCACGAGCGCGCGGACGAGGCGATGGCGGGCGCCCTCGCGCTCGTGGTCGCGGCGGGCGTGCCGCATCGCGTGCACCGGGCGATCGGCGAGCGCGCCGAGGAGATCTGCCGCGCCGCCACGCGCCTCGGCAGCCATCACATCGTGATGGGGACGGCGCGCAAGAACTCGATCACCCGGATGCTCGAGGACTCGGTCACGCACCGGGTGCTGGAAACGACGTCGGTCCCGGTCGAGGTGATCGCCGGCGACGCGGTCTCGCGCTGGGAGCGCTGGGGCCTGCCGATCGGCGTCCTGGGCGCCGGCGGCCTGCTGCTCCTGGCGGTCGACTGAGGGCAGCGGGAGCGCAGCGCCGGTGCCTACGTGGGCTGGTAGGCGAGCCGCACGTAGATCGGCGCGAACGCCTCCGCCTGGGTCACCTCGATCAGGTGCTCGCGGGCCAGCTCGAGCAGGGCGATGAAGGTCACCACCATCACATCCGGACCGCGCCCGGCGTCGAACAGCTCCTCGAAGATCGCGAAGCGGCGCCCGTTCAGGCCGCGCAGGAGCAGGCTCATGTGCTCGCGCACGCTGAGCTGCTCGCGCGAGATGCGGTGATGCTGGTTGAGGCTCGCGCGCTTCATCAGGTCGGCCCAGGCGGAGCGGAGGTCGGCCGGCGTGACCTCGGGCAGGCGGGTCGCCCAGGTGTCCTCGATCGCCACCTGGGCGCGCAGGAAGTCGCGCCCCAGCAGGGGCAGCGCGTCGAGCCGGGCGGCGGCCAGCTTCATCTGCTCGTACTCGACCAGCCGGCGCACCAGCTCGGCGCGCGGATCCTCGGCTTCCTTGCCGTCGGCGCTTTTCCTCGCCGGCAGCAGCATGCGCGACTTGATCTCGATCAGCATCGCCGCCATCAGCAGGTAGTCGCTGGCGAGCTCGAGGTTGGTCTTGCGGATCTGCTCGATGTAGGCGAGGTACTGTCGCGTCACGCTCGCCATCGGGATGTCGAGGATGTTGAAGTTCTGCTTCCTGATCAGGTAGAGCAGCAGGTCGAGCGGCCCTTCGAAGGCCTCGAGAAAGACCTCGAGCGCGTCGGGCGGGATGTAGAGGTCGGTCGGCAGCGCGAACAGCGGCTCGCCGTACAGGCGGGCGACGGCGATGCCGTCGACGGTGTCGTCGCCGCGGGTCATGACGGCGGCATCGGCCTCGACGACCGCGAACGCGTTCATCGCCCCCCGCTCAGCGCTGTTGCGTCTGGTAGACGTAGGGCTGCTGCGCCACCCTGGCGTCGCCGAACTCGGCTTCGGCGACCCGGTCGATGCGTCGGTCCCAGAGCAGGGCCCGGCCGTGCCGCTGCTCGTCCTCGAGCGTCGGGCGCCTGGCCTTCAGGTCCGCGATGAACGAGGTGACGTCGGAGGTGTAGGGCTTCCAGAACCAGGACATGGGGACGGGCGGGGAGGCAAAGGCGGGAGTCTACCGGGGGCTGCACCCGCCGGCCGGCCGGGCTCACGAGGCCAGCCACTGGCGAAATGCCGCCGCCCGCTCCTGCGGCACGGTGACGGTTTCGCCGGCGCCGCCGCCGAGCTGCAGGCTGAGCCGGCCTTTTCCCGACGGCGCGAAGCCGAGCACCGCCGCCGCGGCGACGACAACCTGCCGGTTGATGCGGAAGAAGCGCTGCGGGTCGAGTTGCCCCGAAACCTCGGCGAGCGTTCCGTCGACGAGATGGCGCCGGCCGTCGAGGCCGACCGCGAAGGTCGACTTGTCGACCGAGACGAAGTAGCCGATCTCGTCGAGGCGGACGCTGACGAAGCCGCCACCCTTCCGGGCCAGGATGCGCTGGCGCGGCGGACCGGGCAGCGCCGCCAGCGCCGCGCTGGCCCGGGCGAGGTCGGCGCCGAAGTGAGTGCGCAGGCGGCGGTAGCCGGCGAAGGCCCGGGCCAGCGCCTCGTCGCTCACCGGCTTGAGGACGTAGTCGATGGCGTTGGCCTTGAAGGCCTCGAGCACGAACTCGTCGTAGGCGGTGGCGAAGATCGCCGGGCAG
>JBDTUG010000250.1:0-6065 GCA_040007855.1 Caldimonas sp.
AGAACCTCGGCCTGCTCGAGGTGCGCAGCGTCTACGACACCGACGGCCTCGGCCGGATGGGCGACGCCGTGCTCTCTGCAGTCGACCTGCCGGCCGGCTGCGCCACGGCGATCGCCAAGACCACGCCGTCCGACCCGCTCGACACCCGCGCCCAGGTCGCCGACCTGATGCGCATGAAGGACCCCGCGGATCCGGCCTACGGCTGCGCCCCGGCACGCTTCGTCCGGGCGTTCCGCGCGGTCGCGCCGCCCTCCGGCATGTCGGGCCTGCGCAGCGCGATCGGCGAGACCGAGTTCGAGATGCAACAGATCCTCGGCTATGCGCCGATCGAGCCCGACGGCTCCTTCAAGCTCACGGTGCCGGCCGACACGCCGATCGCCCTGGCAGTCGTCGACTCGACCGGGCGCGCCTTCCAGACCCACACCAACTGGATCCAGGTCCGGCCCGGCGAGCGACGCACCTGCGACGGCTGCCACAGCCCGCGGCGCGGCGGCGCGATCAACTCCGGCGCCGTCGTCAACGCCATGCCGTCCGGCCTGCTGCCGGCGATGGCGAGCGCGCACCTGTCGGGCGAGACCATGGCCTCCACCCGGACCCGGCTCGACCCAAGCGCGCTGCGCCTGGGCGTCGATCCGGTGTTCACCGACATCTGGGCCGACACCAGCAAGCCCGGCGTCACCGGCCGTGCGGCGATCGCCCTGCGCTATACCGGCAACGCCAATCCGGCCGACGATCTCGGCACCGCGGTGCCGGCGAACGGCATCGTCAACTACCCTGATCATATCCAGCCGCTCTGGGCGCGCCCGCGCGGCGTCGGCGGCGCCGATGCCTGCACCAGCTGCCACAACGACCCGGCCAAGCTCGACCTGAGCGGCACGCTCGCCGGCAGCGGCCGCCTCAGCTCGTACGACGAGCTGATGCTGGGCGATCCGCTGATCGACCCTGCCACCGGCCTGCCGGTGACCCGGATCGAGGAAGGCGTGCTGATGATCGCGCGCGGCCCGGCGCTGGTCGACACCGGCGCCAGCGAAGGCGAGATCCGCGGCCTGACGCGCAAGAGCCGGCTCTCGGAGATCCTCTGGGGGCAGAACGTGTTCTCGGGCAGCGATGCCCGGCTCGCCCATCCGAGCCCGCCAGCCACCGCGCCCGATCACTCGAAGCTGCTGAACCCGGCCGAGAAGCGCCTGATCGCCGAATGGATCGACCTCGGCGGCAAGTACTACAACGATCCGTTCGACGCGGCCAGCGGCGTGCGCACGATCACCGGCCTCAGCCAGGCCAGCTTCGAGACCGAGGTGTTCCCGATCCTGCGCGTCACCTGCGCCGCCGGCTGCCACCAGGCGATCGGCAGCAGCACATCGGCGGTGCCGGTCGGCACCTCGTTCCGGAGGAACCGGTTCGTTCTCACCGGCGACGCCGACGGAGACTACGGCGTCACCCTGACGATGATCTCGGACGCGTGCAACTCGGCCGCCAACTACCTGTTGAAGAAGCCCTCGACCGTGCCGCATCCCACGGGTGCGGTCGGCATGACGACGGCAGTGCTGCCCGTCGGCAGCGCGAACTACAACAAAATCGCCGCCTGGATCGCGACGGGGTGTTGAGCGGCATGACTTTCTTCGAGCGAGGCGACTTCTCCCAGCGCAGAGCCGCCCCGCTCCGGCCGATCACCAGCGCGCTGAGCTGCTTCGCCGCGGCGGCGCTGCTGGCGAGCTGCGGCGGCAGCTCCGGCAACCCGTTCGACAACCCGGCGGCGGTGACGAACCCGGGTGTCGTCTCCGGCCAGCACCTGGCCTTCGCCTACTTCCAGCGCTGCATCAACCCGATCTTCAACGCCCAGCTGCAGATCCAGCTGAACGGCGTGACCTCGGTCAACACCTGCGCCGGCTCGGGCTGCCACGACAACGTCACCGGCACCGGCGGCGCGTTCCGCCTGGTCGGCACGGCCCAGCCAGTCGACCTGAGCGACCCGGCGATGACGCCCGACGTCATCCGCACGACCGACATGTACAAGAACTTCTACTCGGCGCAAGGCGAGGTCGTGCTCGGCTCGACCACGCAGAGCCGCCTGCTGAACAAGCCGCTGGTGCTCGGCGTGCTGCACGGCGGCGGCCTGATCTTCCCGAGCGAGAGCGATCCGAACGCCCTGCTCATCAAGTACTGGATCAGCCACCCGGCCCCGCAGGGGCAGGACGAGTTCAGCACCGCCACCTACGGCATGTTCACGCCGCCGGACCCGAAGACCGGAACGTGCAACACCCAATGAACCGCCGCAGCACCTGGGCCGGGCTCCTGATCTGCGTCGCGGCCGCGACGGCGATGGCATCGGCGTTCGCCGCCGACCCGGTGCCGGCGGGCGGAGCGGTGCCGGCGGAGCAGGCGGCCAGCGCCCCGTCACCGGCGGCCGCTGCCACCGTCGCGGCGGCGCGTCCGGCCGACGCCGACGAGCGGCTGCAGATCGCCGATCCCTACATCGAGCTGCGCACCGGCCCCGGCCGCGGCTTTCCGGTCTTCTTCGTCGCTGCGCGCAGCGAATGGATCGAGATCGAGCTGCGCCACACCGACTGGTTCCGCGTTCGCACCGACGGCGGCAAGGTCGGCTGGGTCAACCGCAGCCAGCTGGCGACCACGCTCACCCTGGCCGGCGGCACCAAGACCTTTCGCGACGTGCTGGTCGACGACTACCTGAACCGCAAGGTCCAGCTCGGCGCTGCCTGGGGCCACTTCAAGGCCGAGCCGATGCTCAAGATCTGGACCAGCTATCGGCTGTCCGAGACGCTCAGCCTGGAAGGCACGGTCGGCCAGGTGCAGGGCGTGTTCTCGGGCACCGACTTCTGGCACCTCAACATGCTGGCCGAGCCGTGGTCGGACCGGCGCTTCTCGCCGTTCCTGGGCATCGGCGTCGGCAAGTTCAGGAACTTCCCCAACCTGAGCCTGGTCGGCGCGACCACCACCGACGCCAAGCTCGCCAATGCCAGCGTCGGCGTGCGCTATTACCTCACCGACCGGTTCGTCTTGCGCGCCGACTATTCCCTCTACACCGTTTTCGTGAACGATGCGAAGACGACCGAGTACCGCGCCTGGACCGCGGGACTCGCCTTCTTCTTCTGAGGCCGGCAGGTCCGCGGCCTCGCAAAGCAACCCGCCCATGAACTCCACTGCCGTGCGCATCCTCCTTCTCGCTGCCGCCGCGGTCGCGATCTGCTTCGAGGCGCGCGCCGCCGATCCGGCGCCGACCGGCGAGCCGGTGGTCGTGCCCGAGGTCGACCGGCGCGGCATCCGGCTGCCGAAGTTCCCGTCCAACGACTTCGAGCTCGGCATCTTCGGCGGCACCTATTCCACCCAGAACTTCGGCACCAGCGCGGTCGGCGGGGTGCGCCTGGGCTATCACATCACCGAAGACTTCTTCGTCGAAGGCGTGTACGCGATCGCCAAGGTCGACGACGAGCTGTTCCGGCAGATCCTGCCCGGCGGCATCTTCCCCGACCAGAAGGAGCGGCTCACCTACTACAACCTCTCGGCGGGCTACAACGTGCTGCCGGGCGAGGTGTTCCTCGGCACCTGGCGGGCCCGGCCGACCCAGCTCTACCTGATCGCCGGGGTGGGCAGCACCCGGCTCGACCAGCAGCGCCGGCCGACCCTCAACTTCGGCCTCGGCTGGCGGGTGTACTTCAACGACCACTTCGCCCTGCAGGTCGACCTGCGCGACCACATCTTCTCGCTCGACCTGCTCGGCAAGCGCACCAGCACGCAGAACCTCGAGCTGACCGGTGGCCTCACGGTCTTCTTCTGAACGCTCCGGAGCCCTCATGCCCCTGCCTTCCTCCCCGCCCCGCCGCCAAGCCGCCCGGCTCGCCTTCGGCGCGGCGCTGCTGCTCGCCGCCGGCACCGCGACGCCGGCGATCGCCCCGTCCGCCAACGCGCCCGACTTCACCCTGCGCACCATGAACGGCCCCAACCTGCGCCTGGCCGAGCAGCGCGGGCGGGTCGTCATGGTCAACTTCTGGGCCACCTGGTGCGGGCCGTGCCGGCAGGAAATGCCGCAGCTCGACCGCCTGTACCAGAAGTACCGCGCCTCCGGCTTCGTCCTGCTCGGCGTCAACGTCGACGACGACGTGCACAAGGCGGCCGACGTCGCGGCCAAGCTCGGCGTGAGCTTCCCGGTGCTGCTCGATACCGACAAGGCGGTCAGCAAGCTCTACGACCTGAGCACGATGCCGTCGACCGTGATCATCGACCGCGACGGCAAGGTGCGCTATTTCCATCGCGGCTACCTCGCAGGCTACGAGGACAACTACGACAAGCAGATCCGGGAGTTGCTCAAGTGAGAACGCCCGCCCGCACCGCCCTCGCGCTGCTCGGCGCCGCGCTGCTGCTCGGCGGCTGCTCGAGCTTCTCGATCCCGACGATCGAGCCCTGGGTCAAGCCCTACGAGCGCGAGCGGCTGGCCGATCCGATCATGAAGTTCTCGCGCAACAACCTGCCGGAAAAGCACGGCGAGCACATCCGCGACGTGCGCGAAGGCGCGCGCGGCGCGACCGGCGTCCAGGGGGGCGGGTGTGGCTGCAACTAGGATCGCGCTGAGCCTGTGGCAGCGTCTCGCAGCGCTGCTCGGCAGCCTGCTCGGCGGCCTGCTGGCGGCGGGCGGCGCACGCGCCGTCGACCTGCCCGAAGACAGCGCCGAAGCGCTGATCCATTCGTACCGCGGCGGCGGCGTCTCGGCCTACGGGCCGGCCCTGCTGGTGAGGAAGAGCGTCGCCGACCGCTTCTCGATCTCCGGCTCCTACTACCTCGACGCGGTCAGCAACGCCTCGATCGACGTCGTCACCACCGCCAGCCCGTACCGCGAGACGCGCAGCGAGTACGGCCTGTCGGCCGACTACGTGTACCGCGACTCGCAGATCACGGTGGCCGGCGCGAGCAGCCACGAACCCGACTACACCGCCAACCGGGTCAGCGTCGACGTCGCCCAGGAGGTGTTCGGCGGCATGACGACGGTCTCGCTCGGCTTCACGCGCGGCGCCGACAAGGTCGGCAAGAAGTACTCGCCGGAGTTCTCCGACCGCGCCTCGCACTGGCAGTACCGGCTCGGCGCCACGCAGATCCTGACGCCGCGCTGGATCATGAGCGCCAACGTCGAGGCGCTCTCCGACGACGGCTTCCTCGGCAGCCCGTACCGGGTCGCGCGAGTGTTCGGCGCCGCCGTGCCGGAGCGCAACCCGCGCACCCGATCGGCGCGCGCGGTCAAGCTGCGCCTGCTCGGCGACCTCGGCTCGCGCGACGCGATGCATGCCGAGTACCGCTACTACCGCGACACCTGGGAGATCCGCGCGCACACGATCGAGCTCGGCTACAGCCGTTACTTCCGTGAGACCTGGCTGGCCGACGCCTACCTGCGCTACTACACGCAGAACCGGGCCCTCTTCTACAGCGACAACGCGGCCTCCGAGACCGCCTACGTCTCGCGCAACCGGCAGCTAAGCACCTTCTATGACGTCGCCCTCGGCGCCAAGGCAGCGTGGAACTGGCGCAAGGTGCCGGGCAAGTACGAGGTCAAGCTGAACGCGGCCTACGAGTTCGTCCACTTCAAGTTCAAGGACTTCACCGACATCCGCACCGGCAACCCGTACGCCTACAACGCGCACGTGCTCCAGCTGTTCGTGACGGGTACCTTCTGACGAGATCAGGCCTATGTTCCTCGCTCCCCTGCGCCTTTCCCTGTTCGCCTTGCTGATCGCCACCGGCGCGCCGGCCACGCTCGCCGCTACCGCGTCGGCCGCAGGCCCGGCACCGGTGCCGAAGGCGGCCCCTGCGGCTGCCCCTGCCGCCGTGGCGCCGCCCACCGCGGTGCCGCCGGCCGCGCCGGCCGCGCCCACCGCGGCCGTGCCCGTGGTCGCCGTGCCGGTGGCCGTGCCGCCCTCGCCCGCCGCCGGTGCCAGCGCGGCGACCGTGGCGCTGGCGCCGGCCAGCGCCGCCAGCGCCCCGCTCGCCGCCACGCTCGACGGCCGCGTCCAGGACGTGAAGAGCGACGTCATCAAGCTCAACCGCGACCTGCTCGTGCTCGA
>JBDTUG010000251.1:0-6060 GCA_040007855.1 Caldimonas sp.
AAGGCGCACGCCGTGGCACCGCACATGAAGGCCTACGCGAGCAAGGTGAAGGAGCTGACGGCGAGCCGCGCCATCCACGTTCTCGAACCCGCCTGAGGGCGCGCGCAGGCAGCGCGGAACCGATCGCAGGGCGGCTCGGCTAGCCGCGCGCCAGGCGCTGGCTCGGCCTTGCCAGGTAGAACCACTCGGTCCCGGACTCGGCGCCCGGGTTCGGGAAGACGACGTGGCCGCTGAACGGCGCGAGCACGGCGCGACCGTCGTGGCGCTTGCCGATCGGCTCGCCTTGGGCGACCGGATCGAAGCTGCGCCAGTCGCGCACGAAGGCGTCGCCCGGGTGCAGCTTGTCGGTCACTTCGCACAGGCTCAGGCATTCCATGGCCGGCGCCGGCGCCGGGTCGGGCGCCTCGCTCAGGCCGAGGTACGCCAGCGTCGCGAGGATCGCCCGCCACGCGACCGCGGGCGCTTCGGGGTCGTCGTGCTGGCCGCACTCGAGGGTGAGCGCGCAGCCGCCGGTCGAGCGCATGTATTCGGTGGTGCCGATGCCGTAGCGCGGGTCGAGGTCGAGCGCGGCCCCGGGAAAGCGGGCGGCGAACTCGTGGCGGCGGGCGACACCGGCAGCATAGGTGGTCAACCAGCCGTCGACCGCGCGGCCGACGCCGAGGCGCCGCGCCAACGCCTCTTCGCGCGCCGCCAGCGTGAACGGCTCGATCGCGCCGGCATTGTCGGCCGGGCCCATGAAGACGAAGGGTTCGCCGGGCGCGGTGAACGAATGGAGGTCGAGCAGCACCTCGTGCGCGGCGAGCAGCGGGCAGAGCCAGTTGGCGACGTGGTCCTCGAACTCGCGCGGCGCATCGGTCGGCGCGAGCTTGCGGTTCAGGTTTCGATCGCCGGCGCGGCGCTGCCGGGAGTAGGCGAGCGGGTTGGCGACCGGAACGAAGGTCACCCGGCCCGCACCGAGGCGCAGGCTGCCGGCGTCGATCTCGGCGATCGCGCGCTCGATCGCCTTCGTGCCGCAGGTCTCGTTGCCGTGCACGGCGCCGAGGACGATCAGGCGCGGGCCGGGCGCGCTGCCGGCGTAGGCGATCGACTTGAAGCTCAACGCGGTGCCCCGGTCAGGCCGCGGTTGCGTGGCGGCTCGCGGCGCGCGTCGAGGCTCCAGCTGCCGCCGCCGGCCACCGCCATGAACAGGAAGACGAAGCAGAACAGCACGGCCGCCTCGCCGCCATTGAGCATCGGCGAGAGGATGTCGCCCCTCGGCGCATGGCCGATGAAGTAGGCGAACGCCAGCAGGCCCGACAGCACGAACGCGACCGGGCGCGTGAACAGCCCGAGCAGCAGCAGGACGCCACCCGCGAATTCGAGGATTCCGGCAATGCCGGCAAGCGAGAGGAGCTGGAGCGTGTCGAAGGACGCGACGTGCGGAAAGCCGAACAGCTTGGCCGTCCCGTGCTGGAGCAAGAGGAAGGCGCAGACGACCCTCAGCACGGCGAGCGCGCGCTGGACCAGGGTTTCGTTGATGTGAAGCGACATGGTGTGGCGACCGTCTCGATGCGGCAAGGGCCCGTTGACAGGCCCTTAGGCAAGCCAGCGGAACAGGAGCGGGATCATCAACGAGGCGAGAAGCACCTGCAGGCCGAGGGCGATTCCGGCGTAGGCGCCGGCGTCCTCGTGCACCTGCAGCGCCCGCGCCGCGCCGAGGCCGTGCGAGGTGGTGCCGAGGGCGAAGCCGCGCACCGCCCAGTTGTCGATGCGCAGGCCTTTGAACAGGTACTTGGCCGAGAGCGCGCCGACCAGGCCGGTGACGACCGCGAACACCGCGGCGAGCGCCGGAACGCCGCCGATGCGCTCGGCGATGCCCATCGCCACCGGCGCGGTCACCGACTTCGAGGCGAGCGAGCGCAGCACCTCGGTCGGCATGTCGAACAGCCAGGCGAGCAGCACCGCGCTGCCGCCGGCGGCGGTTCCGCCGACGAGCGCGGCGACGATCAGCGCAACGCCGCGCCTGCGCAGCTCGGCGCGGCGCTGCCAGAGCGGCCAGGCGAGGGCCACGACCGCCGGCCCCAGCAACACATGGACGAACTGCGCGCCGGCGAAATAGGTCTGATAGGGCGTGGCGGTGACGACGAGCAAGGTGCCCAGGACGATCACCGACCAGAGCACGGGGTTGGCCCAGGGCGCGCGATCGACGCGCTC
Organism: Caldimonas sp.; assembly: GCA_040007855.1. Taxonomy (GTDB): domain Bacteria; phylum Pseudomonadota; class Gammaproteobacteria; order Burkholderiales; family Burkholderiaceae_C; genus Schlegelella_A. The sequence goes on from JBDTUG010000251.1 coordinate 2,194, forward strand.
GTACACGGCCGCGGCGACGACGTAGACGACCAGCGTCGCCGTCAGGCCGAACAGCGGCGCGGTCGACAGGTAGACCCAGAGCTGGACGAAATCACGCACCGTCCGGCTCCTCGCTCGCGCCGCGCGCGAGCAGGCTGCGCAGCAGCAACGCCGTCACCGCCATGCCGATCCAGGTCGAGAGGACGACCACCGCGATCAGCTGCGCTCCGTACCGCGAGACCAGGTCGAGGTGGGTGACCACGCCGACGCCGACCGGCACGAACAGCAGCGACAGATGCGCCAGCAGCAGCTCGGCGGCGGCCTGGGCCGGCTCGCGGATCCACGCCCAGCGCAGCCCGACCAGGAGCAGCACCAGACCGACGACCGGGCCGGGAAACGGCAGCTTCAGCACCAGCACGAGACCCTCGCCCGCGGCCTCGAAGAGCAGCAGCAGGGCCAGGCCGTGGAGCGCGGTCACGCGGCCCGTCCTTCGCGGAGCATCGCCGCGGACGACCGTCCCGGCTCGCCCCGGCTCACGCTGACGATGTGGCGCATGGCCGCCATGATCGCCCAGTTCCGGGTTTCCCGGCCACAAAGGACGGGCCTTCCAAAGTACCACTGGATAGTTCCGGAGGAATGTCTAAAGTGCGGACACACGGGCGCAGGTCTTCCGGCATCACGCCCGAGTGACGAACAGCACCCCTACCGGAATCCAGCCATGGCCCTGTATCGAATCGGCGGCGAGCAACCCCAGGTCCCGGCGACCGCCTACGTCGCCGCAGAAGCGACGCTGGTCGGCCGGGTCGTCCTCGGCGAGCACGCCAGCGTCTGGTTCGGCGCGGTCGCCCGCGGCGACAACGAGCCGATCCGGATCGGCGACGGCAGCAACGTCCAGGAGGGCGCCGTGCTCCACGCCGACCCCGGCTTTCCGCTCGAGATCGGGCCGAACGTGACGGTCGGCCACCAGGCGATGCTGCACGGCTGCACGATCGGCGAAGGCTCGCTGATCGGCATCCAGGCGATCGTCCTCAACGGTGCGGTGATCGGCAGGCACTGCCTGGTCGGCGCCGGCGCCATCGTCACCGAGAAGAAGAGCTTTCCCGAGCGCTCGCTGATCCTCGGCGCGCCGGCCAAGGTGGTGCGCACGCTGAGCGACGAGGAGGTCGCCAACCTCGACCGCGCCGCCAGCGGCTACGTCACCCGCGCGGCGCTGTTTCGCAGCGAGCTGGAGCGGGTCGGCTGACCCGCACGCCCTCTTTTCCACGGAGCTGTTCATGGCTGACCTGTTCGACAACCCGATGGGACTGATGGGCTTCGAGTTCGTCGAGTTCGCCTCGCCGGTGCCCGGCACCCTCGAGCCGGTATTCGAAAAGCTCGGCTTCACGCTGGTCGCGAAGCACCGCTCGAAGGACGTGGTGCTGTACCGCCAGGGGCAGATCAACTTCATCGTCAACCGCGACCCGAAGAGCCCGGCCGGCTACTTCGCCGCCGAGCACGGCCCGTCGGCCTGCGGCCTGGCGTTCAGGGTCAGGGATTCGCACCAGGCCTACGAGCGCGCGCTCGCGCTCGGCGCCCAGCCGATCGAGATGCCGACCGGGCCGATGGAGCTGCGCCTGCCGGCGATCAAGGGCATCGGCGGCGCGCCGCTCTACCTGATCGACCGCTTCGAGGAAGGCCGCTCGATCTACGACATCGACTTCGAGTTCATCGAAGGCGTCGACCGCAACCCGGTCGGCCACGGCCTCACCATCGTCGACCACCTCACCCACAACGTCTACCGCGGCCGGATGGCCTTCTGGGCCGCCTTCTACGAGCGACTGTTCAACTTCCGCGAGATCCGCTACTTCGACATCCAGGGCGAATACACCGGCCTGACCTCGAAGGCGATGACCGCGCCCGACGGCAAGATCCGGATCCCGCTCAACGAGGAGTCATCGAGAGGCTCGGGGCAGATCGAGGAGTTCCTGATGCAGTTCAACGGCGAGGGCATCCAGCACGTGGCGCTGCTCACCGACGACATCCTGAAGACCGTCGACTCGCTCGCTCTCGCCGGCGTTGCGCTCATGACTGCCCCGAACGACGTCTACTACGAGATGCTCGAGGAGCGCGTGCCCGGCCACGGCCAGCCGGTGCCCGAACTGCAGACGCGCGGCATCCTGCTCGACGGCAGCACCGAAGACGGCAAGCCCCGGCTGCTGCTGCAGATCTTCTCCGCGACGATGCTCGGCCCGGTCTTCTTCGAGTTCATCCAGAGGAAAGGCGACGACGGCTTCGGCGAGGGCAACTTCAAGGCCCTGTTCCAGTCGATCGAGCGCGACCAGATCCAGCGCGGCGTCCTGCAGGCGAGCTGAGCGCCGCCCCCGACGCCCCTTCGGAGCACACATGAACGACTACCAGTCCGGCTTCGGCAACGAGTTCGCCACCGAAGCGATCGAAGGCGCGCTGCCGGTCGGCCGCAACTCGCCGCAGCGTTGCCCGTACGGGCTCTACGCCGAGCAGTTGAGCGGCACCGCGTTCACGGCGCCGCGCGCCGAGAACCGGCGCTCCTGGCTGTACCGGATCCGCCCGTCGGCGACGCACTCTCCGTTCGAGCCGATCGGCGCCGGCCGGATCGTCAGCGACTTCGACGAGGTGCCGACCTCGCCCGACCAGCTGCGCTGGGATCCCTTGCCGATGCCCACGGCGCCGACCGACTTCGTCGAGGGCTTGGTGACGATCGCCGGCAACGGCGACCCGCAGGTCCAATCGGGGGTGGCGGCGCACCTCTACGCCGCCAACCGCTCGATGCAAGGGCGCGCCTTCTACAACGCCGACGGCGAGATGCTGATCGTGCCGCAGCAGGGCCGCCAGCGCTTCGTCACCGAACTCGGCGTGATCGACGTCGAGCCGTGCGAGATCGTCGTCATTCCGCGGGGCGTGCGCTTTCGCGTCGAGCTGCCCGACGGCGAGGGCCGGGGCTACGTCTGCGAGAACTACGGCGCCAATTTCCGCCTGCCCGACCTGGGCCCGATCGGCTCGAACGGGCTCGCCAACCCGCGCGACTTCCTGACCCCGGTGGCCGCCTACGAGGATGTCGAGGGGCCGCACACGCTGGTCGCCAAGTTCATGGGCCGGCTCTGGTCGGCGCAGATGGACCACTCGCCGCTCGACGTCGTCGCCTGGCACGGCAACTACGCACCGTACAAGTACGACCTGCGCCGCTTCAACGCGATCGGCTCGATCAGCCACGACCACCCAGACCCGTCGATCTTCCTGGTGCTGCACAGCGCCTCCGACACGCCCGGCGTCAGCAACATCGACTTCGCCATCTTCCCGCCACGCATCCTGGCGATGCAGGACACCTTCCGGCCGCCCTGGTTCCATCGCAACGTGGCGAGCGAATTCATGGGCCTGGTGCACGGCGCCTACGACGCCAAGGCCGAGGGCTTCGTGCCCGGCGGCGCGAGCCTGCACAACAGCATGAGCGGGCACGGCCCGGACGCCGCGACCTTCGACAAGGCGAGTCGCGCCGACCTGTCGAAGCCCGACGTCATCGCCGACACCATGGCCTTCATGTTCGAGACCCGCTGGGTCTGGCGGCCGACCCGCCACGCCCTCGAGTCGGCGCAGCTGCAGGGCGAGTACTACCGCTGCTGGCAGGGACTGCAGAAGCACTTCGACCCGGCCCGACGATGAGCGTCGAGCGGAGCCACGACGCCGGCACCCTCCTCCCGACCCGGGCCTTGCGAGCGTTTCCATGGAAGCGGCCACCGAGCTCTCTCACCCTGGGGCGTTTCGCGATGTTGGCGATGCGATGGCGCAGCGCGACTACTAGGACTTCTCCGCCTCGCGCTCCATCTCCTTCAGCATCCGCTCCAGCCGGTCCTTCAGCTTCTCGGTGCTGAGCTT
>JBDTUG010000252.1:0-6029 GCA_040007855.1 Caldimonas sp.
CCACGTCGCAGGCGGCGAGCGCGTCGTGCGAGCCGCCGTCGAGCAGCTCGATCGGTGCGTCGGGTGCGTACTGGCGGCGCAGCGGCTCGATCGCGTGGCGCAGCCCGGTGACCACCGGGATCACGAAACGCAGGCCGGGCCGCGCCCGCATCATCTCGACCGCCGCGCCGAACAGCCGCGGCGCGACGTACTGGATCTCGGAGCGGCGGCTGCCCGGCAGCAGGGCGACCAGGGTCTCGCCCTCGGCGACGCCCAGCGCTGCCCGGGCGGCCGCGCGCGGCACATCGAGCGGGATCCGGCTGGCCAGCGGATGACCGACATAGACCGCGTTGACGCCGCTCTTCGCGTAGATCTCCGGCTCGAACGGGAAGATGCAGAGCATCAGGTCGACCGCCCGCTTGATCTTCTCGATCCGCTTGCCGCGCCAGGCCCAGATCGAGGGGCTGATGAAATGCACCGTCTTCACGCCCGCGGCGCGCAGCTTGATTTCGAGGTCGAGGTTGAAGTCGGGCGCGTCGACGCCGATGAAGGCGTCGGGCTTGTCGCGCATCAGCCGCTCGGTGAGCTGGTTGCGGATGCCGACGATCTCGCGGAAGTGGCCGAGCACCTCGACGTAGCCGCGCACCGCGAGCTTGTCGTGCGGCCACCAGGCCTCGAAGCCCTGCCCTGCCATTTGCGGCCCGCCGATGCCCTGCGCCGTCAGCGCCGGCCAGCGCGCCCGCAGGCCTTCGAGCAGCAGGCCGGCAAGCATGTCGCCCGAGGCCTCGCCCGCGACCATCGCAAACCGCGGCGATTCAGGAGTCATTGAAGGAGGGCGGGAAGATCAGCGCGCGATGCCCCGCGTCGCCGCGGCGAGAAAGGCCGTCATGAGCTGCACGTCACCGGCGGCCTCGGGGTCGCTCCCGGCCAGCGCGGCAATCCGCGCCTGGGCCTCCTCGAAGGAGAGACCGTCGCGGTAGAGCAGGCGGTGCATCTGCTTGACGACGCCGACCCGCTGCGGACTGAAGCCGCGCCGGCGCAGGCCCTCGGCATTGAAGCCGCGCACCGAGAGCGGGTTGCCGTCGACCATCATGTACGGCGGCACGTCCTGCGAGACGTGGCTCTGGAAGCCGCACATTCCGTGCGCCCCCATCTTCACGAACTGGTGCAGCCCGCTCTGCGCCCCGACGATCGCCCAGTCGCCCAGCTGCACATGGCCGGCGAGCCCGGCATAGCCGGCGATGATCGTCTGGCTGCCCACCTGGCAGTCGTGCGCGACGTGAACGTTGTTCATGATCCAGTTGTCGTCGCCGATCCGGGTCGTGCCGGCATCCTGGACGGTACCGGTGTGGATCGTGCAGAACTCGCGGATCGTGTTGCGGTCGCCTATGACCAGGACGGTGGGTTCGCCGGCGTACTTCTTGTCCTGCGGCGCGCCGCCGAGCGCGTTGAAGGGGGCGATCCGGTTGTCCCGGCCGATCGCCGTATGCCCTTCGACAACGCAGTGCGAGCCGATGCTCGTGCCTTCGCCGACCCGGACGTGCCGGCGGACGATGCTGAAGGCGTCGACCGTCACCGAGTCGGCGAGCTCGGCCCCAGGCTCGACGATCGCCGTCGGGTGAATCCGGACCATCGGGCGATCAGTCGAGGCGGCGCACCGTGCACATCAGCTCGGCCTCGACGGCGAGCTCGCCGCCGACTGTGGCGCGGGCAGTGAACTTGAACACGCCCGACTTCATCCGGTCGAGCGTCACGTCGAGGATCAGCTGGTCGCCCGGCTCGACCGGCCGCTTGAAGCGCGCTGCGTCGATGCCGGCGAAGTAGTAGATCTGGTTCTCGGCCGGCGACGCGCCGACCGCGTCGAACGAGAGCAGAGCCGCCGCCTGGGCGAGCGCCTCGATCATCATCACCCCCGGCATCACCGGCCGGCGCGGAAAGTGGCCGAGGAAGTACGGCTCGTTGGCGGTGACGTTCTTGAGCGCCTTGATGCGCTTGCCGTGCTCGAGCTCGAGGACGCGGTCGACCATCAGGAAGGGATACCGGTGCGGCAGCCTCTTCAGGATGTCATGGATGTTCATCGTCACGGCGTCTGCTGTCATGGCGTCTTCTTCTCGAGCGCCCGCACGCGCTCGCGCAAGGCGTGGAGGTTGCGCAGGGTGGCGGCGTTCTTCTCCCAGGAAGCATTGTCGTCGAAGGGGAACGAGCCGCTGTAGAAGCCGGCCTTGGCGATCGAGCGCGAGATCTGCGTGGCGCCGCCGACGATGACGTGGTCGGTGATCGTCACGTGGCCGCTGACTCCGGCGCCGCCGCCGAGCATGCAGTGGGCGCCGATCGTCGCGCTGCCGGCGATGCCGACGCAGCCGGCGATCGCCGTGTGCTCGCCGATCTTCACGTTGTGGCCGATCTGCACCAGGTTGTCGATCTTGACGCCGTTGCCGATCACGGTGTCGCCGAGGGCACCGCGATCGATGCAGGTATTGGCGCCGATCTCGACGTCGTCGCCGATGACGACGCGGCCGAGCTGCTCGATCTTCACCCACCGCCCGCCGTCGGGCGCGAAGCCGAAGCCGTCGGCACCGATGACGGCGCCCGACTGGACAAAGCAGCGGGCGCCGAGCGTGCTCTCGTAGAGAACGGTGACGCGAGGCGCCAGGCGAGTGCCGGCACCGATGCGGCAGTCGCGGCCGACAAAGGCGTGCGCGCCGAGGGTCACGCCGTCGCCGAGGATCGCCCCGCTCTCGACCACGGCGAATGCGCCGATCGACACCTCGGCACCCAGCGTCGCGCCAGCATCGACAACCGCGCTCGGATGCACGCCGCGCTCGATGCGCGGGCGGATGCGCTCTGCCCACCACTGCGTCAGCCGTGCGAAATACAGATAGGGATCGTCGCTCACGATGGTGGCGCCGCGAGCCACCGCCACGTCGCGATGAGCCGGAGCGACGATGACGCAGCCAGCCGCCGACACGCCGAGCTGCTTCGCGTAGCGCGGGTTCGACAGGAAGGCGATGGTCGACGGCGTCGCCGACTCGAGCGGCCCGATCGATGCGATCCGGATCGACCCGTCGCCGATCAGTTCTCCGCCGAGGCGCTCGGTGATCTCGCGAAGTGCGACTTCGCTCACCGCCGGTGGCTTCCTACTTGCCGCCCTGGGCGTTGAGCGCCTTGATCACCTTGTCGGTGATGTCGACCTTGGGACTCCAGAACACGGCCTCCTGGAGGATGAGGTCGTACTTCTCGGTTTCGAAGATCTGCTTGATGACCTTGTTGGTGCGCTCGACCACGGCGCCGAGCTCCTCGTTCTTGCGCTGGCTCAGGTCTTCCTGGAATTCGCGGCGCTTGCGCTGGAGCTCCCGGTCCTGGTCGACCAGCTCGCGCTGGCGACGCACGCGCTCGGTCTCGGCAAGGGTGGGCGCGTCCTTGTCGAGCTTGTCGCTCGCCGCCTTCAGGCGGGTGGCGATGTCGGTGAGATCCTTCTCGCGCTTGGAGAATTCGGCTTCGAGCTTGGCCTGCGCCGCCTTGGCGGGGACGGCGTCGCGCAGCACGCGATCGCTGTTCACGTAACCGATCTTCAATTCCTCCGCGGAGGCGCCTGCGACCGCGCCGGCGAGCAGCGTCGCGGCGACGAGCGTTTTCAGAATGCGGATGTTCATCATCAGAAGGCGGTCCCGATCTGAAACTGAAGGCGCTGGATTCTATCTTCCGGCTTCTTGCGCACCGGCGTGCCGTAGCTGAGCTTGAGCGGGCCGACCGGCGAGATCCAGCTGACCCCGACGCCGACCGAGGCGCGCAAGCTGTCGAAGGTGACGCGCTGGTCCTCGCCCCAGACGTTGCCGGCGTCGGCATAGAGGAAGATGCGCAGGGTCCGGTCGACGCCGGCGCCGGGCACCGGCAGGTACAACTCGTTGTTCAGATTGAAGCGCCGGTTGCCGCCGATGAAGGCGCCGGTCACGTCGACCTGGCCGAGCGAGCCCTGGTCGAAGCCGCGCACCGTGCCCAGGCCGCCTCCGAAAAAGTTCTTGAAGATCGGATAGGGCCGGCTGCCGATGCCCCGGCCGTAGCCGATCTCGGCGTTGACGCCGTAGGTGAACGCGCGGGTGATCGCGAAGTACTGCTGGCCCTGCAGGTTGATGCGCAGGTAGCGGGCGTCACCGAGCGCGGCGTAGTCGGCGTTGACACGGGCGTAGCGGCCGGCAGTCGGCACCAGGGCGCTGTCCCGGCTGTCGCGCGCCCAGCCGATCGTCAGCGGGATCGAGTAGCTCGCCTCGCCGAACTGGGTCTGGTAGAGGAAGTAGCTGTTCGGCAGGTTGGTGCCGAGGATCTCGGTGCGCTCGGCGCCGATCCCGAAGAAGACCGTGTCGAACTCGCTGAACGGCACGCCGAAGCGCACCGAGGCGCCGGGCGTCACCAGCTTGTATTCCTCGCCCTGGCTGTTGATCGGCCGGGTCGTGCGGTAGTAGACGTCGAGCGAGCGCGAGATTCCGTCGATCGTGAAGTACGGATCGACCGTGCTGACCACCAGCGTCTTGTTGTACTTGCTGGTGTTGAGCTCCAGGCCGAGGTAGTTGCCCGAGCCGAAGATGTTCTCCTGCTTGATCGAGGCGGTGAGCGAGAGCTTGTCGGCCGACGAGAAGCCGGCGCCGACCGAGATCGCGCCGGTCGGCTTTTCCTTGATCGAGATCGTCAGGTCGACCTGGTCCTGGGTGCCGGGGACCTCGGTGCTGTCGACCGTGACCTCGCTGAAATAGCCGAGCCGGTCGACCCGATCGCGCGACAGCCTGATCTTGCGGCCGTCGTACCAGGCCGACTCGAGCTGGCGGAACTCGCGCCGGATCACCTCGTCGCGGGTGCGCGTGTTGCCGGCGATGCTGATCCGCCGCACGTAGACGCGCCGCTGCGGCTCGGCCGCCAGGATGACGACCACCTGGCCGGTGGTGCGGTCGATCTCCGGCCGCGATTCGACTTTGGCGAAGGCATAGCCGAAGGTGCCGAAGCGATCGACAAAGGCGCGGGTCGTCTGCGCCACCGCCTCGCCGCGGTAGGCCTCGCCCGGCTTGATCGCCACCAGCGTGGCGAACTCGTCCTGCTTGCCGAGGTACTCGCCTTCCAGCTTGACCGCCGTCACCGTGTACGGCTGCCCTTCCTTGACGTTGATCGTGATCGTGATGTCCTGCTTGTCGGGCGAGATCGCGACCTGCGTCGACTCGACCTCGAACTCGAGGTAGCCGCGGTTCTGGTAGTAGGCGCGCAGCGTCTCGAGGTCGGCGTTGAGCTTGGCGCGCGAGTAGCGGTCGCCCTTCAGGTAGAAGTTGAGCCAGCTCCCGTCGTTGAGCTCGAACTGGCTCTTCAGCGTGCTCTCCGAGAACACCTTGTTGCCGGTGATCCGGATCTCGCTGATGCGCGCGGCGTCGCCTTCGGTGATCGTGAAGGTGACATTGACCCGGTTGCGCTCCTGCGGCGTCACGGTGGTGACGACCTCGGCGCCGTAGAGGCTTCTCGTCAGGTACTGGCGCTTGAGCTCCTGCTCGGCCCGGTCGGCGAGCGCCTTGTCGAAGGCCAGGCCCTCGCCGATGCCGAAGTCCTTCAGCGACTTGATCAGGGCGTCCTTCTCGAACTCCTTCATGCCGACGAAGTCGATGCTGGCGATCACCGAGCGCTCGTCGACGATCACGACCGCGACGCCGTTGTCGATGTCGATCCGGACGTCCTTGAACAGGCCGGTCGCGAACAGCGCGCGCAGCGCCGCGGCGCCCTTCTCGTCGGTGTAGGTGTCGCCGATCCGGAACGGCAGCGCCGCGAACACCGTGCCCGCATCGGTCCGCTGCAGGCCCTCGACCCGGATGTCCTTCAGCACGAAGGGCTCGACCGCGCGGGCCGGCAGGGCCTGCAGGGCGAAGGCGAGAGCGAGCGAGACGGGAGCGAGGCGGAACAGGCGCGTACAGCGAGGCGAACGTGCAGGAAAGGGCATGCGGTCGGTCATTGGAGGCCCAGCAATCGGGCCATGTCGTTGTAGAGCGCCAGGGACATCATCATCAGCATGATGGCAACCC
>JBDTUG010000253.1:0-5993 GCA_040007855.1 Caldimonas sp.
ACTTGCGGGCGCCGGCGCTGGCCTGCAGGATGACCGGCGCGCCGACCTCGTCGGCGGCGCTCATCACCGCCTGCACCTGCTCGAGGTTGTTGACGTTGAACGCGGGGATGCCGTAGCCGTTCTCGGCGGCGTGGTCGAGCAGCTGGCGCATGGAGACGAGGGGCATGGCGAGGTCCTGGAGCGGCGGGGCGACAACGCAAATTCTAAGAGGCCGCTGCCTCGCTCGCGACCGCCCGGACACTATTCGCGACGTGGCCATCGACGGCGTGGCCGGGCGGCTCCGCCCGGCCGCTCGCGGCGCTGCGCGGCGCTGCGCGGCGCTGCGCGGCGCTGCGCGGCGCGCCCGCGGCGACGCCAGGACCTAGGCATCATGGCCGGACGTCGCACCAACGACCCCCACTGGGAGACCACGATGTCCTTGCCGCCACTCGAAACCACGCGCTACGCCGTCGATGGGGGCATCGCCACCATCACGCTCGACCGTCCCGACAAGCTCAACGCGTACAACGCGCAGATGTGGCAGGAGCTCGCCGCGCTGTTCGACGAGACCGATGCCGACGACGAGGTGCGGGTCGTAGTCGTCACCGGCGCCGGCCGCGCGTTCTGCGCCGGCGCCGATCTGTCGTCGGGCGGCCAGACCTTCGACCGCAGCGCCCCCGGCGATCCGCGGCGCGAGTCGCTGCGGGTGGGCGACGTCTACCGCGACGGCGGCGGCACCACGACCCTGCGCATGTACCGGAGCCTCAAGCCGATCATCGGCGCCATCAACGGCGCAGCGGTCGGCATCGGCGTGACGATGCAGCTGCCGATGGACATCCGCATGGCGTCCACCGCGGCGCGCTTCGGCTTCGTGTTCGCTCGGCGCGGCATCACGCTGGAGGCCGCCTCGTCGTGGTACCTGCCGCGACTGGTGGGCATGCAGACGGCGCTCGAGTGGTGCCTGACGGGCCGCGTGTTCGGCGCCGACGAGGCGCTCGCGCGCGGCCTGGTGCGCTCGCTGCATGCGCCCGACGAGCTGCTCCCGGCGGCGTACGCGCTCGCCCGCGAAATCGCCGACAACACCGCACCGGTCTCGGTCACGCTGACGCGCCAGCTGCTGTGGCGCATGTCGGCGGCGCCGCACCCGATGTTCGCGCACCGCATCGACAGCCGCTCGATCCAGTCGCGCGGGCAGTCGGCCGATGCGCGCGAGGGCGTCGGGGCATTCCTGGAGAAGCGGCCGGCGGTTTTCCCGGACCGGGTGTCGTCCGACCTGCCGTCGTTCTTTCCCTGGTGGGAGGAGCCGGTCTTCGAGTGAGCCGGGCCTCGCCACGGCGCGCCGGGCGACCCGGTTAGGATCGCGCCGTGCCGGCCGGGCGCACCGCGCCCCCAGCCGACTCGGGAGTTCCCAAGCGATGCTGACGCCCGACGAAGTTCGCACCATTCCGTTGTTCGCGGGCCTGTCCGACGCCGAGCTCGACCGGCTGGTGCGCAGCTCCGCCGACATCCAGCTCCGCCCCGGCGAGTACGCCGTGCACGAAGGCGGCGAGCGCGCGCTCTACGCCGTCCTGTCCGGCAGGTTAGAGGTCGTCAAGCAGTTCGACGGCGTCGAGCGCACCCTGGGCTGGCGGCTGCCAGGCGCCGTCTTCGGCGAGGTGCCGCTGGCCTTCGCCACGCCCTTTCCCGGCGGCTACCGCGCCGCCGAGCCGTCGCGCGTCATGCGGGTGGAGCCGCAGCACTACTTCGCGATCGCCTCGTCGGCACCCCAGGTCGCCGAGAAGCTGGGGGCCCTGGCGCGCGAGCGCATCGGCGGCCTGCAGGGCATCGCGATGCAGCCACCGAAGGCACAGGTCACGGTCTACGGCGACCGTTGGGACTCGGCCTGCAGCGAGGTGCGCCGCTTCCTGTCGCGCAACCAGATCGTCTACGACTGGCTGTCGCCCGACACGAAGGACCTGGCGCGCTCCTGGACCGGCCCCCTCCCCGAGGCGATGGACTGCCCCGTGGTGCGCCTGCCCGACGGTACCCGCCTGCAGCAGCCGACCCTGCGCGACCTGGCCGTCCGCCTGGGCCTGCAGACGCGCCCGCAGCACGCCGAGTACGACACGCTGATTATCGGTGGCGGGCCCGCCGGGCTGGCGGCGGCGGTGTACGGCGCCAGCGAAGGGCTGCGCACCCTGGTGATCGAGCGCGAGGCGCCGGGCGGGCAGGCCGGCACCTCGTCGCGGATCGAGAACTACCTGGGCTTTCCGAACGGCGTCTCGGGCGACGAGCTCGGCAGCCGGGCGCTCCAGCAGGCGCGCCGGCTCGGCGCCGAGATCGTCGTGACGCGCCGGGTCGAAGGCTTGGACCCCGCGACGCGCGAGGTCACGCTCGACGGCGGCGAGCGCGTGCGCGCGCACAGCGTCATCCTGGCCACCGGGGTGTCGTGGCGGCGGCTGGTCATCGACGGCTTCGAGCCGCTCATCGGCAAGGGGATCTACTACGGCGCCGCGCGCAGCGAGGCCGCCTCCACCCATGGTCAGGACGTGTACCTGATCGGCGCGGGCAACTCGGCCGGGCAGGCGGCAATGCACTTCGCCAACCACGCGCGTCGGGTGACGCTGCTGGTGCGCGGCGACTCGCTCGAGAAGAGCATGTCGCGCTACCTGATCGAGCAGATCGCCAGCAAGTCGAACATCGCGGTCCGGCTGAATTGCGAGGTGCAGGCGGCGCGCGGCCAGGCCCACCTCGAGGCCGTCGACATCGCCGACCGCCGGGACAAGACGGTGACCCGCCATGCCTGCGGCGGGCTGTTCGTGTTCATCGGCGCCGATGCCGACACCGGCTGGCTGCCGGAGCAGGTGGCGCGCGACAGCAACGGCTACGTGCTGACCGGCGACGAGCTGCTCAAGGCGGGCCGCTGGTCGCACACCCGCGACCCGTTCCTGCTCGAGTGCAGCGTGCCGGGCGTGTTCGCCTGCGGTGACGTGCGGCTCGGACCGATCAAGCGCGTGGCGGCTGCGGTCGGCGAAGGCAGCATGGCGATCGCGTTTGTGCACCAGTACATGGTGCGCGAGGCACTGGTCCGGCGCTGACCTGCCTGCGCCCTCCCATGCAAAAAGCGTTGCCCGCTCCGAAGCCGGTGGTCGCGCCGCGGCACAGCGCCCCCGCGCCCCGGCACAGCGCGCCCGCGGCCCGGCCCGGCGAGGACGCCGCCGAACGCGACGCCGAGCGCCGCGCCGAGCGCGCGCTCGCGCAGCCGGGCCTGGCCTGCGCCTGCGGCGGCGGCTGCCCGCTCTGCCGTCCTGCCTCCGCTGCGCCGGCCGGCGACGGCGCTGCGGGAGAGGCTCCGGCGTCGGTCGCGCCGGTGCTGCGCGGCGCAGGCCAGCCCTTGAGCGCCGGCGAACGCGCCTTCATGGAGCCGCGCCTCGGTGCCGATTTCGGCGCCGTCCGCGTCCACGACGATGCGCGCGCCGGGGCAGCCGCGGCGTCGGTCGGGGCGCAGGCCTTCGCCTTCCGCGAGCACCTCGTCTTCGGCGCCGGCCGGCGCGGCGACACCCGGCTGCTCGCCCACGAGCTCGCGCACGTCGTGGAGCAGCGCGAGTCGGGCGCGCGGCTGCAGCGCAGCGTGGAAAAGGCCAGGGCTCCGGCACCGGGAAGCATCTCCGGCGTGGCGCCGCCGGCCACCGGCGGCGCCAAGAAGGCCGCGCCCAGGAGCTTTCGCAACGATCCGGCATTCCGGGAGTGGTGGAAGCACATCGCCGGCTACGAAGGCACGCTCGAGGACTGGGAAGCCAACCCGGGGAACAAGGACGACAAGGGGGGCAGGACCCAATCGGGCATTACCGAGAACTTCTACAAGCGCTGGGCCGCGTCGCTCGGTCTCGACCCGAGCGATGCCGGCTTCAGGGCGCTGACGGCCGAAGGGGCGATGCGCTTCGGCGAGATGGTCTGGCGCTCGTCGGGCGCGAGCCGGATCAAGAACCCCGGCGTGGCCATCGTCCTCGGCGACTGGTACTGGGGCGGCATCTCGCTGAAGCGCCTGACCGCGATCCTCAAGCGCAGGGGATTCACCGCGACCTACGACCAGGGCTCGCCCTCGCCGGCGACGACCGACTTCATGAACACGCAGCCGCCCGACGAGCTGCTCGAGGAGATGTCGGACGCCAAGGCCGACCAGTACGAGGGGATCGCCAAGGCCGACCCGACCCAGCAGAAGTTCCTGGGCGGCTGGCTCAAGCGGAACGAAGAGCGGCGCCAGCAGGCCCGGGCGTTCGCGCCGAAGCCCGGGGCGCCGCCGCCGCCGGCGAAGCAGCAGGAGCCGCAGGGCGACCTGTGGCAGCGAGCCCAGCGCGCCCTGCGCCACGCCCGCGATGCCGACACGAGCGACGAGCGCATCGCCGCGATCGAAGAGCTCGAAGCCGTGATCGGCGCGATCGACCGGCGCGAGGCCCAGGGCTTCGCGCACGCCGAGGAAGCCGTGGCGCTGCACGCGCTGCGCAACGAGCTGGGCCAGGCGCGGGGCGGCATCTCCAGCCCCTGACAGGAAGCGGGGACTGCATGCCGACCGTCAACTTGATCGTCAACGGCACCACCCGGGCGGTGGACGCCTGGGACCCGGAGATGCCGCTGCTTTACGCGCTGCGCAACGACCTGGGGCTGCATGCCGCCAAGTTCGGCTGCGGCCTCGGCCAGTGCGGCTCGTGCACCGTCCTGGTCGACGATGCGCCGGTGCGCTCGTGCACGATGCGACTGAAGGATGCCGCCGGCCGGCGCGTCGTCACCGCCGAAGGACTCGGCTCGCCCGAGCGGCCGCACCCGGTGCAGGCCGCCTTCATCGCCGAGCAGGCGGCCCAGTGCGGCTACTGCACCAACGGCATGGTGATGGGCACGGTGGCGCTGCTGCGGCGCACGCCGCGGCCGACCCGCGAGCAGGCCCAGGCGGCGCTCGCCGGCAACCTGTGCCGCTGCGGCTCGCACGACCGCGTCCTGCGCGCCGTGCAGCGCGCGGCCGACGGCGCCGGGAGCTGACCATGGCGCACGCACTTCGCCCGTCACCCACCGCCGCCACGCTGACTCGGCGCAGCCTGCTCGAAGCCGGTGCCCTGGTGGTCGGCTTCTGCTTCGCGCCGGTCGGGGCGGCACGCGCCCAGTCCGGCGCCACCGCTGCCGCCGGCGCGCGGCGCGCCCTGCCGCTCGACCAGGTCGATTCCTTTCTCGCGATCCGCGCCGACGGCACCGTGGTCGTCCACTCCGGCAAGGTCGACCTCGGCACCGGCCACCGCATCGCGATGCGCCAGATGGTCGGCGAGGAGCTCGGCGTGGCGGTCGATCGCATCGAGCTGATCGAGGGCGACACCGCCCTGACGCCCAACCAGGGACCGACCGCCGGCAGCACCGGCGTCACGCGCGGTGGCGTCGAACTGCGCCAGGCCGCGGCGACGGCCCGCGAGGCGCTGCTGGCGATGGCCGCCGAGCGGCTGCAATTGCCGGTCGCCGAGCTCGCGCTCGCCGGCGGCGAAGTGCGCGCGGCCGGCGGCCGCGCCATCGCGGTCGCGGCGCTGGTGGGCGAGCGCGGCTTCGACGTCAAGATGAACCCGAAGGCGCCCCTGAAGCCGCCTTCGCAGTACGTGCTGGTCGGCAAGTCGCTGCCCCGGCCCGATCTGCCCGCCAAGGTCACCGGGCGCCACGTGTACGTGCACGACCATGTGCTGCCCGGCATGCTGCACGGCCGGGTGCTGCGGCCGCCCGCGGTGGGTGCGAAGGTCGAGGCGATCGACGAGTCGACGCTCGCCCGGCTGCCGGGGGTGCGGGTGGTGCGGATCGCCGATTTCGTCGGCGTCGTTGCGGCCGACGAGTGGGCCGCGGTGCGTGCGGCGCGCGAGCTCGCGGTCCGGTGGAGCGACAGCGCCACCCTGATCGGCCACGAGGCGGTGGCCGACTGGGCGCGCGCCGGTCCGTTCGTCGCCGAGGAAACGATCGTCGCCAAGGGCGACGCGCAGCGGCTCGCCGCGCTGGGCGGCGCCGCCGAC
>JBDTUG010000254.1:0-5968 GCA_040007855.1 Caldimonas sp.
ACCGGGCGGGCCCGGCGGCGGCGCGGGCGGTCGCCGCGGCGGCGCCAGCACGGTCGGCGTTGCGACCGCCACCCGTGCCGACCTGCCGGTGACGCTCGACGCGCTCGGCACCGTTACCCCGTCGATCACCGTGACCGTGCGGCCCCAGGTCTCGGGTGTCCTGACCGCCGTCCTCTTCACCGAGGGGCAGATGGTGAAGAAGGGGCAGCTGCTGGCGACGATCGACCCGCGGCCGTTCGAGATCGCCCTCCAGCAGGCGCTCGGCGCCCGCCTGCGCGACGAAGCCCAGCTCGAGAACGGCAAGGTCCAGCTGCAGCGCTACCAGACCCTGCTCAACCAGGACTCGATCGCCCGCCAGGACGTCGACACCCAGGCGGCGGCGGTCAAGCAGCTCGAGGGCACGATCGTCATCGACCGCGCCAACGAGGCCACTGCGCGTCTCAACCTCGGCTACACCCGGATCGTCGCGCCGGTCGCCGGCCGGGTCGGCCTGCGCACCATCGATACCGGCAACTACATCGGTGCCGGCGATGCGACCGGGGTCGCCGTGATCACCCAGCTCAACCCGATCGACGTCGAGTTCTCGGTGCCGCAGGACCGGGTGCCGGAGATCCAGGGCCAGGTCGGCAAGGGGGTGGCGCTGCCGGTCGAGGCGTTCGACCGGACGCGCACCAGGAAGCTCGACGACGGCAGCTTCTCGACCCTCGACAACCAGATCGACGTGCAGACCGGCACGGTGAAGGCCAAGGCGCGCTTCGCGAACGCCGGCAACACCCTGTTCCCGAACCAGTTCGTCAACGTGCGCCTGCTGCTGCGCTCGGTCGAGGGCGCAGTGGTCGTGCCGGTCACCGCGCTGCGCACCGGCCCGAGCGGCGACTTCGTCTACGTGCTGAACGAGGACCGGAGCGTCTCGGTGCGCGCGGTGCAGCGCGGCGTCTCCACCAACGAGGTGATCTCGGTCACCCGCGGGCTCGAGGCCGGCGAGCGCGTCGTCACCGAGGGCGGCGACCGCCTGAAGGAAGGCGCCCGGGTGCAGCTGGCGAGCGAGCGCCCGGCCTCCGGCGCCTCGGGCGCGTTCGGCGCGCGGCGCGGCGCTTCCGGTGCTTCGGGCGCGGCCTCGGGCCAGCGGCAGCGCCGCCAGCGGGCCGATGGCGGCTGAGGCGAGTCGGGACGGCGCGGTTGCGCGTGCCGGGGCGCGACCGGGCGGAGTCGCGCGCCGATGAGCCCGTCGCGCGCGTTCATCCTGCGCCCGGTCGCGACCTCGCTGCTGATGGTGGCGATCGTGCTGGCCGGCGCGGTCGGCTTCAGGTTCCTGCCGCTCTCCGCCCTGCCGCAGGTCGACTACCCGACCATCCAGGTGCAGACGCTCTACCCCGGCGCCAGCCCGGAGGTGATGAGCAACACCGTGACCGCGCCGCTCGAGCGCCAGTTCGGGCAGATGGCCGGTCTCGAGCGGATGAGCTCGACCAGCGCCGCTGGCGCCTCGGTCATCACCCTTCAGTTCACGCTCGGCCAGACCCTCGACGTCGCCGAGCAGGAGGTGCAGGCGGCGATCAACGCCGGCGGCTCGCTGCTGCCCGCCGACCTGCCGGCGCCGCCCGTCTACGCCAAGGTGAACCCGGCCGACGCGCCGGTGCTCACGCTCGCGATCAGCTCCGAGACGGTGCCGCTCACCGAGGTGCAGAACCTGGTCAACACCCGGCTGGCGCAGAAGATCAGCCAGGTCAGCGGGGTCGGCCTCGTCACCCTGGCCGGCGGGCAGCGTCCTGCCGTGCGGATCCAGGCCGACACCCAGGCGCTGGCCTCGTACGGGATCGGCATCGACACCCTGCGCACGGCGATCTCCTCGGCCAACGCGAACAGCGCCAAGGGCAGCTTCGACGGGCCGAAGCGCTCCTACTCGATCAACGCCAACGACCAGCTGCTCACCGCCGACGATTACCGCAAGCTGATCGTCAGCTACCGGAACGGCGCGCCGGTGCGGCTGGTCGACGTCGCCCGGGTGGTCGAGAGCGCCGAGAACGACCGGCTCGGCGCCTGGGCCGGCAAGAACGGCGAGCTGCGCCCGGCGATCATCCTCAACGTGCAGCGCCAGCCGGGCGCGAATGTGATCGCCACCGTCGACGCGATCAAGAAGCAGCTGCCCGAGCTGCAGGCGTCGCTGCCCGCCAACCTGCGCGTCGAGGTGCTCGCCGACCGCACGACCGGCATCCGCGCCTCGGTCGAGCACGTCGAGATCGAGCTGCTGCTCGCGGTGGTGATGGTCGTGCTGGTGATCTTCGCCTTCCTCGGCAGCCCGCGCGCCACCGTGATCGCCAGCCTGTCGGTGCCGATCTCGCTGATCGGCAGCTTCGGCGCGATGTACCTGCTCGGCTACAGCCTCAACAACCTGAGCCTGATGGCGCTGACGATCGCCACCGGCTTCGTCGTCGACGACGCGATCGTCATGATCGAGAACATCTCGCGCCACCTCGAGCTGGCGCGCCTTCGCGAGGGAGAGGCGCGGGCGAACGCGGCGACGTCAGGCCAGCGCGAAGTCGACACGCCGCAATCGACGCGCGAGGCGGAGGCCGCGGCCGCCGAGTCGTTGCGGCCCGACGCGCTCACCGGCGCCGAGGCCGAATCGCTGCCCAAGGGGAGGCAGCGCATCGTCATCGAGGCCGCGCTCGCCGGCGCGTCGGAGATCGGCTTCACGATCATCTCGCTCACCGTCTCGCTGATCGCGGTGCTGATCCCGCTGCTCTTCATGGGCGACGTCGTCGGCCGGCTGTTCCGGGAGTTCGCCGTGACGCTGGCCATCACCATCCTGATCTCGGCCGTCGTCTCGCTGACGCTGGTGCCGATGATGTCGGCGCGTTGGCTGAAACCTCGCGACGAGGCAGCCGACGGGAAGAAGAGTGGCCTAGGCGCGCGCCTGCGCGGCTTCTTCAAAAGCGTCATCGATCGTTACGACTACGCTCTGACGTGGGTGATCGACCATGAAGTTCTGACCCTCGTCGTCGCCCTCGCGACGCTCGTCCTGACGGTGCTGCTCTACCTGTTCATTCCGAAAGGCCTGTTCCCGACCCAGGACACCGGCCAGCTGCAGGCGCGCGTCCAGACCGCCGCCGACGTCTCGTTTCCGCGCATGGCCGAGCTGCAGCAAGCCGCGGCCGCCGCCGTGCTGGAGGACCCGGCAGTCGAGAACGTCAGCTCGTTCATCGGGGTCGACGCCGCCAACAACACCATGCTTCACACCGGCCGCATGCTGATCGACCTGAAGAGCGACCGCGGCGACCAGGTCGCGGTCATGAAGCGCCTCCAGGACCGGGTGCACCGGGTGGCCGGCGTCACCTTGTTCCTGCAGCCGACGCAGGACCTGACGATCGACGCCGAGAGCGGCCCGACCGAATTCCGCGTCTCGCTCGAAGGCGCCGACACCGCGACGGTGACGAGCTGGGTGGACAAGCTCGTCGCTGAGATGAGCACGAGGAAGGAACTGCGCAACGCCACCAGCGACGCCGGCGCGCAAGGCCTCGCCGCCTTCATCGATATCGATCGCGACACGGCGGCGCGCCTCGGCGTCACCGCGGCATCGATCGACGACGCGCTCTACAGCGCCTTCGGCCAGCGCATCGTCTCGACGATCTTCACCGAGACCAACCAGTACCGCGTCATCCTCGAAGCGCAGCCCGGCCTGCTCGGCACGGCCGAGTCGCTCGGCAAGCTGAACCTGCGCACCAGCTCGGGCGAGCCGACGCCGCTCGACGCCATCGCCACCATCAGCGAGCGGCAGGCGCCGTTGCAGATCACGCACGTCGCGCAGTACCCGGCCTCGACGATCGGCTTCGACGTCGGCGTCGGCGTCTCGCTCGGCGCCGCGGTCGACGCGATCCGCGCATCGGCGCAGGCGATCGCCCTGCCCTCGTCGGTGCAGCTCACCTTCCTCGGCGCCTCGGGCGCCTACGAGCGCTCGCTGTCGAACCAGCTCTGGCTGATCCTGGCGGCGGTGATCTGCGTCTACATCGTGCTCGGCGTGCTCTACGAGAGCTACGTGCACCCGCTGACGATCCTCTCGACCCTGCCCTCGGCGGGCGTCGGCGCCCTGCTCGCGCTGCTGATCAGCGGCAATGGCCTGGGCGTGATCGGCATCATCGGCATCATTCTCCTGATCGGCATCGTCAAGAAGAACGCGATCATGATGATCGACTTCGCCATTGCAGCCGAGCGCGACGAAGGCAAGAGCCCGCGCGAGGCGATCCACCAGGCGGCGCTGCTGCGCTTGCGGCCGATCCTGATGACGACGCTGGCCGCCTTGTTCGCCGCGCTGCCGCTGATGCTCGGCTGGGGCGACGGCCACGAGCTGCGCCGGCCGCTCGGCCTGGCGATCTTCGGCGGCCTGATCGTCAGCCAGCTGCTCACCCTCTTCACCACGCCGGTGATCTATCTCGGCTTCGACAAGCTCGGCCGGCGCTTCCGCAGGAAGCCCGCGACGACGCCGGTCGCGCGATCGGTGAGGTCGAAGCCGTGAACCTCTCGGCCCCCTTCGTTCACCGCCCGATCGGCACCGTGCTGCTCACGGTCGGGATCGCGCTCGCCGGCATCGGCGGCTTCTTCGTGCTGCCGGTCTCGCCGCTGCCGCAGGTCGACTTCCCGACCATCTCGGTCAGCGCATCGTTGCCCGGCGCCAGCCCGACGACGATGGCGAGCAGCGTGGCGACGCCGCTCGAGCGGCGCCTGGGCACGATCTCCGGCGTGACCGAGATGACCTCGTCGAGCCAGGTCGGCAGCGCCCGCGTCAGCCTGCAGTTCGAGCTGTCGCGCAACATCGACGGTGCGGCACGCGAGGTGCAGGCGGCGATCAACGCCTCACGGGCCGACCTGCCGGCCACCCTGCGCTCGAACCCGACCTACCGCAAGGCGAACCCCTCGGATGCGCCGGTGATCATCCTGGCGCTGACCTCGGCGACGATGACGCCGGGACAGATCTACGACTCGGTCTCCAACCTCGTCAGCCAGCGGCTGGCCCAGGTCGAAGGGGTCGGCGACGTCGAGATCGGCGGCAGCACGCTGCCGGCGGTCCGGGTCGAGCTGCTGCCGTTCGCGCTCAATCGCTACGGCGTCAGCGGCGAGGACGTGCGCGCCGCGATCCAGGCGTCGAACGCGAACCGGCCGAAGGGCGCGATCGAGGGCGCAGGCCGGCGCCTGCAGATCTACACCCAGACGCCGGCGCGCCGCGCTGCCGAGTACGCCGGCATGGTGGTCGCGTGGCGCAACGGCGCGGCGGTCCGCCTGGCCGACGTCGCCGAGGTCAACGACGGGGTCGAGAACTCGCGCACCCTCGGCCTCTTCAACGGCAAGCCGGCGGTGATCGTGCTGGTGACGCGCCAGCCGGGCGCCAACGTGATCGAGACCGTCGACGGCGTGCGCGCCCTGCTGCCCGAGCTGCGCGCCCAGCTGCCGTCGGAGGTCGCGCTCGAGGTCGCTTCCGACAGCACCAACTCGATCCGTGCCTCGCTGCGCGAGATCGAGCTGACGCTGATCGTCTCGATCGTCCTGGTGGTGCTCGTGGTCAGCCTGTTCCTGCGCAGCGTTCGGGCGACCATCGTGCCGGCGGTCGCGACGATCGTCTCGCTGCTCGGCACCTTCGGCGTGATGTACCTGCTGGGCTTCTCGCTCAACAACCTGAGCCTGATGGCGCTCACCGTCGCCACCGGCTTCGTCGTCGACGACGCGATCGTCGTCCTCGAGAACACCAGCCGGCACATCGAGGCGGGCATGGACCGGATGCAGGCCGCCCTGCTCGGCGCCAGGGAGGTCGGCTTCACCGTGCTCTCGATCAGCGTCTCGCTGGTCGCGGTGTTCATCCCGCTGCTGTTCATGCAGGGTCAGGTCGGGCGCCTGTTCCGCGAGTTCGCGATCACGCTGTCGGCCGCGGTGATGATCTCGCTGGTCATCTCGCTGACCACCACGCCGATGATGTGCGCCT
>JBDTUG010000255.1:0-5955 GCA_040007855.1 Caldimonas sp.
CCGAATGAGCGAGAGTTCCGAACGCATGTCGCGTGTCGACACGGCCTGGCTGCGCATGGACGGCCGGGCCAATCTGATGATGATCGTCGGCATCTGGCTGTTGCGGCCCGCGCTGGCTCACGCCGCCTTGCGCGACCGCCTGGAATCGAAGCTGCTGCCCTATGCGCGTTTTCGCCAGAAGGTCGTTCAGGAAGCCGTGCTCTCGTACTGGGTGGACGACGAAGACTTCGACATCGAACGCCACCTGGTGCGCGAAAAGCTCGTTCGCAAGCGCGGCCAGAGCGAACGCGACGCGCTGAAGGCTCGGGTCAGCCAGCTCGCCGCCACGCCGCTGGACCACGCGCATCCGCTCTGGCAGATGCACCTGATCGAACACTACGAAAGCGGCAGCGCGCTGATCGTGCGCATCCATCACTGCATTGCCGACGGCATCGCCCTGAACTCGGTGCTGATGTCGGTCGCGGATGGCGGCGCCGACCTGCACCGGCCGGCGCATGGCGACCCGGACCATGACCACGAAGCCGATTGGCTTGCCGACGCGGTGGTCAAGCCGCTCACCGCGGTCACCGTCAAGGCGATCGACATGTACGGCGACGGTGTGGTCAAGGCGATGCAGTTCCTGGCCCACCCGCAGCAACCCCTCGCCGGATCGATGAAGCTGGCGCGCGCCGCCATCCAGGTGCTGCGCGACGCCGCCGCGCTGGCCCTGCTGCCGGACGACTCGCCCACCCTGCTCAAGGGCAAGCTCAGCGGCACGAAGGTCGTGGCGTGGTGCGAGCCGCTGCCGCTCGCCGACGTCAAGGCGGTCGGCAAGGCCTTGAACTGCTCGGTCAACGACGTGCTGCTCTCGTGCGCCGCAAGCTCGATCGGCGGCTACCTGCGCGAGCGCGGTGAAGACCCTGCGGGCAAGGAAATCCGCGCCATGGTTCCGGTCAACCTGCGCCCGCTCGAAGAGGCCTGGCAACTCGGCAACCGCTTCGGCCTGGCGCCGGTGGTCCTGCCGATCGGCATCGAAAACGCCGTGGAGTGCGTCTACGCGGTGCGCGAACGCATGCGCCGGCTCAAGGGCAGCTACCAGCCCCTGCTGGCCTACGCGCTGCTCGGCGTATCGGGATTGCTGACCAAGCCGCTGCAGGATGCGCTCTCCGATGTGTTCCTGAAGAAGACCACGGCGGTGATGACGAACGTGCCCGGCCCGACCGCGCCGCTCGAGTTCTGCGGCAGCACCTTGCGCCAGAGCATCTTCTGGGTGCCGTCTTCGGGTGACGTCGGTGTCGGCGTGAGCATCGTCTCGTACGCCGGTGGCGTCCAGTTCGGCCTGATCACCGACAGCCGGCGCTGCCCCGACCCGCAGAAGATCATCGACCGCTTCGCCCCGGAGTTCGAAAAGCTGCTTCTGCTGACGCTGATGCTGCCGTGGGCGAACGAGGTGAGCAGGCTGGCCCGCGTCTCGCGCTAGGATTCCCGGACCATGGCGACCCGACACCCCCGAACCGGCCGGCCGTCCCCCCTGCTCTCCCTGCTCGAGCTGCGCGCCCTGCTCGAAGTCGCCCTGCTGCCGGGCATGCTGCCCATCCTGATGGCGGCGCCGCGCGGCGACGGCCACCCGGTGCTGCTGCTGCCCGGATTCATGGGCAGCGAGGCCTCGCTGATCGGCCTGGAGCTGTTCCTGCGCAACCGCGGCTACGCGGCCGAAACCTGGGGCCTGGGCCGCAACGTGGGCTTTCACGCCAGGCACGCCACGGCGCTCGAGCAGAAGATCCGCCACATGCATCACAAGAGCGGGCGCAAGGTCAGCCTGGTCGGATGGAGCCTCGGCGGCGTGTTCGCCCTCTACGGCGCCCACCAGGCCCCGGAATGCGTGCGCTCGGTCGTGACGCTCGGCAGTCCGCTCAGCGTCGACCCGGGCGGCAGTGCCTCGCCGCCGCTGGTCAAGGCGATGTACCGGCTGATCGCCCACCCGGTGGGACCGGCGGCCCACGAGATGCAACCGCGCGCCCGCAGGCTGCGCGAGCGGGGCGAACTGCCGATGCCGCTCAGCTGCCTCTATTCGCTCGGCGACGGCGTCGTCCCGCCCCAGGAAGCGACCGTCGACGGCAACCCGGCGCTCCACGAAAACATCCGCGTCCCGGGCAGCCACGTCGGGCTGGGCTTCAACGCCGTCGTGCTCTGGATCGTCGCCGACCGTCTTTCGCAAGCTGAAGGACAGTGGCGCCCGTTCGAGCCGGCAGGGCCCCTCGGCTATGCCTACCGGATGCTGACCCACGAGGCGCTGCCGATCTAGGCTTCGCCGCCGCCGTCGGCGCGGCCACCGGCCGCGCCAGCGCCAGATACTCCTGGAAGCTGTCGCGAACGCATTGGGTGAAGGCCTGCGGGTCGGGCATCAGCTCGCGGCACGACGTCGGCGAAACGACGACGCGGTCGTCGTAGCAGGTCACCGCGAAGGCCAGCCCGGTGCCGTCGGAGATCGGCAGGATCGCCGAGAAGTAGGTCATTCGCGCACCACCGAGATAGCGCGGCGCCGCGGGCGCCGGCAACCCGGTGATCGTGCAGCTGTCGAGGACCTGGGCAGCACCGGTCCGGCCCGGATTCCCGGTCGGCGCAGCGCGATTGCGGATCAGTGCCAGCCGCTCCAGCGGATCGGCGAGCGTCGTGCCCAGGGCGACGCTCCGGCACGGGATGTCGGCGGTCGTGACGAGCGCGGTCAGGTCGACCTCGGGCAGCTCGCCGTGGCGGCCGAGATAGCGGCGCATCCCGCCGGCGCAGACCGCGAGGACCGCGTCGTCGAGCGTCGCGCCGGGGACGAGGCGGCGGATGCTCTCGAACTCGTCGAGCGCGAAGCGGCGGGTGTCGAAGACGCGATGCGACGAGACCACCGAGTTGAAGCGGGTCGCGTTGGCCGGATACTCGGGGCGAAGCACGTCGCGCGCGAACGCCCGGGCCGCCGGAGCGAAGCGAACCAGCGGCTCGATCAGGCGCAGCGGCGACAGCATCAGGCGCAGGAGACCCGTCGCCATCAGCGAGATCGCCGGCGGCGGGCCTTCTGGAAACCACGGCTCGGCCGGCACGGGCCGGGGCGGCCGGCGCCGCGTGTCGTGCAGCACGTCGATGATCTCGTTGTGGCTCTCCACGTCGACCGCCGCGTGGTGGATCTTGGTCAGCAGTGCGAAGCTGCCCGCCGGCAGGTCGACGATGCTGTCGAGCCCCTCGATCACGTAGATCTCCCACAGCGGCCGGTTCAGGTCGAGGGCGCGCGCGTGGATGCGCGAGGCCTGGATGCAGAACTGGCGCCAGTCCCCAGGCCCGGGCAGCGCAATGTGGCGGACGTGGTACTCGAGGTCGAAGTGCTCGTCCTCGACCCAATACGGGTAGTCGAGTTCGAGGGGCACGCGCAGCAGCTTGCTGCGGAAGATCGCCGAGCGGTGCAGGCGGCTCTCGATGTGCGCCAGGATGCTCTTGAAACGCAGCTTGCCGCCGGGCGCGGTGCTCTGGTCGTAGATCTGGACGAAGGTGACGTTGGAATTGGCGCGCAGCGTGTCCGAATAGAGGAAGCTCGCGTCGTGTCCGGTCAATTGGCGCATCGGTCGATTCTGCCTCTGCATCAGGCCGCGGTGCGGCTCGCGGGCCGACGTTTCACGGTCTTCTTGCGCGCCGGCGGTCGGCTCCTGGTCACGAGCTCGTCGAGTGCTTCCAGAAGCGTCGCCGACAGTTCACGCGCGTCCGCAACGGCAGAGCGCGCTGTCGTGAACCCGAAGCCCATCGCGCCGGCATAACTCATCACCGTGATGTTGAGCCCCATGCCGTGCTCGACGATCGACATCGGCCAGTAGGTGGCCATGCGTGCGCCGGCCACATAGAGCGGCAGCTGCGGCCCCGGCACGTTCGAGATCACCACGTTGGCGATCGGCGGGATCGCGCCGGCGATTCCCGAACGCCCATACAGCGACGCCAGGCCGTGCAGCAGCCAGGGCACGCCGATCGAGGGAAAGTCGGTCGGTAGCACGCCCTTGGCGCGCCTGGCCAGCTCCTTGACCGCACCGGCCGCGTCGCGGATCGCGCGCAGGCGCTTCAGCGGGTCGGCGATGTGCGTGTTCAGGTTGACCAGGCTCATCGTGGCTTGGGTCGTGAATTCGGTGTTGCCGGGTTCGCGCAAGGAGATCGGCATCGCCGCGATCAGCGGCTTTTTCGGGAGGCCGCCGTGCCGTGCCAGGTAGCGGCGCAGCGCGCCGCCGCACAGCGCCAGCACGATGTCGTTGAGCTTGGCCTCGTGCGCCGCTGCCAGCTGCTTGAGGTCGGCGAGCGGAATCGACAGCGCGGCAAAGCCGCGCCCGCTGGTGATCGGCACGTTGAGCGAGGTCTTCGGGCCGAACGAGAAGTTCTGCCCGAGCCGGCCCTTGATCGGGGCGGGTGCGGCGCGGAACAGGCCGACGAGCGTCTTCACGACATCGGGCAGGTGCCTGATCAGCTTGATGTACTGGCCGGCGTCGTGCTTCAACGCGGCCGCGGCGAGCTCGGCGATGCCGGGATGCT
Organism: Caldimonas sp.; assembly: GCA_040007855.1. Lineage (GTDB taxonomy): Bacteria > Pseudomonadota > Gammaproteobacteria > Burkholderiales > Burkholderiaceae_C > Schlegelella_A. Next base: position 4,531 of record JBDTUG010000255.1, read on the forward strand.
CCGCATGCGCGCCTGCGCCGCGCGCCGGCCGCGCCTTGGGCGTCAGGTCGAACAGCGCCGTCGCCAGCAACACCCCGGCCTGGCCATCGAGGACTGCGTGGTGCACCTTGATGTAGTAGGCCGCCTGGCCCGTCTGCAGGCCGTCGATCACCACCAGGCGCCAAAGCGGGCGGCTGCGGTCCAGCAGCTCCGAGTGCAGGCGGCCGGCGCAGTCCTCGAGCTCGGCTTGCGTGCCCGGGCCGGGCAGGGTGACGCGCTGCACGTGGTAGTCGAGGTCGATCTTGTCGTCCTCGATCCAGACCGGATTGGCAAATTGCAGCGGCATCGGTGCGAGCTTGCGCGTGAAGACCGGGGCGAGGTGGATGCGCGTTTTCATCTGCCGCTTGATGGCCGCGTGGAAGTCGCCCCGGTAGCCGGCCGGCAGGTCGAACAGGTGCAAGGACCCGACATGCATCGGCGTTTCGGCCGTCTCCAGGTGGAGGAAGCTGCCATCCAGTCCGCTCAAGGCTTTCATGCGTCGACCCTCCTTCGCTGCGCAGCCACGCTGCGCCCCCGGGGCGCTGGCCGTGCCTTGCGCGCTGCTGCCTTCTTCCTCGGCGCGACCGCAGGCAGCGCGCGTGCCGCAAGCGCCAGCTCGCGGACCCGGGCGATGTCCTTGTCGGTCAACACACCGTTGACCCCCGAGATCGCCGCCAGCTTCATGCCGTGCTTCAGGCCGAGCCGATAGATCTCGCGCACCTTCTCCCATTCGATGGCGCGACCGACGGTGAAATTCTCGAAACGCCCCTCCAGGGCCAGCACGATGGTCTCGGCCAGGCAGGCGTAGGCCACGCCTTTCGGCAAGCCGATGTTCTTCATCGAGACCTTGCCCGGCAACTGGATTTCGCCCGACTCGATCACCAGCACATCCGGGCGCCTGGCGACCTCCTCGGGAGGAAGGTCGAGCGGCCGGGCCACGTCGGTGATGACGCAGCCGGGCTTGACCTTCATGATGTCGAGCACCTTCTTGCCCGCGCCCGAGGTGGCGGTGACGATCATGTCCATTTCGTCGATGTGCGTGTCGGCGCGCGCCGAGAGCCGGACCCGGGCATCGGGCGTTTCGCGCAGGATCGACTCCTTCAGCGCCAGCAGCTTGGCGGTCTCTGGCGACACCAGCGTGACCTCCTCGGCTGCGCGCACCAGCAGGCGTGCGCAGGCCGCGCCGATCGAACCGGTTGCGCCGACCACCATCGCCTTGAACTGCACCCGTTCTCTGGCGCGGCTCGGCGGGAGCAGGCGCAGGCGCAACAGCGCGTCGTGGGCCGCCCAGAGCGCGGCCGAGGCGCTGTAGCTGTTGCCGGTGGTGATCGGCAGCGACGCCCGCCTGGCCACCGTGACGCCGGCATCGCCCACCACCTTGGTGAATGCGCCCAGGCCCATGATCTG
>JBDTUG010000256.1:0-5926 GCA_040007855.1 Caldimonas sp.
CCATCCGGCCGAGGCCGTCGGTGTCGTAGATGCTGCGCACCTCGAGCAGACCGAGGTTCTGCGCGGCCAGCGTCGGGTCGACGTTGGTCGGCTCGGTGGCGTTCGGCTCGGTGCGGGGCTGGATCGCGACCGGGTGGGTGTACATGAAGCCGGGCGGCGGCGCGGCGACGATCAGGTAGGTCTGCAGCGCCGGGTCGAACATGTAGACGGCGTAGGGCGGCGGCACGTTGGCCTGCAGCTCGTCGGACTGGGAGTCGGCGACCAGCCGGTTGTCGTCGTCGAGGCGTGCCATCTCGGCCGCGCTCAGGGTGGCGCAGGAGACGATCACGCCGGCCCGGGTGACCTCGCACGGCCGGTACGAGACCAGCACGCGATCGGTGCCGTCCCAGAGCGGATAGGGCGAGGTGATGCGGCCGTACTGCGAGAGCCCGCCGCCGATGCTGAGCGGCTGGCCGGTGGCCTCGGTCTGCCCGCCGGTCGCCGGCACGCCGCTGACGGCCGGCGTGTTGTTCTCGGAATAGTTGGCGGCGTCGATGAAGACCAGGCCGCCGCCTTCGCGCGTGCCCGAGAGCGGCATCAGGTCGGAGGCGAGGAAGCCCTGGTACTTGCCCTTGGGATCCATGTCGCGCGGATGCAGGAAGCTGTTGCCGGGGCTGTGCGCCCCGTACAGCACGAACAGGTCGGTGCCGTCGGGTTTGGCGCGGAAGATCTTGAAGTGGTTGCGGCCGGCGACGTGGTCCCAGCGCGAGAACATGATGTCGCCGTTCGGCCGGATCGTCGGATTGCGGTCGTGGCTCTGGTTGAACGAGATCTGGGCGATGTTGGCGCCCTTGTCGTCCATCGTGTGCAGGTTGAAGACCCGCTCGCGCTCGTATTCGTCGAGCGCGAAATAGGTCTTGCCGAGTGCCTGGTTGATGCGCGACTTGGTCTGCCGGTTCGAGGTGAAGACGAAGCCCTTGCCGGCCGGCAGGTAGGTCGGCTCGACGTCGTCGGAGTCGGTCGAACTGGTCAGGCGGCGGAACGTGCCGCCGGCCAGTCCGCCGATCGTCATGTCGTATTCCCAGATGTTCCAGCGCCCGGTGCAGGCGTTGTCGGTGCCGATCTTGATGCCGTTCGACGCCGGGCAGCGCATCGAGAAGATCAGCTTCTTGCCGTCGTACGAGACGTCGGGGTTCTGCGCGTCGCCCTGGCCCATGGTGAACTGGGCGGTAACGTTGTGCTCGATCGCGCTGGCCGACGACTTCTCGCGGATCATCAGGTCGCCGCCCGGCGCGGTGGGCGCACCGTTGGTGGGATTCAGGCCGATCGTGTTGACGCGCTTGGCGTAGGCGATCGGCACGTCGCCGGCGACGGTGAGCGTGTTCGACGCGCTGGTGCTGCTGCCGCTGCAGCCGGCGAGCGCGAGCAGCGCGGCGAGGGTGGCCGCGCAGGCCAGCGGATCCAGGAACTGTCTCATCGGTCTCTCCCCGTGGGTTCGATTCCTGGGCGCGGCGCGCCTCGTTGCGGCACCTGCGCCGCCGGGGCCAGCAAGCCAGCCGAGTAGTGAAGCCGGCCGTCGGCGTCGACGACGATGCCGTCGACGCCGGGCAGCGACTCGAGCAGCGCCAGGCCCTTGTCGGCGCCGAGCACGAACACCGTCTTCGAGAGGGCCTCGCAGGTCAGCCCGTCTTCGGCGAGTACGGTGACGCTGCGCACGCCGCGCGGCGAGCGCCCGGTGGACGGGTCGATCAGGTGATGGAAGCGCTCGCCGCCTTCCTCGAAGAAGCGCTCGTAGTCGCCCGAGGTGGAGATCGAGACGTCGACGAGCGGCAGCACAGCCACCATCTCGCCGCTCGGCCGGCGCGGATCGCGCACGCCGATCGTCCAGGGCCGGCCACGCCGGTCGCCGATGACGCGGCTGTCGCCGCCCGCGCTCACCATCGCATGCGCGATGCCGCGCTCCTGCAGGATGACGGCCGCGTTGTCGACGGCGTGGCCCTTGGCGAAGCCGCCCAGGTCGATGCGCATGCCCGGCCGCGCGAAGCGAACGGTGCGCGCCGGCCAGTCGAGCACGAGATGGCGCCAGCCGACCGCAGCGCGGGCGCGGGCCAGCGCCGCCTCGCTCGGCCGGACCCGCTCGCGGTAATCGTAGAGATGGCCGACGGCGGCGTAGGTGATGTCGAAGGCGCCGCCGGAGAGCAGGGCGAAAGCCTCGGCGCGGGCGAGCAGGCTCGTCATTTCCTCGCTCAGCCGCACCGGCGCGGCGCCGGCCTCGCGGTTGATGCGCGAGAGCTCGGAGTCGGCCTTGTGCGGGCTCATCGCCCGGTCGATGCGATGCATCTCGGCCATCACCGAGTCGATCGCGGCGTGGCCGGCGACCGGGTCGTCGCTCCACAGCTCGACGCCGATCGAGGTTCCCATGATCGCCTCGTCGCGCTTGATCCAGCCGGCGCCGGCGCCGCGTCCGGGCAGGCGGGCAGCGACCTGGCGGAAGCGATCGGGAGCGATGGACAGACCTGACATCGGCGGGGCTTTGCCTTCGGGTTGGGCGTCTGCACGGTGCGCAGATCGCGTTGCCGAGACTTGACCACAGGCCGGGGGCGCGAACCCGGCTTTATTTGTTAGCAATGACATCCATACCTTGCGGCATGTACGCCCGGGCGCGGGACCCGGCCGGCCCAGTTGCAGTCGCTTCAAGCCCTTGCGTGGGTTGGCCGGTAGTTTTTGGCGAACCGGGGCATCGGGCCCGGCGATCTCGGGGCGGCCCGCGGAGGCGGTCCGCGGCGCCGCGCCGCCGGCCCGCGCGTCTACTTCAGCAGCGTCTCGCGCATGAACATGACCATCGCGTAGAACTGGAAGTCGGCGTTTTCCTTGCGCGCGAAGCCGTGCCCTTCGTTCTCGGCGCGCAGGTACCAGACCCGGGTACCGTTGGCGCGGGCCCGGGCGACGATCTGCTCGGCCTCGGTGTAGGGCACGCGCGGGTCGTTGCGGCCCTGCACGACGAAGAGCGGCTTGGTGATCTTCGCCGCGTTGGTGAGCGGCGAGATGCGGATCAGGAATTCGCGCATCGCCGGGTCGCGCTCGTCGCCGTACTCGACCCGGCGCAGGTCGCGCCGATAGCTTTCGGTGTTCTGCAGGAAGGTCACGAAGTTGGAGATGCCGACGACGTCGATCGCCCCGGCGATCCGGTCGGCATAGTGGGTCGCGACCGCCAGGCTCATGTAGCCGCCGTAGCTGCCGCCGGTGACCAGGACGCGCGACGCGTCGAGGTTCGGCTGGCTGGCGATCCAGTCGAGCAGGGCGCCGATGTCCTTCACCGAGTCTTCGCGCTTCATGCCGTCGTCGAGCGAGAGGAAGGTCTTGCCGAAGCCGGCCGAGCCGCGCACGTTCGGCTCTATCACGGCGATGCCGAGCTCTTCCAGGAAGTAGTTGGAGCGGTTCATGAAGCCGAAGCCGCTCTGGGCCTCGGGCCCGCCGTGGATGTTGATCAGCACCGGCCGCCTGCCGGCGAAGCGCGCCGGCGGCAGGGTGGCGATGGCCGAGATCTCGCGCCCGTCGAAGCTCTTCCAGCGCACGATCCGCTGATCGCCGAAGCGCGCCGTGTCGACGCCGGGCGGCGCGAACGGGCGGGTCCAGGCCAGCGACGCGCCGTCGGCCGGGGCGACGGTGCCGATCTGGCTCGGGCCCTTGCTGCTGTTCAGCGCATAGGCGAGCAGGGGCAGGCGCGGATGGAAGCGCGCCGTGCCGACGCTGCCGTCGGGCAGCGCCGGAGACGGCAGCTCGTTGAACACGTCGCCGTCGAAGAACATCAGCCCGACGCGTCCCTCGATGTTGGCGAGTGCGGCGAGCAGGCGGCCGTCCCCGCTCAGGCTGAGGCCTTTGATGTCGCCCTTGACGTGGCGGGTGAGCGAGCTGAGGCGGCCGTCGGCGAGCCCGTGGAACATGAGCTCGCGGAACTCGCCGCCGCGGTCGCTGACCACGAACAGGCCCGAGTCGTCGCGCTTCCACGGGCCGGCGAAGTAGGTCGCCTTCTCGGTGCTGCCGGGCGCCGGCAGGACCTGCCTGCGCTCGCCGCTGGCGATGTCGAGCAGCCAGACCTGCGATTCGCCGGCCGACAGATAGCGGGTCAGGCTGAGCCGGCGGTCGTCCCACGACACCCCGCCCACCTCCCAACCGCCGCCCGGCAGCTCGGCGAGCTTGCGCCGGGTCTGCGGATGGGCCGGGTCGACCAGGGTCAGCGTCTGCGTGATCTCGGCGCGGCGGCCGCCGCTGGCGGTGCGATCGAGCGGCAGCGAGAGATAGAGAAGGCGGCTGGTCTTGTGCAGCCAGCCCTGCACGTCGTTGCGCAGGTCCGGCTCCGAGACCGTCGTCACCTTCCGGGTCGCCAGGTCGAGCCGGTAGATCTGGTCGGCCTCATCGCCGCCGCTGCTGCGCTCGAAGACGATCGCGTCGCCGACCAACGGCTCGTAGCTGGCCTTGACCACCCTATCGGCGAAGTCGGTCAGCTGCTCGAGCTCGCCGAGCGGCCCGGCCAGCCGATGGATCTGCGCCGTGCTGGCGCCTGCCTTGCGATGGGCGACCAGCATCTCGCGCCGGCTCGGATGCCAGTCGACGAAGAAGTGACCGCGGAAGTCGGTGTAGCGCCCGACCTCGTCGGCCAGGCTCTTCGGAATCGGCGGGATGCCCTGGACGTGCAGGTTGGCGTTCGGGGCGATCGTCTCGCCAGCGCCGGCGGCGGCTGCTGCGCCGGTGCCGGGCGGACTCGCCGACGATGTGCCTGCGGCCCGCGCGGCGCCGGCCGGCGGCATCGGCGCGCAGGCCGAGAGGAAGGCGGCCGACGCGAGGGCGGCCAACAGGAGCGCGGCCGAAGGAAAGGCGGCGAGCGCGGGTCGTGGCATGGCGGGGGTCTCCGGGTCGCGGCGGGTGCGCGCGGGGCTCAGGCCGGGTGGCGCGAGATTGTCGCGCAGGCTGCAGGCGGCGCCGGTGGGCGCCGGCGCCTCAGGCGTCGCGGACGTCGGCGACCGGCGTGGCGCCGAAGTCGGGTCGCGCCAGGAAGGCGAGGATCCGCGCCGCCGCGGCGTCGCTCGACGCCAGCTGGCCGGCCTGCTTCAGGTGCAGGAAGACGGCCTGCTCGGGGAAGGCGGCGCCGGAGGCGCCGCGCAGCTGCATCTGCATGTCGGTGTCGATCACGCCCGGGGCGAGCGAGACGATCTTCGCGCCGTGGGCGAGCAGGGCCTGGTCGAGCGCGAGGGCGCGCGAGAGATGGTCCACGCCGGCCTTGGCGGCGCAGTAGGTCGCCTGGCCCGCCATCGCCCGCCGGCCGAGGCCGGACGAGATGTTGAGCACGCGCCGCTCGCCGTGCCACTCGGCCGTCGCGCGCAGGAACGCCGCCGAGAGCAGCAGGGGGGCCTCGAGGCCAACCCGCAACGCCGCCGACAGCTCGGCGTCGCTGCAGTTCTCGAGCGCGCCGATCGTTGTGAGCACGCCGGCGTTGTTGACGAGGGTCGCCTCGATGAAAGCGTGCGCCCCTTGCGCGGCCAGCCAGTCGGCGAGCCGCGCGGCAACGCCGATCGGCTCGCCGAGGTCGGCGCTCCATTGCTCGCAGCGCGAGCCATGCGCTTGCGCCAGGGCAGCGAGTTCTGCGTTCTGCCGGCGCGAGATGCCGAGCACGGTATGCCCGGCATCGCCGAGCAAGCGCCCGGCGAGCGCGGCGCCCAGGCCGCGCGAGGCGCCGGTGACGACGAAGAGCTTCAAGCCGCGCGGGCGAGCGGTCCGGCCGATTGCTGGATGCCGGCGATCGCCCACTCGCGGCTGCCGTCGGCCGGCTTGACGAGGTGCCAGACTTCGTCGAAGGGCTCGGCGACCGCGTCGATCTCTTCGCGGATCAGGCCGTGGAAGCGGACGCTGACGATCTGCCGGTCGGCTTCGCTGGCGACGTCGAGCACTT
>JBDTUG010000257.1:0-5913 GCA_040007855.1 Caldimonas sp.
CAGATCGTCCACGCCAACTACTGGGACGTGAAGGAAAGCAAGATCGTCCAGCTGTACGAGATGGCCAAGGCGGTCGTGACCGGCAAGCCGCCGACCGGGCTCGGTGAGCACGGCGAAGTGCGGATGCGCTGACCGGCGGGGCGGCGGGAACTCGGTCACGGACGCTCGCTCCGGCGGCCGCTCGGGCGCGATCTGCACCGCAACGCGCCCCTTGTTCGGGGCACCGGCGCACCGCTCCGACGCTAAGGTTGCGTTCAGCCCAACGGAGCAATCCACCATGCGCCACGCCCCCGCCACCTTCCATTTCTCGTCCGTCTACTCGCGCGGCTACCGGCCCAAGCCGGCCGACGCGATCGAGTGGGAAGAGTTGCCGTCGCTGGCCGGCTCCCTGGCCCGGCGGATCGTCGCCGCGACCAACGGACCGTGGGACGCGACCCGGCCGGCCGAGCTCGAGCCAGCGACCGCGTCGCAGCCGGTCCGCGAGCCTGTCGATGGCCTGGCGATCCGCGAGGTCACCGAGCCGGACGTGTTCCGCCACTTCTTCGGCAGCTGAGCGACGCGGCGATACTCGGCGGCTCCGTCCGCCGTCCCCGCCCGCGCCTTGTCCTTTCTCACGATCGACGCCGACGAGACCCGTCGCGCCCTCCCTTTTCCGGCCCTGATCGAGGCCCTGCGGCGCGCCTTCGTCGCGGGCGCCGAAGTGCCGCCGCGGCACGTGCACCGGGTCGGTGACCCCGCGGCCGGCGGCGGCACGCTGTTGCTGATGCCCGCCTGGCGCGCCGGCGGCCACCTCGGCATCAAGACGGTCTCGATCTTCCCGGGCAACGCCGCACATGGCCTGCCCGCCCTGCATTCGACCTACCTGCTGCACGACGCCGCCAGCGGTGCGCCGCTCGCCCTCATCGACGGCGACGAGATCACGGCGCGGCGCACCGCGGCCGCCTCGGCGCTCGCCGCCTCCTTCCTCGCCCGCGCCGATGCCGGGAGGCTGCTCGTCGTCGGCGCCGGCCGGGTCGCCGCGCTGCTGCCCGAGGCGATGCGCGCGGTCCGGCCGATCGCCTCGGTGGCGGTGTGGAGCCGCCGCGCCGCCGCCGCCGAAGCGCTGGCCGGCACCTTGCGCGCGCGCGGCTTCGCCGCCGAAGCGGTCGCCGACCTGAAAGCCGCGGTGGCCGGCGCCGCCATCGTCAGCTGCGCGACGCTGGCCGGCGAGCCGCTCCTGCGCGGCGCCTGGCTGCAGCCGGGAACGCACGTCGACCTGATCGGCAGCTTCACGCCGGCGATGCGCGAGAGCGATGGCGAATGCTTCGCGCGCAGCCGCGTCTTCGTCGACACCGAAGAGGCGCTCGCCAAGTCGGGCGACGTGCTCGATGCGATCGCCGAAGGGCGGTTTTCGCCGGCTGCCCTGCAGGGCACCCTCGCGGCGCTGTGCCGCGGCGAGGCGGCGGGGCGCAGCGGCGATGCCGAGATCACCCTCTTCAAGTCGGTCGGCAGTGCGCTCGAAGACCTGGCCGCCGCCGAGCTCGTATTCGCCACCGGATCGGCCGGTCCGGCCGCCTCGCTATCCTGTGCTTCTCCGCCCGCCGCTGCTCCGTCCGTGAACGACACCGAAACTTCCCGCTCCGCCGTCCCGCAGTCCCGCCTCTACTGGGAAGACTTCGAAGTCGGCCAGGTGCGCGAGTTCGGCCGCTGCGAGGTCACCCGCGAGGCGGTCCTCGACTTCGCCCGCCAGTTCGACCCGCAGCCCTTCCATCTCGACGACGACGCCGCGGCGAGCTCGCTGTTCGGTCGGCTCGCGGCGAGCGGCTGGCACACCTGCGCGATGGCGATGCGGATGATGTGCGAGGGCTACCTGCTGCACGCGGCCAGCCTCGGCTCGCCCGGCGTCGAGCGTCTGTCCTGGCCGGCGCCGGTGTATCCGGGCGACGTCCTGCGCATGCGGATCACCGTCCTCGCGTCGCGGCCGCTGACCAGCCGGCCGGGGGTCGGCTTGACGCGCAGCCGGTCCGAGGTGCTCAACCAGGACGGCACCCTCGTGCTGTCGATGGAGGGCATGAGCTTCTTCGCCCGCCGCGCAGCCGGGCCGCCGCCCGCTGGAATGGCGTGACTTAGTTCGTCGCGCCGCCGGCTGCGCAGGGCGCCGGCGGCGGCGCGAGGCGTGACAATGACTCGCTCGCTCGGCACGGCGACAGTCGGCGCGCGCCGGCCGGGCCGACACGGCACAAACCCACCGGCAGGAGCCAGCGCAAGCGCATGGTGATGAACCCGGCACACGCGATCGATGAACGAGCAGAGCCGGCCGGCGCCCGGTCGACGCACGGCCGCACCTTGCCGCTCGGCACCCGCCTGCGCGACTACGAGATCACCGGTCTGATCGGCGAGGGCGGCTTCGGCATCGTCTACCTCGCCTGGGACGACTCGCTGCACCGCAAGGTGGCGATCAAGGAGTACCTGCCCGCCGACCTGGCCTCGCGGGTCGCCGGCGGCACCGCCGTCGCCGTCGACGCCGAACGCGATCGCGACGTCTTCAAGGCCGGGCTGAAGAGCTTCGTCAGCGAAGCGCGCCTGCTCGCCCGGTTCGACCATGGCTCGCTGGTTAAGGTCTACCGTTTCTGGGAAGAGAACGGCACGGCCTACACGGTCATGCCCTTCTACGAGGGTCCGACCCTGCAGGGCGCGCTCGCCGAGCTCGGCCACGTACCCGGCGAGGCGGAGCTCCGGACCTGGCTGAAGCCGATCCTCAACGCCGTCACGCTGCTTCACGACGCCGGCGTCTGGCACCAGAACATCGCCCCCGAGGGGATCGTGCTGACGCCGGTCGGCCCGGTGCTGCTCGGCCTCGGCGCCGCCGAGCAGGCGATCGCCGCGCTGCGTCATGTGCCGGCGACGGCGCTCAAGCCGGGCTTCGCGGCAATCGAGCAATACGGCAGCGCCGCCGAGACGACCCGCGGCGCCTGGACCGACCTGTACGCGCTCGCGGCGGTCGTCTACACGGCGATCACCGGCAGCGCGCCCGCCCCGGCTGCCGATCGGCTTGCCGAAGATCACGTCCGGCCGCTCTCGGTGGTGGCGGCCGGCCTGTACAGCGAGCGATTCCTGGCGGCGATCGACGCCGCCCTGGCGGTCGAGCCGGAGCGCCGGCCGCGCGACCACCTCCAGTTCCGCAGCCTGATGGGCGACATCGACGCCCCCGAGCCGGTCGAACTCGCGCCGCCGCGCGACCTGATGCACGAGCCGTTTCTCGGCGGCCAGGCCGGCGAGCGCGAGATCACAGTCCCCGACCGGCCACTGATGGCGCTCGGCGGCGGCGCCGCGAAGAGCGCGCCGGCGGCGCCGGCCGCGGCGGCTGCGAAGCCGGCCGCCCCGGCGGGCACACGCACCCCGGCTCGGGCCGGCGCCGACAGCCTGCCGCCGCGCCCGGCCGAACGCGCGCCTTCATGGATGCGTTACGGAGCGGCGCGTCACCTGTTCGGCAAACGCACGCTGTACGGCCTGGTGGCCGGGACCGGTGCCCTGATCGGCGTCGCCGCCCTGGGGCTTCAGTTCTACGCCCGGCAGACGCCCCGTCCGGTGGCGGCGACGCCGGCGCTCGCCGTGCCCGCGGCCGCCACCCCGACGCCGCCGCGGACGACGCCGCTGCCGGCGACGGCGGTGCTTCCCGATCCGCTCGGCACCGCCGCCGCCGGCGCCGCGCCGACCACCGCCGCGACGACGCGTGCCGTTGCCGGTGCGCTCGTCGTCGCCAAGGGCCCGGTCACCGCTTCCGGCCCGCCCGCCAGCGGCGCACCCGCGCCGGCCGGTGCCATGACGCCGCCGGCAACGGCGCTGCGACCGCCGGTCGTGACGCCGACTCCCGCGCTGGCCGCCGCGCCGAGCCCGACCGTGACCCCGGCCACGGCCGTGTCCTTGCCGGCCGACGACCTCCGGCCCCCGGGAAGCGCTGCCGAACGCCAGGCCCGCTGCACGGAGATCCTGCAGAAGGCCTCGCTCGAACGCATCACCGCTGCCGAAACCAGCTTCTTCAAGAGAGAGTGCAAATGAAGGCCCTCGCCACCGCCCGCCGCCCGCGACGCGCGCTCGCCGCCGGGCTCGTCCTGGCGTGGGCCGCGCTCGTCGCCGCCTGCTCCTCGTCGGAGCCCCAGCCTTTCGAGAAGGCGGCCGCCGAAGCGACCGACAGCCTGGTCGCGCAGACCGGCAAGCTCCCCTCGTTCCTGGCCCGGATCGAGTCGACGCTCAGCAAGCCGGACACGAAGACGCCCAAGCGCAGCATCGTTCTCGACCCGATGCTCGACATGATCACCGGCCAGCAGACCGAAACCACCCTGCTGTTCGAGCGGCGCGTCACGCAGCGGATGGCGGCCAACTTCCCGCAGTTCGAGTTCCTGCCGTTCCAGTCGGCCAACCTGACCCGCGCCCAGTACCTGCTGACCGGCACCATGACCCGGGTGCCGACCGCCGCCAAGCCGACGGTGCGGCTCAGCCTGGCCCTCACCGACATCCGCACCGGCCTCGTCGTCGCCCAGGCCTCGGCGCTGGCGCGCGCGGAAAACCTCGACGCCACGCCGTCGCGCTACTACAAGGACAGCCCGGTCCTGATCCGCGACAAGGTGATCGAGGGCTACGCCAAGACGACCTCGGCCACGCCGGGGCAGCGCGCCGACCCGTACTACATGGAGCGGATCGGCGTCGCGACCGTGATCACCGAGGCCACCACGCTCTACAACGCGGAGCGCTACCAGGACGCGCTCGGCCAGTACAAGACCGCTCTGGCCACGCCGCAGGGGCAGCAGCTGCGCGCCGAAAGCGGCGTCTACCTGAGCAACATCAAGCTCGGCAACACCGCCGAGGCGGAGCAGGCGTTCGGCCGGATCGTCGCCCTCGGCATTGCCTACAACGAGCTGGGCGTCAAGTTCCTGTTCAACCCGGGAAGCGTCGAGTTCTGGGCCGATCCGAAGATCAGCGGCGCCTACCAGATGTGGCTGCGCCAGATCGCGCGCGGCATGATCACCGCGGGCAGCTGCACGACGGTCGTCGGCCACACCAGCAAGAGCGGCCCGGCGGCGATCAACGACGCGCTCTCGCTCAAGCGGGCGGCGACGATCCGCCAGCGCCTGGCCGCCGAGCAGCCGGCGCTCGCCGCCCGAACCAAGGCCGAGGGGATGGGCTTTCGGCAGAACATCGTCGGCAGCGGGACCGACAATGGCTTCGACGTGCTCGACCGGCGTGTCGAGTTCAAGATCGTGCCCTGTCCTTGACGCCGCGGCCGCTCCGGCCCGGGTGCAGTACAAGGCCCGCCGGGGCGCCCGGGGGGCGACGGCCGGCGCGCGCGACACGAAGGTACCGGCGTGAGCGCACCTGACGACGACGATCGCACCATCATCCGCCCGCCCTCGCAGCGGTCGGCGGCGGCGCCGCTCGGCCACACCCTGCCGATCGGCACCCAGCTGCTCGACTACGAGATCACCGGCCTGATCGGCGAAGGCGGTTTCGGCATCGTGTACCTCGCCTGGGACATTTCGCTGCAGCGCAAGGTCGCAGTCAAGGAATACATGCCGGCGTCGATGGCGTCGCGGGTCGCGGGCTCGTCGGCGATCGTCGTCAAGTCGGAGCGCCACCTCGACACCTTCAAGGCCGGGCTGAAGAGCTTCGTCAACGAAGCCCGCCTGCTCGCCCGCTTCGACCACCCATCGCTGGTCAAGGTCTACCGCTTCTGGGAAGAGAACGGCACCGCCTACATGGCGATGCCGTTCTACGAAGGGCCGACCCTCAAGGCGGCGCTCGCCTCGCTCGGCCACGCGCCGAGCGAGGCCGAGCTGCGCGCCTGGCTGTTTCCCCTGCTGGACGCGCTCACCGTCATGCACGCGGCGCAGTGCTTTCACCGCGACATCGCGCCCGACAACATCCTGCTCACCGCGA
>JBDTUG010000258.1:0-5904 GCA_040007855.1 Caldimonas sp.
GTGGCGCGCCGAGATGATCACCCGGCGCGCCGCCGGCGGCGACCTGTACTTCCACCGGCCGCGCGGCCCGGTGCTCGCGCTTTGGCAGAAGGTCGGATTTCTCGAGGAGCTGGGAAGCGAACACGTCTTTGCCACCAAGCGGATCGCCATCGCGACCATCTTCGGCCGCCTCGACCGGGAGATCTGCGCCCACTGCACGATCCGCGCCTTCGAGGAGTGCCGGACGCTGGCGCCGCCGGTGCCGCCGTTCATCGAGGCGCCGGCCGGCCGCTAGCTAGCTAGCTAGGCCTGGGCCGCGGCGGCGGCCGCCTTCGCGACGCGTGGCGGCGCCACCGAAGGCTGCGTCTCGCAGACGGCGGCGAGCAGCCAGGGATCGCGGTCCTCGCCGCCGAAGGTCTCGACCAGGAAGCCGATGAAGGCGCGGGTGCGCGCCGGCAGGTGCTTTCTTGTCGGCATGCCGGCATAGATAGAGCGTCGTGCTGAGCAGATGCCAGCACGGCGCGCCCGGACCCGGCGCTGGTCGGGCCGCTGAGCAAGCGGACCTACAACTCGTTCGGGATGGAGACGCTGCGCGTCGCCCGCCGCGCCCCGGCACGCGCTGTCGTACCGGTGCTCGCGGGTACCGGCAAGGGCGTCGCGTCGGGCAGCTGAGGCGTCGCTGCGCCATGGGAGCCGCCCTCGGGCGGCTCTTTTCGTTGCCTGCCGCGTCGGGCGAGGGAACCTTTCGCGACACGTGGCTTTCGGCGTCTTCCTACAGCGCGAAGCGGACTCGCCCTGCCGGCCCCCGCAGGCCGCCCTCCTACCGTTCGCTGCCCGGCAAACGCGCCGGTTCGAACCACACCGCAGCGAAGGGAACAGCATGGCCACCAGCAAGAAGACAGTCGCGAAGAAGGCAACGGCGAAGAGGTCGCCCGCGAAGAAAGTTCCGGCAAGGAAGGGCGCGGCCGCGAAGCGCCCGCCGACCGCCGCCAAGAAACCCTACCGAGAGAACACGCCGGCCAACACGACGCCGCCGAAGATGCGTCCAAACGACGCCGTCGATCTCTTGGTAAACGAGCACATGGCCGCCGACAAGATCTTCAAGCAGTTCGACAAGCTGGCCAAGAAGAGCGCGCCCGGGCCGCAGCGCCAGGCCCTGGCGCTGAAGGTCTGCGCGATGCTCACGGTCCATGCGCAGATCGAGGAAGAAATCTTCTATCCGGCCGCCCGTGCCGCCGGGATCGAGGACGACATGCTCGACGAAGCCTTCATCGAGCACGCGTCAGCCAAGGATCTGATCGCGCAGATCGAGGCCGCCGCCCCCGACAGCGAGTACTACGACGCCAAGGTCCGCGTCCTCGGCGACTACATCGGCCACCACGTCCTCGAGGAGCACACCGAGATGTTCCCGAAGTGCCGTCGCTCGACGATGGACCTCGCCGGGCTCGGCAGGCAGATGGCAGCGCGCAGGAAAGAGCTGGAGACGCCGGCAAGGACGCCGACAAGCCGGGGCTGAATGTCGTCGCGCACCTGCGAGACGTTCACGAGTCGCCGAGCACGGCCAGGCGCCTCGGCCTGCCGGACCTCGATGGCCCGCAGGCTTGCCCTGCCCTTCTGCCCTTCTGCCCTTCTGCGCAGCTGACTCAGGCGGCCAGGCAGTGCTCGACGCGCCAGCCGTACAGCCACTCGAGCGCATCGTAGTAGCGCTCGGGCGTGCGACCCTTCCAGAGCTCGTTGCGGACCAGCCGCTCGACCCCCTGGGCGTGGTAGATCCGGCCCATCTCGCGCGTCATCAGCACGACCCGGGCGGTGCGGGTGATCCGCGAGCGCTGGTAGCGGTCGAGCGCGGCCTCGAGGTCGTCGCCGTGCGCGCGCAGCGCCTCGCCCAGCGTCACCGCGTCCTCCAGCGCCATGCAGGCGCCCTGGGCAAGGTATTGCAGGAGCGGGTGCGCCGCGTCGCCGAGCAGGGTGCAGCCGCCGAAGGTCCAGCGCCCGATCGGCTCACGGTCGGCGGTGGCCCAGCGCTTCCAACTCTGCGGCAGGCTGAGCAGCTGGCGCGGCCGCTCGCCGATGCCCTGGAAGTACGACTGCACTTCCGCGGCACTGCCTTCGCGCACGCCCCACTCCTCCCGGCCGCGGCTGTGGAAGGTCACGACGAGGTTGAACTGCTCGCCGCCGCGCAGCGGGTAGTGCACGAGGTGGCAACCGGGCCCGGCCCAGACCACCGGCGCGTTGACGCGCAGGTCGGCCGGGAAGTCGGCGGCGTCGACGACGGCGCGGTAGACGACATGACCCGAGACGCGCACCGGGTCGCCGACCAGCGCCTGGCGCACCGCCGACTTCACGCCGTCGCAGCCGATCAGCGCCGCGCCCTCGTGACGCCGGCCCGACGCATCGATCACGGCAACGCCGTCGGGACCTTGCCCGACCCGTTCGACCCGGGTGCTCGTCACCAGCTCGATCCGCTCCGTCTCGCGCACGCCTTCGAGCAGCGAGGCATGCACGTCGGCGCGATGGATCACCGCGTACGGGTTGCCGAAGCGCTGCCGGAAGGCATCGCCGAACGGCACCGAGCAGATCACCGTGCCGTCGATCGCGTCGAGCATCTCCATCCGCTCGGTGTAGACGGCGCGGGCGCGGGCACGCTCGCCGATGCCGAGCGCGTCGAAGGCGGCGAAGGCATTGGGGCCGAGCTGGATGCCGGCGCCGATCTCGCCGATCTCGGCCGCCTGCTCGAGCACCGTGACCGAAAAGCCGCGCCGCGCCAGGGCCAGCGCGGCGGCCAGGCCGCCGATGCCGGCGCCGGCGACGAGAACGGGGAGCGATGAGCGGGAAGGCATGCGCTGCATCGGCCGGCGCGAATGCCTAGCCGAACGGGTGGCGTCGGGCCGAGTCTTCGGCAATCGCCGCATGTGGTCAATCGGGGACAGCCGCCCGCCCCTGGCGGATCGGCTCCGGCGCCGGCACGCGGGAACGTCGGTTGCCCTGGTTGCGGAGGTGGAACCCTACTGCCCCATCTGCCAAGGCTCGCGCTGGATCTGCGAGGAGCATCCGTTCGTGCCGTGGAAGCAATGCGACTGTGGCGGCACGGGCGTCGCCTGCGCCTGCAACCCGAAGAACGCCGTCATGTGGCGCACCGTGTTCGCGGCGCTGCCGCAGGAGCCCGACGACTTTCTGGAGGGTGGCCGGCGAAGAAGTCGCGGCGCCGGCAGCGGCACTGCCGGCCCTACCAGCGGCACTGCCGGCCCGACCAGCGGCGCTTCCGGGCCGACATGAGCCGGCGCGGCTAGCGAAGGGATCTCGCCGCAATTGCCGTGTCGGACCACCGCAGGCAAGGCAAGAGAAGCCTTCGGGCCACCGTGCAGCGATCAACGCAGCCTCGCACTGCTCCTCGGATCCGAACTGGCTCATGAACTCGGCAATCGACAGCCCTGGTTGAAACTGGACTCGGTTGATGGGCATGGCATACCTCCTGTTGCGGTACTGCCATCGTCAGACCTGGCTAGCTCAAGGAGTGAACCTGCTGAGTTTCGTCGCTATTCAGGAACAAACATGGGACGCCGTTTGCGCCCCTGATTCGTTCAATTTCTGAATGAGAACTTGCCAGGTGGGTGGCCGTGCGGACCTCGGAAGTCAGTTCGTGCTTCGACGAACTGCGATCTTCAAAGTCACTTCAGGTTCGATCACGCCGTCGCATGAACCGGCGCAGCATTGACTTCGCGTCCCCAGGCGCCGACTTGACGTGCAGGGCTCCTGGCGGTTGGGGCTGTTGACAATGTACGGTAGAACAACGTACATTATTGATCAACCCGAGAACAGCCATGGCCACCCAAGAAACCACCCGTACCGCCCGCGTCGAAGCGCGCATTGCCCCCGACGCCCTGGCGGTCGTTCGCCGAGCAGCTGAGCTCCAGGGTCGAAGCATCAGTGACTTCTTGGTGGCTGCGGCCCTGAAGGATGCGCACCAAACCATCGAGGACGCGCAGATCATCCGGCTGTCCGTCGACGATCAACAGCGCTTCGCCGAGTTGCTGCTCAACCCGCCGCCGCTGGCCCCGGCGATGCAGCGTGCGCTCAAGGCCCGCAAACGGTTGATCGCTGACTCGAAGTGACTTTGGACTTCCGCGTCGAGGTTCTGGGCGCCGGCCACGCCCGAGACGGCTTCTCCTGCGGCGTCGAAGCGCTGGACATCTATTTCGCCCGCCAGGCAACGCAAGACGTGCGCCGCAGGGCCAGCGCCTGCTATGTCGCCGTTGAGATCAGTACCTGCAAGGTAGCCGGCTACTACACGCTCGCGGCCGGAGGTGTGCCGTTGACCGACCTGCCAGAAGCGATGACGAAGCGGCTTCCCCGCTACCCGTCCGTGCCGGTGGCCCGGGTGGGCCGCCTCGCCGTCGATCAGGCTTTCCACGGACAGAAGTTGGGCAGTGCCCTGCTGGCAGATGCAGCCGTCCGCGCGGTCCGCTCCGAGGTCGCCGTCTTTGCCCTGGTGGTCGATGCCAAGGACGAACCTGCCGTGGCCTTCTACCGCCACCACGGCTTCGAAGGCTTCGGCGCCAAAGACAGACAGCTGATCGTGTCGCTGAAGCACTTTGCGCGCGAAGCGAAATAAGCAAGTGCCGGTAAGCTCACCGAAAAAGCACAAAGCCACTTGGCAAGTGCTGAGCCTATTGCGCCGCACCACGATCAAGAGTCAGGCGCCCTATCACGGCGACCGGACGAAAAGAGGAGGTGCACAGCGTGCTGTACGCGACGATGCCCTTGTTCGGGCCCACGCCGCCCGGTACCGCCGAGCCGATACGCAGCGCCACGCAGGGTGAACCCGAGTCGGGGTAGCTGAAGCCCATAGCCTGGTTGACAGGCATGCCTCCGGCCTTGCCGACGTTGCGCTTCGGGTAGTCGGGTTGGTCGACGTGCTGGCCGCAGGTGTGGCGGCCTGTGCGCTGGTTGGTAGCAGCGCCGCGCCTGCCGTTCCGACGACGTCGGCAGCAGCGCCATCGAGATGCCGCTTCCTATCTCGGTGTCGGTCGGACGATCTTCGACCGGCAGATCAGAACTTGCCTCACAGAAATTCCGCTGGGCAGCCGCGGTATCGGGTTCGACAAGACACAGCTCTTGCCGACCGAGGGCGCCCGGGTCGCATCAACGGGAAAGGAGTTCACGCATGCCAACTCGGATGCAAGGCATCCTCGCCAGCCGAACCGGCGAGCGAACGATCAACAAGCAGTACAAGGGCGAGCGCATCTTTGCCAGACTCGGCAAGTCCAGTCAGGACGACGCCGAGCCTGGCTCAGGGCGCGGCAAGCTGAAATCGACGCCAAACGCGAATACGAACTTCGAGAAGGCTCTGACCAGTTGTTCGCAACTGCTGCTCAGAAGTACCTGATCGAATGCAAGCAGCGCGAGGTGCGAACTTTGGAAGTCATCGGTTACCACGTCACGATTCTGTTGCCGTACATCGGCAGCTTGCCCCTGCGAGACGTTTGCAACGACTCGATGGAGAGCTTCAAGGAAGAACGTGCAGCCGATGGCGCGAAGAACGCCACCGTCAACCGCAGCTTGGAAGTCGTGCGTACGGTACTGAACCGTGCGGCCCCGCGTCTGGCAACAGCGGCTGCGAGAGGCTGGTGTTTCGGAGGAAGACCGAGCATTGTTGCTCGGACATGCCGTAAATAGCATGCCGGGCCACTATGCGACAGCGACGATCTCGCGCTTGGTGGAGGAAGCCAACAAGGTGAAGGAAACGCTGGATCGGACCACGCTACTTCGGGTGGTGAACGGATGAAGTAGGAAAGGTCGCGCAAAAACCCGCGCAGAAAGAAAAACAGCCTAAAGGCTTGCGCCTCTAAGCTGTTGTTCTAGAACGAGAAGTTCTGGTGCGGCTGGCAGGAATCGAACCCACGACCCCTTGGTTCGTAGCCAAGT
>JBDTUG010000259.1:0-5897 GCA_040007855.1 Caldimonas sp.
GGAGCGGCCCTGCAGCTCGAGCGGCAGCATCACGTTCTCGAGCGCGTTGAGGTTGGCGAGCAGCTGAAAGCTCTGGAACACGAAGCCGAGCTTTTCGGCGCGGACCGCGGCGCGGGCATCCTCGTCGATCGCGAACAGGTCGATGCCGGCCAGGCGCACCGTTCCTTCGCTCGGCGTGTCCAGCCCGGCGATGATCGACAGCAGGGTGCTCTTGCCCGAGCCCGAGGCGCCGACGATCGCGACCGAGCGCTCGGGCAGCAAGGTGAAATCGATGTCGTGGAGAATCGTCAGAGTGCCGGTCGAGTCCTGCACGCGCTTGCTGAGGCGCTCGACGGCGATGATGGGCTGGGACATGGATGAGGGTGGGAGTCTTTTCGTGATCACGCGCCGGCGCTGGCTGGCGCACTGTAGCGCGGCCCTCGTCGCCCCGGCCGGCCTCGCCGCCATGCCCTCGCGCGCCGCTGCCGCCAGGGCGCAGACGATCCTGGTCGTCGGCGACAGCCTCTCGGCCGAGTACGGGCTGCAACGCGGCAGCGGCTGGGTCGCCCTGATGAGCGAGCGGCTGGCGCGTGAGCATCCCGGCGCGCGCGTCGTCAACGCAAGCATCAGCGGCGACACCACGGCCGGCGGGCTGGCCAGGCTGCCGGCCCTGCTGCGCCTGCACCGCCCGGCGCTGGTCGTCCTCGAGCTGGGCGGCAACGACGCCTTGCGCGGCCTGCCGATCGAGACGACGCGCAGCAACCTCACCGGCATGGCCCGGCTGGCTGCCGCTGGCGGCGCCAGGCTGCTGATCCTCGGCATGCAGTTGCCGCCCAACTACGGGCGCAGCTACGGCGATCGCTTCGCGGCGCTCTTTGCCGAGGTGGCGCGCAGTCAGGGCGCGGCACTCGTTCCGTTCATGCTGAAGGATGTCGCCGACGTGCCGCAGGCCGAAACCCTGTTCCAGGCCGACCGGATCCACCCGCTGGCGAGCGCCCACCCGATCATCCTGGCCAACGTCTGGCCGGTGCTCGAGCCGCTGCTCAGGTAGCCGGTCGGGCGGGTCGCGCCGGCCCGCCACCCGCCCTCGCCTCAGCGCTGCTTGTCGGCGTTCTCCCGCCGCTCGTCGCGCTTGTCGTTGCGCTTGTCGTCGCGCTTGTCGTCGCGGCGAGCGGCGTCGGCGCGGCTACCTCGTGACTCGGGAGGCGTGCGAACCGCTTCCGGGCGCGCCCCTTCGGCCTGGCGCGGCACGGCCGGGACCACCACGGGCGCGGCGGCCCGCGGCGGCGCGACCGCGGGCGGCGGCGGGGCGACCGCGCGCGGCGATTCGACGACACGCGGCGGCGGCGCAATGGCGGCCGGCGGCGCTGCAATGGCGGGCGGCGCGTTGACGACCGGCGCGTTGCCTCCCATCGGCGGCCGGCCCGGGCGCGGCTCGTCGAACCCGCCGCGCCGGTTCTGGCGGACGCGCTCTTCGGCCGGCGGCGCGATCGCGGCGGGCGCCGTCACCGCCGGCGCGGCGCCGATCGGCCGGGCCGGCTCGCCGACCTGAGGCGCGCGCTGCAGTGGCGGCGTGGGTGCCGTGCCGGAGCGCATGCCGCGACCCTCCTGGCCAGGTTC
Source organism: Caldimonas sp. (assembly GCA_040007855.1). Lineage (GTDB taxonomy): Bacteria > Pseudomonadota > Gammaproteobacteria > Burkholderiales > Burkholderiaceae_C > Schlegelella_A. Next base: position 1,600 of record JBDTUG010000259.1, read on the forward strand.
GCGACCGATGCCACCGCGCACCGGCGGCCGCGCGATCGCGGCGGTCGGCGGGGCGATTGCCGCGGCGGGCGGCGCCACCGCCGCTGCCGGCGGAGTCGCCGCGGCGGCGGGCGGCGCGACGGTCGCGGCCGGCGGCGCGGCAGCGGCGGCGGGCGGCGTCGCCAAGGGCGGCTGGCCCGGGCGGCCCCGGTCGGGACGGCCTCCCTCGAAGCGCGACCCGACCTGCGGCGGAACCGATTGCGGCGGCGGACCTTCCGGGCGCATGCCGCGCGACGTAGCTCCGGGAATCGGCGTCACGCCCGCGACCGGCGCAGTCCCAGCGACCGGCGCAGTACCACCGACCGGCGGCGTACCAGCGACCGGCGGCGTGCCCGCGACCGGCGCTGCACCCGCGGGCGGCGCACCGGCCACCGGAGCGGCCCCCCCCTGCCCCGGCTGCATTCCCGGCCCGGGCCGGCCGCCGAAGGTGCGCGGCGAACGGCCCTGGAACGGTGCCGGAATCTGTGCCCCCGCTTGCGTCGGGCGGACCGCCGCGGTCGGCGTGGCCACCGGCGCCGCGATCATGACCGGGCCCGGCCGCGGATCGGCGACCATGGCGCGGATCTGCGGATTGCCGCGGAATCGCTCGGCCATCGGGCCGACCGCCTGCCGGCTGGTCAGGACACTCGCCGGCACCACCGTCACCGCGTGGGGAAACTTGCGATTGGCGAATTCGCGCCGGTCGTCGCCGCGATTCGTGTTGTTGACGACGGTCGTGATCTTGATGACATTGGTGACGTGCGTGATGTTGATGTCGCGCACGTACCGCGGGCTGTGCCGGTAGCTCGGCACGTAGACCTCGTGCGGGGCGAGCGGGAACCAGCCGACCGGCGGGCCGCCGCCGCCGATCGAGATCGAGAGGCTGGCCCGCGGGCCGCCCATCCAGGCGACCAGCGCCGGCGCGTAGACGGGGCGTTGCACGTAGGTTCCCGGCGCCCAGCCCCAGCTGTTGCGGTGGTAGACCCAGCGCCCGTAGTGGAAAGGGGCGAAGCCCCAGGGCGCGTCGTCGACCCAGGTCCATCCCCAGGGTCGCACGAACGACCAATGGCCGGCGCTGTACGGAGCCCAGCCCGCGGCGACCGTCCGCGGCGTCCAGATCGGCCCGTATTCGCGGGTCTGTTCCCAGTCACCGTTGCGGTCGAGGTCTTCGGCCCCGGTCATTTCGGGGGAGACATAACGCGTTGCCACCGGGCGCACCTCGGCGCGGTCGCGCTCGTCGTTCCAGCCGGCGAAGCTGTCGCGCACCGGCTCGACCATGTTGTATTGCGGCGCACCGGCGGCATCGAGCCAGAACTGCCCGTGCTGCCCGGTCGTCAGGGGCAAGGCGCTGTTGCGACCTTCGAACAGCGCCTGGCCGGTGTCGACCGTGAGATCGCTCGACTGATCGGTGCGGTCGAAGCGGTAGCGGCCGACGGTCTGGGCGCGAAAGCGCCCGTCGTCGGTTTCCAGTGCGAACTCGGCGACCGCCTGGGCATTGCGCAGGCGAGCGGCGACGCTGCCCGTATGCAGGTGGGTGACGTAGCGACCGTCGTCGAGCTGGACGATCTCGAGCTCGGTAGTGGAGTCCAGGCGCAGGGTCGTCGAGCCGAGCGTGATTTCGGCGCGCGCGCCGTTGTCGGTGGCGATCCGGTCGCCGGTCGTCAGCGGCTGGTTGCGGGCGACGCTCTGCCATTCGTTGGCGTCGGCGTTGAACAGCCAGACCTGGCCCGTCACGTCGCTCAGCCGGGCGGCGCGCTCGGGCGGGTCGACATCGGCACCCTGGGCGCGCGCCTGCGTCGCGACGCCGAAGACCATGAGTGCGGCAAGGACGAAGACCTGCCAGGCCCGGGGCACCGCACGGTTCACCGTGGCACGATTATTTCTGTTCATGTCGCGAGCTCCGTAGTGGCGCGAGGCGCCCAGCAGCCAGGCCGCGGCCGCGGCACGTCGTTGACTCAACGTTCGGCCCCGGCCGCCAGCCGACGCCGATCACTCCCCTGCACATTCCTTTACACAAGCACTCCCCGCCCATCCCGCCGTGCCCGGCAAGGGCGGTGCCTGCCTCAGTCGTCGCCGTCGGGGTCCAAGGCGGGAAAGAGGACGCTGGTGAAGCCGAAACGGCTGAAGTCCCGGATCCGCATCGGGTAGAGCTTGCCGATCAGGTGGTCGCACTCGTGCTGGACGACGCGGGCGTGAAAGCCGTCGACCTCACGATCGATCGGCGCACCGTCGAGGTCGAAGCCGCGATAGCGGATGCGCGCGAAGCGCGCCACCACGCCGCGCATGCCGGGCACCGACAGGCAGCCTTCCCAGCCCTCTTCCTCGGCGTCGCCGAGCGGCTCGATGCTCGGATTGAGGAGCACCGTCTCGGGCACCGGCGGCGCGTCGGGGTAGCGGTCGTTGTGCCGGAAGCCGAAGATCACGAGCGCCAGGTCGACGCCGATCTGCGGCGCCGCCAGGCCGGCGCCGCTGACCGAGTGCATGGTCTCGAACATGTCGTCGACCAGGGTGCGCAGCGCGGCGGTGCTGAACTGCGTCACCGGCGGGGCAACGCGCAGCAGCCGCGGATCGCCCATCTTCAGGATCGAATGAATGGTCATCGCGTCCTGCGCAGCGCCGTCACGACCTCGGGCGGCGCCTGGACCAGCTCGATCAGCACGCCCTCGCCGGCGATCGGGAAATCCGCGCTGGCCTTCGGATGCAGGAAGCAGACGTCGAAGCCTCCCGCGCCGGACCGGATGCCGCCCGGGGCGAAGCGCACGCCGCGTCCGCTCAGCCACGCCACCGCGGCGGGAAGGTCGTCGATCCACAGGCCGATGTGGTTGAGCGGCGTCGCATGGACCGCCGGCTTGCCCTCGGGATCGATCGGCTCCATCAGGTCGACCTCGACCCGGGACGGGCCGCTGCCGAGGGTGCAGATGTCTTCGTCGACGTTTTCGCGCTCACTGCGAAAGCTGCCGGTCAGCTCGAGGCCCAGCATGTCGACCCACAGGCTGCGCAGCGCCGCCTTGCTGCGCCCGCCGATCGCCACCTGCTGGAGGCCGAGCACGGCGAACGGGCGATCGGTCGCGGCCGCGCTCATTTCGCCGCCCCCGCACGCTCGAACTCGAGGATGACGTCGTCGACCGCCAGGCTCGCGCCCTTCTCTGCGACGACGCGCGAGACCACGCCGGCGTTGGCGGCGACCAGGATGTTCTCCATCTTCATTGCCTCGATCACCGCCAGCCGCTCGCCGGCGCGCACCGTCTGCCCGGCGGCGACGGCGACGTCGACGAGCAGGCCCGGCATCGGCGAGAGCAGAAAGCGCGACAGGTCGGGCGGCGGCTTGAACGGCATCCGCGCCTGCAGCTCGGCGGCGCGCGGCAACAGCACCCGGACCTCGACCTGGGCGCCGCCGTGGGCGACGCGATAGGCCAGGCCGACGCGCTCCACCTGGGCATGGAAGGGCTTGCCGTCGGCGAGGCCGGCGGTGGCGACGTCACGCAGCGCGCTGGTCAGCGACAGGCGGCGCGGTCGGCCGGCGATCGTCACCAGGTAGACGTCGCCCGAGACCTGCACCGATGCCGGCGTCTCGGTGCGCTTGCCGGCGGCATCGACCTGGACAGCGACGAAGGCGTCGCCGACCTTCAGCCCGTGGCCCGGCAGCTGGCCGGAGATGCCGGCCGAGCGCGTCATCAGCCGGCGGTTGACGACCACCGCGAGGGCGAGCAGGAAACCGGGATCCGGATGGGCGGTGCGCGAGGGATCGAAGCCCTGCGCGAACTCCTCGGCGATGAACCCGGTGTCGAAGTCGCCGGCGGCGAAGCGCGGATGGGCGAGCAGCGCCGACTGGAAGGCGATGTTGCTGGCGACGCCGCGGATGGCGAATCCGCCGAGCGCCTCCTGCATCGTCGCGATCGCCGCGCCGCGGTCGGCGCCGACCGCGATCAGCTTGCAGATCATCGAGTCGTAATGGATCGGGATCTCGCCGCCTTCGTAGACGCCGGTGTCGACGCGCACGCCGGTGGCGCCGAGCCGCGGCGCGCCGGCAAAGATCGTCTGCGGCGGCGGCCGGAAGGCGACCAGCCGGCCGGTGCTCGGCAGGAAGCCGCGCTGCGGATCCTCGGCGTTGATCCGGCACTCGATCGCCCAGCCCTGGCGCGGGATCCCTTCCTGGGTGAAGGCAAGCGGCTCGCCGGCGGCGACGCGGATCATCTGCTCCACCAGGTCGAGCCCGGTGATCGACTCGGTGACCGGATGCTCCACCTGCAGCCGGGTGTTCATCTCGAGGAAGAAGAAGC
>JBDTUG010000260.1:0-5893 GCA_040007855.1 Caldimonas sp.
AAGCGATGTGCAGGCCGGTGAAGAAGACGAGGTCGGCGCCGATCGTCGCGATCCATTGCGGGCTGCGCAGCCTGGCCAGTGCGTGCGGCGCGCCGCCGCGGCGAAAGCGCGGCAGCAGCCACATGCTGACCGCCAGGGTCGCGAAGGCCACGCTGAGAGTGATGATCGCCAGCGTCGGGCGCAGGCCGAAGACACCGCCCACCACCAGCGTGGCGACCAGGGCGACGCCGAGGGCGGCGCGCGCCGCGATGAAGGCGCGGTAGATGCGCTCGAACGTCGTCGAGGCGACTTCGCGCGAGGCACGCGAGGGCCGCGACGGCCGGCCGGCCGCCTGCCCGTCGGCGTGCCACGACGCGGCGAAATGCGAGTCGTCGACCATCGCCGCGGTGTCGCTGGTCGGACCGAACGCGCCGAACCAGGACTCGTCGGCCACCGGGGCCGGACGAGTGGCGCGCGGGAGGTCGGCGGCCTTGCTCAACTCGAGTCCGGGTGGGTGCGCTCGAAGGCCGCCCGGTGCGCCTCGCCGCAGAACACGCCACCGCGGCCCGGCAAGCTCTCGTCGCGCGGCAGGTGCACGCCGCACTGCGCGCAGGCGAGCATCGGTTGCGGCTCGGCGACGCGCGGCGGCGCCGGCGGCGGCGGGCGCCGGCCGGTCGCCCGGCGCAACAGCCAGAGCAGCACGAACACGGCGATCAGGAAGAGGACGATCTTCATCCGCTCACCGCGGGCGGCCGAACGAGCAGCACCTCGACGACGAAGCGCGAGCCCACATACGCGAGCAGCAGCAGGGCGGCGCCGGCGTACAGCCACCCGGCCGCCTTCGGACCACGCCAGCCGAAGGCGCGCCGGCCGACCAGCAGTCCGGCGAAGACGACCCAGCCGAGGATCGAGAAGACGCTCTTGTGGTCCCAGCGCCAGGGGCTCGCGAACCAGGCGCCGAGCAGGATCGCGGCCGACAGGACGACGAATCCAGCGGCGACGAAGCGGAAGGTCAGTCGTTCCAGGCTGAGCAGCGGCAGGCCCTGGGCCGGCCCCGCGCCGGCGCGCCCGGCGGTGCGCATCTGCCGCTCGGCCCGGTCGAGCAGGAGCGCATGCAGGACGGCGACGCCGAACAGGCCATAGGAGGCGATGCCGAGCAGCCAGTGGAGCGGCGCCCAGACCGAAGCCAGCTGCGGATGGACCCGCCCGGGATACATCCAGGCGAGCACGACGACGACCGCGCCGCAGGCCGCCAGCGCGCGCCGCGCGACCGGCAAGGGCACGAGGCGGCTCTCGAGCTCGTACACCGCGAGCACCAGCCAGAGCGTTATCGAAAGGGCCGGCGCAAAGCCGAAGCGGGCACCGGTGACGCCCGAGCCGATGCCGGCGATGTCGATGCCGATCGACACGCCCTGGGCGATCCAGCCGACGAACAGGGCGGTCCGCAGGCGGGCCGAAAATCGCTGCGCCGGCAGCGCTGCGGCCAGGTAGCACGCGAGGGCGACGACGCTCGGCAGGGCCAGCCCGAGCGCGCCCAGCGCAGGGCCGTTCGCGTCGGGACCGAACGATAGAATCATCATTCAAGTGTACTTTCGCACTTCGGCCCGGCCGCGTGCGCGCCCGATGGCTTCTGCCCTGACCGACCGACTGAGCCGGCTCGTCAAGACGATGCGCGGCCAGGCCCGCATCACCGAAGACAACGTTCAGGACATGCTGCGCGAAGTGCGCATGGCGCTCCTGGAGGCTGACGTGGCGCTGCCGGTCGTGCGCGACTTCGTCGCCCGGGTCAAGGCGAGCGCGCTCGGCGCCGAGGTCGCCGGCTCGCTCTCGCCCGGACAGGCGTTCGTCGGTGTCGTCAACCGCGAGCTCGCCGCGACGATGGGCGAAGGCGTGGCCGATCTAGACCTCGCGACCCAGCCGCCGGCGGTCATCCTGATGGCCGGCCTGCAGGGCGCCGGCAAGACGACGACGACGGCCAAGCTCGCGCGGCACCTGATTGAAAAGCGCAAGAAGAAGGTGCTGACCGTCTCGGTCGACGTGTACCGGCCGGCGGCCATCGAGCAGCTGAAGACCGTGACCCGGCAGGCCGGCGCGGACTGGTTCCCGTCGAGCGCGAGCGACTCGCCGCTCGACATCGCCCGCGCCGCGCTCGACCACGCCAAGCGCCACTATTTCGACGTCCTCATCGTCGACACCGCCGGCCGCCTCGCGGTCGACGAGAAGCTGATGGCGGAGATCCGCGAACTGCACGCCGCGCTCGCACCGATCGAGACCCTGTTCGTGGTCGACGCGATGCAGGGCCAGGACGCGGTGAACACCGCCAAGGCCTTCAGGGAAGCGCTGCCGCTAACCGGCATCGTGCTGACCAAGATGGACGGCGACTCGCGCGGCGGCGCGGCGCTTTCGGTGCGCGCCATCACCGGCGCGCCGATCAAGTTCGCCGGCACCAGCGAGAAGATCGACGGCCTCGAGGTGTTCGACGCGACGCGGCACGCCGGCCGCGTGCTCGGCATGGGCGACATCGTCGGCCTGGTCGAAGAAGTACAGAAGGGCGTCGATGTCGTCGCCGCGCAGAGGCTCGCCGACAAGGTCAAGTCCGGCGACAGCTTCGATCTGAACGACTTCCTGTCGCAAATTTCACAGATGAAGAAGATGGGCGGTCTCGGCGGCCTCGTCGACAAGTTACCCTCGCAGTTCACCGGTGGCCGTGCTGCCAACCTCGGTCCGGCCGAGATGGAGCGCGCCGAGCGCGACGTCCGCAGGATGGAGGGGATCATCTGCTCGATGACCCCGCTGGAACGGAGAAAGCCCGAGCTGCTCAAGGCGACGCGCAAGCGCCGCATCGCCGGCGGCGCGGGGGTTCAGGTGCAGGAAGTCAACCGCCTGCTCAACCAGTTCGAGCAGATGCGCGATGTGATGAAGAAGATGAAGGGTGGCGGAATGATGAAGATGATGAAGAAGATGGGCGGCATGAAGAACTTCGGCGGCCCGCGCTGAAGCGCGGCTCGCTCGTTCGGCCCCGCCACGCCCCTGCGAAGACGACTTGATGGACCCTTACCTGATCTCGGTGCTGGCCCTGGCCTGTGCCCTGCCGCTCGTCTGGTGGCTGGCCCGGCGCGGCAACGTTCCGGAACGGCAGGACACGCCGACCGAGCGCCTCGACACGCTGCAGGCCTGGCCGCCCGAGCCGACCCGCATCCTGCGCTCGTCGGAGCGGCTCGCCTACAGCACGCTCAAGCTCGCCCTGCCCGGCTACATGATCCTGGCCCAGGTGCCGATCGCCCGCTTTCTCAACGTCCCCAAGCGCAACTCGTACGCCGAGTGGATGCGCCGGCTCGGCAGCCAGTGCGTCGATTTCGTCATCTGCGACGTGACCTCCCAGGTCGTCGCGGTGGTCGAGATCCGGCCCGCGGCCGAGCAGATCAACGAGAAGCTGCGCGCCCGGCTCGACCGGGTCGAGCGTGTCCTGACGGCGGCGAGCATTCCGGTCCATGTCTGGAACGAGGATCGGTTGCCGACGATCGAGGCGGCGCGCGCAAAGCTCCTCCCGCATGCGCCGGCGGTGCCGCCGAGCCTGGCGCGCAAGCCGGCGCCCTTGCCCGAGACGGCCGCCGTGGCCGCGGTGGCGGCCACCGCCGATTCGGTGCTGGTCGCCGAAGACGGCGCGACCGCAGTGCCGGCCACCGATCCGTTCGCCGATACCGACCGCGACTGGACCCAGGGCGAAGTCATCGAGGTGCTCGAGCCGACCGGCTCGACCTGGTTCGACGAGCTCGAGGAATCGGTCTCGCCGGTGCTGCCGCCGCGCGAGCAGCGCTGATCAGCTGAGCAAGGCGTCGGCGAACTCGCGGGCGCGAAAGGTCTGCAGGTCGGCGAGCTTCTCGCCGACGCCGACGAAATAGACCGGCAGCGTCTCGGCCCGCGAGCGCGACCAGAGCGCGATCGCCGCCAGCACGCCGCCCCTGGCGGTGCCGTCGAGCTTGGTGATGATGAGCCCCGTCAGGCCCAGTGCGCCGTCGAAGGCCTGCACCTGCGCCAGCGCGTTCTGCCCGGTGTTGCCGTCGATCACGAGCAGCACTTCGTGCGGCGCCCCCGGCTCGGCCTTGCCGATCGTGCGGTGGATCTTCTTCAGCTCTTCCATCAGGTGGGCCTGGGTCGCCAGCCGGCCGGCCGTGTCGGCAATGACCACGTCGCAGCCACGCGCCCGCCCGGCGACCACCGCGTCGAAGGTGACGCCGGCCGGATCGCCCCCTTCCTGGCTGACGATCTCGATCCGCTTGCCGGCGCTGCCGGGCGACGGCGCGGCGAGCCCGTCGCGGGCCGGCTCGGCCCGCTCGGCCCAGGCCAGCAGCTGTTCGCGGGCGGCCGCGCGAAACGTGTCGGCGGCGGCCAGCAGCACCTTGCGGTTCGCATCGACCAGGTGGCGTGCCAGCTTGCCGACGCTGGTGGTCTTGCCCGCCCCGTTGACGCCGACCACCATGATCACGGTCGGTACATGCCTGCCGATGACGAGGGGCTTTTCGAGCGGCGCGAGCAGGTCGGCGAGGCAATCGACCAGCAGCCCGCGCACGGCGGCCGGATCGCGCATCTCGGCCCGGGTGATGCGGCGCTGCAGGTCGTCGAGCAGGTGGCGCGTCGCGGCGACGCCGGTGTCGGCCTGCAGCAGCGCCGCCTCGAGCTCCTCGTACATCGCGTCGTCGATGTTCGCGCCGACGAACGCCTGGGCGATTCCCGAGCCCGTCTTGCGCAAGCCGGTCTTCAGCTTCAGCAGCCAGTCGCTCCGGTCTTCCGGCTCCGCCGGCTCTTCCACAGCGTCTTCCTGATCGGCCGCGCGAGAAGGGGTGGGCGGGAGCGGAGGGAGCGACGGCAGCGGGAGCGGCAGCAGCGCGGGCAACGGTGCGTCGGCACTTGCCGGGGTCGCGTCGCCCGCTTCCGTGAGCGACGCTTCCTCGGCCGGCCTCTTGCCGAAAAAGAGCTCGCCGATGTCGGTGTTGAGCCACTCCATGGCGGTCCGCGGCCGCTCGCCCGCGCCCTGTGCCGGGCGGACGGGTTGCACCTGCGGCCCGGCGGCGGTCGTGCCGTCGGGGACAGCAGCGCTCGTCTCGGCCGCGGGCGGCTTCTTCTTGAAAAAGCTGAACATGGGGGAGAGGCCGAGCCGGGGTCGAGGCGCCGCAGGGCGGCATGGGAAGGGTGAGCGGCGCGAAGCTGCCGGCCCGAAAACCGGTCGTTATACTCGTGGGCTCAGGCGCTTTAGCTCAGTCGGTTAGAGCGACGGAATCATAATCCGCAGGTCCGGGGTTCGAGTCCCTGAAGCGCCACCAGACCTCCATGATCCGCCGCGCCCTCGCCTTTGCCGCCGCCGCTTTCCTTGTTTGGCCGGTGGCCGCGCAGGTGCAGCGGGCGTTTCCCCAGAACGCGCTGCGAGGAGCCATCGTCTTCGGCTCGGCGCCCGAGATTGCCCTGAACGGTCGGCCGGCGCGGCTCGCGCCGGGCACCCGCATCCGCGACACCGGCAACATGACGGTGGTGCCGGCGGTCGTCTATGGCGGGCGCTACCTCGTTCACTACACGATCGATCCTTTCGGGCTGGTCAAGGACGTCTGGATCCTGACCGCCGAAGAAGCGGCCAACCAGCCCTGGCCACGCAGCCCCGACGAAGCCGAGGCCTGGAGCTTCGACCCGGTGGCGCAGCTCTGGACCAAGCCGTGACCGGCCTCGCCCCGGGCGGACCGCCCGACGCGGCGAGTCCGGCGGCCGAACCGGCCCCGCCGCGCGTCTTCATCAAGACCTTCGGCTGCCAGATGAACGTCTACGACTCGGCCAGGATGGCCGACGTGCTGCGCGAAGCCGCAGGCTACGAGCCGACCGACGACGTCGAGCAGGCCGACCTGATCCTCTTCAACACCTGCTCGGT
>JBDTUG010000261.1:0-5882 GCA_040007855.1 Caldimonas sp.
TGCCGTAGCGGGTGACCATGTCGCGGGCGATCGAGGTGGCGCGCTCGAAGTCGTTGCTGGCCCCGGTGGTCATCTGGTGCATGAACACCTCTTCGGCGATCCTGCCCCCGAACAGGACCGAGATCGTCGAGAGCATGCGGTCCTTGTCGAGGCTGTAGCGGTCGGCCTCGGGCAGTTGCATGGTGACGCCGAGCGCCCGGCCGCGCGGAATGACGGTCACCTTGTGCACTGGATCGGTCTTGGGCATCAGGCGCGCGACCAGCGCGTGGCCGGACTCGTGGTACGCGGTGTTGCGCCGTTCCTCCTCGGGCATGATCATCGACTTGCGCTCGGGGCCCATCATGATCTTGTCCTTGGCCTTCTCGAAGTCGACCATCTCGACCACCCGGCCGTTGCGGCGTGCCGCGAACAGGGCCGCCTCGTTCACCAGGTTGGCCAGGTCGGCGCCGGAAAAGCCGGGCGTGCCGCGGGCCAGGATGTCCGGCCGGATGTCCTGGCCGACCGGCACCTTGCGCATGTGGATGTTGAGCACCTGCTCGCGGCCGCGCACGTCGGGCAGGGTCACGTAGACCTGTCGGTCGAAGCGGCCGGGGCGCAGCAGCGCCGGGTCGAGGATGTCGGGGCGGTTGGTCGCCGCCATCACGATCACGCCGACGTTGGTCTCGAAGCCGTCCATCTCGACCAGCATCTGGTTCAGCGTCTGCTCGCGCTCGTCGTTGCCGCCGCCCAGGCCGGCACCGCGATGGCGGCCGACGGCGTCGATCTCGTCGATGAAGATGATGCAGGGCGCGCTCTTCTTCGCCTGCTCGAACATGTCGCGCACGCGCGCCGCGCCGACGCCGACGAACATCTCGACGAAGTCGGAGCCGGAGATCGAGAAGAACGGCACCTTCGCCTCGCCGGCGATCGCCTTGGCGAGCAGGGTCTTGCCGGTGCCTGGAGGGCCGACCAGGAGCACGCCCCGGGGAATGCGCCCACCCAGCTTCTGGAACTTCTGCGGGTCCTTCAGGAAGTCGACCAGTTCCTTGACCTCTTCCTTGGCCTCGTCGCAGCCGGCGACATCGGCGAAGGTGGTGGTGTTGTTGGCCTCGTCGAGCATGCGCGCCTTCGACTTGCCGAAGCTGAACGCGCCGCCCTTGCCGCCGCCCTGCATCTGCCGCATGAAGTAGATCCAGACGCCGATCAGCAACAGGATCGGCCCCCAGGAGGCCAGGATCGAGAGCAGGAACGAGGGTTCCTCGCGCGGCTTGACGTCGAACTTGACGTTGTTGTTGATCAGGTCGCCGACCAGACCGCGATCGAGGTAAGTGGCGGTGGTGCGCAGTTCCTTGTCGTCATTGGTCTTGGCGCGGATCTCGGTCGAGCCGCCCGGGCCCTCCTGCAGGGTGACGCTGCGCACCCGCTTGCCGCGAACCTCTTCCAGGAAATCGGAATATCCGATCGCGCCACTTTGCGCGCCGGTCCGTTCGAACTGCTTGAAAACCGTGAAAAGGACCAGCGCGATCACCAGCCAGACCGCGACCTTGGAAAACCATTGATTGTTCACCGCGACTCCATTTCCAGGGTGAGCGCAACGCGCCGGGCCGAACCTCTGCCTGCCACCCACGGCATCTGAGGATGATTTTAGTGCACGCAACCCCGTCCGAAAGGCCGATTCGGCGCACCGAAATTGGCCTACTCGTGAATATGGGCGCCGGATGCGCGGGCCTTCAGACCGATACCCACGACAAAGGTTTCCGACGATTTCGCCCGCGAGGCTTTCGGTTTGATCGGTTTGACCGCCCGAAACTCGGCCTTGAAGCGCTCGACGAGCTGGCTGTAACCGCTGCCGTGAAAGACCTTGCAGACCAGCGCGCCGTCGGCAACCAGGTGATCCCGGGCGAACTCGATCGCCAGCTCGACCAGCTCGGACATGCGCGCGGCGTCGGCGGCAGCGATTCCCGACAGGTTGGGCGCCATGTCCGACAGGACCACGTCGACCCGCCGGGCGCCGACCCGCGCCTCGAGCTCGGCGAGCACGGCCGGCTCGCGAAAGTCGCCGTGGATGAATTCGACGCCGTCGACCGGCTCGAACGCGAGCATGTCGAGGGCGACGATCGTTCCCAGCACCGGTCCGGCATCATCGGCCGACCCGCTCGCGCCGCGCCCGAACTTGCGCCGCACGTACTGGCTCCACGCGCCGGGAACCGCGCCCAGGTCGACCACGAACTGGCCGGGCCGCAGCAGGTGCAGCTGCTCGTCGATCTCCTTCAGCTTGTAGGCGGCGCGGGCGCGGTAGCCCTCGCGCTGCGCCTGCTTGACGTACGGATCGGTCAGGTGATCGTGCAGCCACGCCTTGTTCAGCTTCTTGCCCTTGCCCCGCGTCGCCATCGCCCGTGCCGTCCTCGCACCGATAATAGGCGCGTGCCCGCCCTCTTCCTGACCCCTGCCGAACGAAAGCAGAAGCGCTCCGACGCGCATCACCTCGACCCTGTCGTGGCGATCGGAAACGACGGCGCCACCGCTGCGGTGCGGCGCGAGATCGACACCGCGCTCGCCGTCCACGGGCTGGTGAAGGTGCGCGTGTTCTCCGACGACCGGGCGGCGCGCGAGACTTTGTTCGGGGAGCTGAGCGCCGCCCTCGGTGCGGCGCCGGTCCAGCACATCGGCAAGCTGCTGGTCTTCTGGCGCGAGCCTCGGCAGAAGGAGAAGGCCGAGCGCGAGGGTCGAATGCCCGGGCCGAAGGTCGTCAAGGTGCTGAAGTTCTCGAGGAGCGGCAACCATCGTCCGCAGGTCAAGAAGGTCAAGGTGCTGGGCAACATGCGGCTGGCCGCCGGCGGCGAGCTCAAGCGCGCCCGCAAGCGCCCGACCAGCATCAAAAAGCAGCAGCAGGGCTGAGCGGCGCCGCGCCCGCGGGCCCTGGCCCGGCTTCTCAGGCGTAGCGAACGCCGATGATCTCGTAGCTCTTCGGCCCGGCCGGGGCCTGCACCTCGGCGACGTCTCCGGCTTCCTTGCCGATCAGGGCACGCGCGATCGGCGAGCTGATCGAGATCAGGCCCAACTTCAGGTCGGCCTCGTCGTCGCCGACGATCTGGTAGGTGACCTTGATGCCCGACTCCTCTTCCTCGAGGTCGACGGTCGAACCGAACACCACGCGGCCTTCGGCGTCGAGCGTCGACGGGTCGATCACCTGCGCCGCCGCCAGCTTGCTCTCGATCTCGAGGATGCGGCCCTCGATGAAGCCCTGCTTGTCCTTGGCGGCTTCGTACTCGGCGTTCTCGGACAGGTCGCCCTGAGCGCGCGCCTCGCTGATCGCCTGGATGACGGCATGCCGCTCGACTCCCTTGAGCCGGGCGAGCTCTTCCTTCAATTTCTCGGCACCGCGACGGGTGAGCGGAATCGTCGTCATTGTCGAACCTCGGGAAACGCAGAAAAAAAGAGGCCGCCGCGGGAGCTTCCGGCGGCGGCGCTAGGTTGCATCCAGTTTAGTGCAGGCTGGCGTGCAGCTCCTGCAAAGACACTACGCAAAGGTCGTCGCGATGCTTCATGCCTTCGACCGCGGCTTCGCAACCGGCCATGCTGGTGTAGTAGGTGACGCGTTGGGCGAGCGCCGCCTGGCGGATGTGGCGCGAGTCGGCGATCGCGGTGCGCGTCTCGTCGACGGTCGTGAACACCAGCTGGATCTCGCCGGCCTTGACCATGTCGACGATGTGCGGGCGGCCGTCCTTGACCTTGTTGACCGCGCGCACCGGCACCCCTGACTCGGCAATCGCTGCCGCAGTGCCGCGCGTCGCCACCAGCTGGAAGCCGAGCGCGTGCAGGTCACGCGCCACCACCACGGCACGCGCCTTGTCGCCGTTCTTCACGGTGATGCAGACGGTGCCCTTGGTCGGCAGGCGCGAGCCGGCGCCGAGCTGGCTCTTCAGCATCGCTTCGCCGAAGGTCCGGCCGACGCCCATGACCTCGCCGGTCGAGCGCATTTCCGGGCCGAGGATCGGATCCACGCCGGGAAACTTGTTGAACGGAAAGACCGCTTCCTTGACCGAGAAGTAGCCCGGGATGACCTCGCCGCGCACCAGCGGCTGGCCGGAGAGCTTCTGCCCGACCATGCAGCGGGCGGCGATCTTGGCGAGCGGCTGCGCCGTTGCCTTGGAAACGAAGGGCACGGTGCGCGACGCGCGCGGGTTGACTTCGAGCACGTAGACGACTGCCGCGCTGCCGTCGCCGCCGACCTCGCCCTGGATCGCGAACTGCACGTTCATCAAGCCAACGACCTTGAGCGCCCTGGCCATCAGCGTCGTCTGCCGGCGCAGCTCGTCCTGGAGCTGCTTCGGCAGCGAGTACGGCGGCAGCGAGCAGGCCGAGTCGCCCGAGTGGATGCCCGCCTGCTCGACGTGCTCCATGATCCCGCCGATCATCACCTCGGTGCCGTCGCTGATGCAGTCGACGTCGACCTCGATCGCGTCGTCGAGAAAGCGGTCGAGCAGCACCGGCGACTTCTCGCTGACCTTGACTGCTTCGCGCATGTAGCGCTCGAGGTCCTTGTCGCCGTGCACGATCTCCATCGCCCGGCCGCCGAGCACATAACTCGGCCGGACGACGAGCGGATAGCCGATCTCCTGCGCGAGCACCAGCGCCTGCTCCTCGGTGCGCGCGGTACGGTTGGGCGGCTGGCGCAGGCCGAGATCGTGGAGCAGCTTCTGGAAACGCTCGCGGTCCTCGGCAATGTCGATCGAGTCGGGCGTCGTGCCGACGATAGGCACGCCGGCCTTCTCGAGCTCGAGCGCGAGCTTCAACGGTGTCTGGCCGCCGTACTGGACGATCACCCCGAGCGGCTTTTCCTTGGCGACGATCTCGAGCACGTCCTCAAGCGTAACCGGCTCGAAGTAGAGGCGGTCCGAGGTGTCGTAATCGGTCGATACGGTCTCCGGATTGCAGTTGACCATGATCGTCTCGTAGCCGTCCTCGCGCATCGCGAGGGCGGCATGGACGCAGCAGTAGTCGAACTCGATGCCCTGGCCGATCCGGTTCGGCCCGCCGCCCAGGACCATGATCTTCCTGCGATCGGTCGGCTCGGCCTCGCACTCCTCGTCGTAGGTGGAGTACATGTAGGCGGTCTGGGTCGCGAACTCGGCGGCGCAGGTGTCGACCCGCTTGTAGACCGGGCGCACGTCCTGGGCGTGGCGCTGCGAACGCAGAGCGGCTTCGCTCGTGCCGAGCAGGCGCGCCAGGCGTCGGTCCGAAAAGCCCTTCGCCTTGAGGTAGCGCATCTCGGCGATCGACAGACTTTGGACGGTTCGGCCGGCCAGCGCCTTTTCGGCCGTAACGATCTCCTCGATCTGGGCCAGGAACCAGGGATCGATCCCGGTCTCCTCGAAGATCTCGGTGGCGCTCATGCCGATCCGGAAGGCGTCGCCGACGAAGAGCAGGCGGTCCGGGCCGGCCTCGCCGATCTCCTGGACGATCTCTTCGCGGTCGCTGCTGCGCTCCGACAGGCCGTCGATGCCGGTCTCGAGGCCGCGCAGCGCCTTCTGCAGGCTCTC
Source organism: Caldimonas sp. (assembly GCA_040007855.1). Taxonomy (GTDB): domain Bacteria; phylum Pseudomonadota; class Gammaproteobacteria; order Burkholderiales; family Burkholderiaceae_C; genus Schlegelella_A. The sequence goes on from JBDTUG010000261.1 coordinate 5,523, forward strand.
CTGGAAGGTCCGGCCGATCGCCATCACCTCGCCGACCGACTTCATCTGCGTCGTCAGGCGCGAATCGGCCGCCGGAAACTTCTCGAACGCGAAGCGGGGAATCTTGGTGACGACATAGTCGATCGACGGCTCGAAGCTCGCCGGCGTCGCCCCGCCGGTGATGTCGTTGCGCAGCTCGTCGAGGGTGTAGCCGACGGCCAGCTTGGCCGCGACCTTGGCGATCGGAAAGCCGGTCGCCTTCGAGGCCAGCGCCGACGAACGCGAGACGCGCGGGTTCATCTCGATGACGACCATCCGGCCATCCATCGGATTGACCGCGAACTGCACGTTCGAGCCGCCGGTCTCGACGCCGATCTCGCG
>JBDTUG010000262.1:0-5861 GCA_040007855.1 Caldimonas sp.
ATGCGCTTCCCGGTGTTCTGCGGCGGCATCGGCCCGCTCGACACCAAGGGCCGCGCACGCATGGTGGAGCGCGACGTGCCGGTGATGTGCGCCGGCGTCACCGTACGCCGGGGCGACCTGGTGTTCGGCGATGTCGACGGCGTGGTCGTCATCCCGCACGAGATGGAGGAGGAGGTGGTGCGCCGCGCGCTGGAGAAGGTCTCGGGCGAGAACCAGTCCCGCGAGGCGCTGCTGCGGGGCGAGAAGCTGGCCGACGTGTTTCGCCGGCTCGGGATCCTGTAGCCCCGGGCGCCACCCTCGCGCCCGATGGAACGCAGCCCACTCGGTGGCACTCGCCGCGCGGGCAGACGATCGACAGTCCCAGAGGGCCGAGCACCCTTGCCCCCCAACCCACCGCCCAAGGAGTCACCTCATGCAGATCACCTCGAATCGCTTCCGTGGCGCTCGCCACGCGCTGGCCGCCCTGGCCATCACCCTGACTTGCGGGGGAGCCGGCGCTGCCGACCCCGCCAGCGGCATAGAGCAGGCCCTGACCGCCGCGCAGCAGGACAAGCGCGGCGTCACGCTCTACGTGAACGGGCAGGCGATCGGCGGCGCCGTGACGCGTGTCGAGCCGGGCCGCCGGTGGGTCGAGTTGAAGAACCAGACCCACGGCAAGATCATCGTGCGCATCGACCGCATCGACGCCATCGCGGCACCCTGACGAGCATGCCGGGCACCCTCAACCGATGGCCTTGGCCGCGGTCGTCAATCCGGCGACGAGCAGACCCTTGAGGTCGGTCTTCACGCCGAACGGGTTCTGATCCATGTGCGCAACGAGCGGCTCGCCCTTCACGTAGGCGATGTACCCGGCGAGGATCGCCTTCGCACTTTTCAACTCGGCCTTGCGGGCGTTGTCGTCCGCCGCCTGGCCGGCATTCGCCATCGAATCCGCCAAACGGTGATCGACGGTGTTCAGCACCTCGTCGAGCTTGACCAGTCCTTTCCCGATCTCCTGCACAAGCGCTGGATGCGCGTCGGCGCAGTGCGACTGGACGGCTGCCTTGAGCGCCGCGATTCGCTCGTTGGCCTGGCCATGGGTTCGCCGCCACGCCTCGGCAGCCTGAAAGAGCTTCTCGTTCCTGGCCGTCGCAGCTTGCGATCCCTGGGTCGACGGAGGTGAAAGCTGAAGCGCCTGCAACAGACTCATGGCTCGATCCTAGAACGTGAGCTTGACGCCGAACTGGGCCACCGGCGGCGAGGCCTTGCCGCCCGAGGGCCAGTCGCCCTGGATGCTGAAGCCGAAGCTGGCGGCGATCTCGGATTTCTTCTTCAGCGTCTTCGCCTTCTTCGCCGAGTCGTTGACCGGCTTCATCACTTCCTGCAGCTTGTCGTTGAGCGCCTTCGCGTCTTCGATGCTACGGATACCCTTGTCGCCGGCCAGCTTGTAGAGCTCCTTGATCTGCGTGTCAGCGTCCTTGAACAGGTCCTGCAGGCTCGCAGTGTCGACGGGCTCGCCCATCGAGAAGGCGACCTCGAACTTGTAGCCCGTGTTCGAGACGTTGGCTGTGAACGACAGCTTGTCGCCGTCGCCCGTGAAAGTGCGCCCGTCCCTCAGCGCAATGTCGATCTGCGCCGTGCCCGTCACCTGCCCCTTGTCGGAAACGCCGACCCCGCCCTTGGCCGTGGTCTTTCCCTTCGTATAAGCGACCTCGATGCTGCCGCGCACATCCTTCAGCGTCTTCTCGAGCTCGAGGGCGAGCTTCAGGTCCTTGGTCTTCTGCACGAGCTTGAGCTTGGCGCTGAGCTCTTCGGCCTTCTTGCTGAGCTCGGCGGTGACCTCGGTCTTGCCCTCGTTCACCATCACCGCGATGGCGGCCTTGGTCTCCTCGAGCGACTTCTCGAAATTGGCGGTCACGACGACGCCGCTCTTGACCGCGGTGAGCTCGAGCTTGGCCGAGACCTTGTCGGCGGCGGCCGTCACCTCGAGCACCGCTTCGACGGTCGGACTCGAGTAGTAGGCGTTCAGCTTGCCCTGCATCTGCTTGAGGTCGACTTCGGCGTCGAGGCCAGCCTTGACGCTGTCCTTGTCCTTCGCGTCCTTCTTGAGATAGGCGACGCTCGCCGTGATCTTTTCCTGGCTGGCCTTGGCCGTGACCTTGACCTGCTCCTGGAGCTTCTTCCAGGCGAGATTGAACTCGGCTTCGCGCTTGTCGAAGTCGGCCGACAGGTCCGCCGTGATCGCCGTGCCGTCCTTCTTCTTCTGCTCCAGCTCGAGCTTGGCCTTGTCGCGGTTCGCCTTGAGGCTCAGCACGGTGGCGGCTTGGTCGTCGATCTTCTTCCACTCGCCGCGCAGCTGGGGATCGAATTCCTTCCAGCCGTCGTTCTTCACCTCGATGGTGAAGTCGTCGTTCTTCAGCACCACCGAACTGCCGCCCTTGTCGGCCTTGGCATCGACTTCGCCGCCGGGCACCTGCACGGCCAGCGCGGCACCTTCGATGGAGAGCTGCACGACGCCGTCGCCGCCGATCTTGACGCTGACGCCGGACGGCAGCTCCGACATGTAGGCCGCGAGCAGGCGGTCGGTGTGGAGCGACTTCAGGTCCTTGCCGGTCGCCAACCCCCATCCCAGGTCGGCATTGCGCGACTTGACCACCGACTCGACGACGTCCATCAGCGCCTTCGACGAGGGCAGCTTGCCCTTCAGGTCCGGCACCTTGATCGAGGTGTCCTTGACCCACTTCGAGAGCCCCGCGACTTCGGGGAAGCGCTTGCGAACCTCCGACATGATCGTGGCGTAGCTCGCCTTGCGCATCTGCTCGTCGGGTATCGCGGCGATGAATGCCTTCACCTCGGCGAGCGACTTGTTCATCGCCACCAGCTTTTCTTCCGCCTCTTTCTTCTCCTTGATCGCCTGGTCTTCAACGCTCTTCATGATCGCCGGATCGAGCGGCCGGCCAACCAGGTTCAGGTTGAGCGGCTTGGTGATCTGTATCGGCGTGTCGTACTCGTCGGCGGCGGGCCCGCCGCTTGGCGATGCACCGGGGGCGCCCGGAGCCCCGGCAGAGCCGACCGTCGCCGCCGGCGCCGCACCGGCGACCGCGGTGTTGACGCCCAGTCCATCCAGCCATTTGCGTTGTGCTTCGGTGATGTCGCCCATGGCAATCCTGAAGGTTCCTTCACGCCGGTCGGGCGAGAGGAGATGCTAGGGTCTGTTGACATTCAGCCGATGCACACGATCGAACCGACGAGGCTGATGAACGACGCGAACCTTTCGGCGAGCTTTTCGTAGCGCGTGGCGATGCGACGGTAGTGTTTGATGCGACAGAAGAAGCGCTCGACGAGGTTGCGATGACGATAGATCGCCTTGCTCCATCGAATCGTCTGGCGTCGATTGGCGCGTGGCGGAATCACGGTCTTGGCACCCATGCTGTCGATCAGGTGGCGCAGCGCCTGGCTGTCGTAGGCCTTGTCGGCCACCACGCATTTGGCTGGCACGCCGCACAGAAGCGCCGGCGCCTGGGTGACGTCGTGGACCTGCCCCTCTGTGAGGCGGCCTTGGATGAGTTGTCCGATCGCGTCGACCACGACGTGAATCTTCGTCGTCAGCCCGCCTCGGGAACGGCCGAGCGCTTTCGGGCCGTTTTTTTGGGGGCGCCAGCGGCATGCTGGTGGGCGCGAACGATGGTCGAATCGATGAACACCTCGCGAAACCGTCGCTCGTGGGCCAGTTCAGTAAACAACCGGTGCCAGACCCCGGCGCGTGACCAGCGCGCAAACCGCTGGTATGCGCTGTTCCACGGCCCGAACTCCGCAGGCAGGTCACGCCATGGGCTACCCGTGCGGGCGATCCACAGCACCGCCTCGACGAACAGACGGTTGTCCGCCCCGCTTCGTCCAGGATCGCCCGGCTTGCCAGGCAGCATCCCTTCAATCCGCTTCCACTGCTCATCGCGAAGTTGCTTGCGCATCGTCACTCCAACCAGATCAACAGGTTGGAGCGATATCTTAAACCCGAATGTCAACAGACCCTAGCAACATGAGGCCGGCCGGCTCCGATGAGGCCCGGCCCTTCGGCGACGGGTGTAGATTGCCGAGCACGCCGGCCAGGGAGGGATCGTCATGTCGATTGCCACGCATGCTCCGCATAGCGACCGCGCTTCGCGCCGAGGCGCGGCGCCAGAACTGCCGGCACTGCGGCATCGGGCCCGACTCGCCGCATCGAGCGGCACGCTGCAGCGCAGCGCGGCCTGCCCGTGCGGTGGAAGCTGCCCGCGCTGCCGCGACGCCATGGCCGATGCCGGCGGCGCGCTCGCCGATGCGGCCGGTTCGCCGGGCACGCCCTTGCGCGCGGACATCCGGTCCCGGTTCGAGGCCTCGCTCGATGCCGATCTGTCGCCGGTGCGCGTCCACACCGGCGGCGCCTCGGCGGCGGCCAACGAGGCAGTGGCGGCGCGTGCCTACACCCTCGGCCATGACGTGCATTTCAACGCCGGGCAGTACCGGCCCGACGATCCCGGCGGCCTGCGCCTGCTGGCGCACGAGGTGGCTCACACGGTGCAGCAGGCCGGCCCCGCGCCGGCTCGCCAGCACACGTCGCTGCAGGTCTCGATGCCGGGCGATGCGGCCGAAGTGGCTGCCGACCGCGCCGCCGATGCCATGCTCGCCGGTCGCCCGGCCGCTGCGCTGCTCGGTCGGGCCTCGGCCGGCGTGCATCGCCAGCCGGCGGCGTCGGTCCCGGCAGCGCCGGCCGCGGCGGCAGCGCCTCCCGTCCGTCCCGGCGGCTACGAGTGGGTGGCGTTCGACGAGAACGGCGGCTGGGACGCGGCCGACATCCTCACCCGCATGAGCCAGCGGGAAGGCACCCAGACGGTGATTCCCGACTACCTGCCCGGCGCCGACGAGGAGTCCGACCGCAAGCGCTGCGGCTCCAACGCCGCGCTCGCCTCGGCCATCGTGGCCGGGCCGGCCACGGTCATCGAGCTGTGCCGGAATCTGCGTATGCGCATCGCGAGCTACAAGGCAAGGGGCATCCGCGACGAGCCCGAGATGCCTTCGGCCAAGCAGTCCGACCAGGCCGACGCGAGCGTGAGCAGCGTCATGCGCGACGTGTTCTACGGCACCCAGGGCATGGCGCACGAGGCCGGCGGCGGCACGCTGCAGTACCGCGATCTCGACAAGCTGGCGCACTGGCTCTACGTGTTCACCTTCAACCCGGACGACCCGGGTCGCGTGGCCGGGCGCTCCGGAGTCGGCGACTTCCAGAAGTCGGCCAACGGCTACGACGGGCGGCGCTGGCGCTCGTCGGCCGAGATCATGGACGCGGCCCAGATGTCGGGCTATGGCGTCTGGTCGCGCAGCGAGTGGCTGGAAATGACGACCTGGGAATCCCTGACCGACCGGGTCGACGCCCTGCCGGACGGTCGCAGCCTGCTGGTGCTGATCAGCGAGGACCCGTTTGCGGCAAACGCCGGATACATCCACACCATCACCTTCTTCCGACAGGCAGGCATGTCGTACGTGCATGACTCTTGGAAGGCCGGCCAGGTGTGGCCCAGTACCGACCCGAAGTACAAGGAAAGCGTCTACGGCGCCTACGACAGGCCGGGGGGCCGGAGGCCGCGCGGCCTGTACGAGGCGACGCAGCCCTCGATGATGGATCAGATGCTGTCGCGCTGAGCCTGGCGGAGCCCGATCGCGCGCGGGACCATGCAGGTCGGTGCCGCTGTTGGCTTGCCGCGTGCTGCCCTTTGATCAGCCCGTGGGATCGGCCTGGATCCGGGGGACAGCAACCTCGCTCGCCGGACTGACCCGTTCGAGCGTGTCGTCGAACGGCGGCCCGATCTTGAAGATGCCGCTGACGCGGGCGACCAGCGTGTCGT
>JBDTUG010000263.1:0-5855 GCA_040007855.1 Caldimonas sp.
CCGGGCCGAGCGGCGCGAAGTCCTGGCCCTTGCCGTCGCCGCCGAGGATGACGACCAGCTTGCCTGGGGCACGATCGGCGCCCAGCCCGTCGAGCGCGGCGAGGGTCGCGCCGACGTTGGTTCCCTTGCTGTCGTCGAAGGCCTCGACGCCGTCGATGCTGGCGACGAGCTCGACCCGGTGCGGCTCGCCCCGGTACTCGCGCAGGGCGTGCAGCATCGGCGCGAGCGGGCAGCCGATCGCACTCGCCAGGGCGAGCGCGGCGAGCGCGTTCAGCGCGTTGTGGCGGCCGCGGATCCGCAGGGCATCGGCGGGCATCAGCTGCTGCAGGGTCAGGTTGCGCGGTGACGCGTCGTCGTCGCGGGCGCGCACCAGCCAGGCCATGTCGTTCTCGACGACCAGGCCCCAGTCGCCCGGCCGCTCGGGCGGGCCGGCGCCGAAGGTGACGACGCGGCGCGGCACGACCCGCGGCGCGCGCCCCTTCTTCGTGGCGAGCGTCTGCGGGCCGGGCACGAGCCGCATCACGGCGGCATCGTCGCGGTTGACGAGCACGACCGCCCGCTTGCCGAAGATGCGCGCCTTGGCGTCGCCGTAGGCGGCCATCGCGCCGTGCCAGTCGAGATGGTCTTCGCTGAGGTTGAGCAGTGCCGCCGCGTCGGCCTCGAAGCGCGTGCTGTCGGCCAGCTGGAAGCTGGACAGCTCGAGCACCCAGACCTCGGGCAGGCGGTCGCGCAGCGACTCGCGCGGGCCGGCGTCGATCGCGTCGGCGAGCGTCTGCAGCATCGTCGGCCCGATGTTGCCGGCGGCAGCGACCCGCTTGCCGCTGCGCTCGACCAGCAGCGCCGTCAGCGCCGCCGTCGTCGTCTTGCCGTTGGTGCCGGTCACGGCAACCCGCTTCGGCGCGTAGTCGCACTCGACGCGCAGCGCCTCGAGCGCCTCGGCGAACACGTCGAGCTCGCCTTGCACCGGCACGCCGGCAGCGGCAGCGGCAGCGAGCAGGGCGGCGATGCCCGGGTCGTGCGGGGCGAGGCCGGGGCTCTTCAGAACGCGGTCGATGCCGGCCAGCGCGCCGCCGTCGAGCGCGGCCGGGGCGAGCCGCGTCGCCGCCGGCACGTGCGCGGCCAGCCCGCCCGCCTGGGGCGGCTCGGCGCGCGAATCCCAGACCCGGACGGCATGCCCATGACGCGCGCTCCAGCGCGCCATCGCCAGGCCGGACTCGCCGAGGCCGAGGACCAAGACGGTGCCGGGCCGAGCCCCGGGCCGCTCCCAAGCCGGCCCGGGTCCCCCGGGGGGACCGGCCGACGTACTCGTCGGACGAGGGGTCGTCATCATCGCAGCTTCAGGCTCGCCAGGCCGACCAGGCAGAGCAGCATGGTGATGATCCAGAAGCGCACGACGACCTGCGATTCCTTCCAGCCGAGCTTCTCGAAGTGATGGTGCAGCGGCGCCATCCTGAACAGGCGCCGGCCTTCGCCGTAGCGGCGCCGGGTGTACTTGAACCAGAGCACCTGGGCGATCACCGACAGGGCCTCGGCGACGAACACGCCGCCCATGATGCCGAGGACGATCTCCTGGCGAGTGATGACGGCGATCGTGCCGAGCGCGCCGCCGAGCGCGAGCGCGCCGACGTCGCCCATGAAGACCTGCGCCGGATGGGTGTTGAACCAGAGGAACGCGAGGCCGGCGCCAGCCATTGCCGCGCAGAAGATGAGCAGCTCGCCGGCGCCGGGGATGTAGGGGATCAGGAGATAGCGCGACAGGTCGACGCGGCCCGTGACGTACGCGAACACGCCGAGCGCCGAGCCGACCATCACCACCGGCATGATCGCCAGGCCGTCGAGGCCGTCGGTGAGGTTGACGGCGTTGCTCGCGCCGACGATGACGAAGTAGGTGAGCGCGATGAAGCCGAACACGCCGAGCGGATAGCTCACGGTCTTGAAGAACGGCACGATCAGGTCGGCCTTGGGCGGCAGGTCGTTCGAGAAGCCGCTCTGCACCCAGCGCAGGAAGAGCTCGAGGACGCGCAGGTTCGAGGTCTCGCTGACGCTGAAGGCGAGGTAGAGCGCGGCGACGATGCCGATCACCGACTGCCAGAAGTACTTCTCGCCCGACGGCATGCCTTCCGGGTTCTTGCCGACCACTTTCCGATAGTCGTCGACCCAGCCGATCGCGCCGAAGCCGAGCGTCACCACCATCACGATCCAGACGAAGCGGTTCGACCAGTCGAACCAGAGCAGGGTCGAGACGCCGATGCCGAGCAGGATCAGCACCCCGCCCATGGTCGGCGTGCCGCTCTTGGCCACGTGCGACTCGACGCCATAGGCGCGGATCGGCTGGCCGATCTTCAGGCTCGCGAGGCGGCGGATCACCCAGGGCCCGAACACCAGGCCGATGATCAGCGAGGTCATCGCCGCCATCACGGCGCGGAAGGTGATGTACTGGAACACGCGCATGAAGCCGAACTCGGGCGAGTACGCCTGCAGCCACTGCGACAGGCTAAGCAGCATGTCGCCTCCGAATGCTCGACAGGCTAGGCAGCATGTCGCCTCCGATTGCTCGACCGGCTAGGCAGCATGGTCGTCTCCGACCGTCTCGGCCACGAAGGCCGCGACGACGCGTTCCATGCGCATGAAACGCGAGCCCTTGACCAGCACCGAGGCGAAGGCCGGCGCTTCGTCGAGCGCGACCAGCAGCGCCTCGACGCTGGCGAAGGCGCGCGCGCCGTCGAAGGCGGCGACCGTGCTGGCGCTTTTCGGGCCGGCCGCCCAGAGCGACTCGATGCCGCGCTGCCTCGCGTAGGCGCCGACCTCGCGGTGGAAGGCCGGACCCTGGCTGCCCACTTCGCCCATGTCGCCGAGCACCAGCCAGCGCGGCGCCGGCAGCGTCGCGAGCACGTCGACCGCGGCCCGCGCCGAATCCGGGTTGGCGTTGTAGCTGTCGTCGACCAGCGTGCGGGCGACCCCGCGCAGAACGATCCGGCGCGTCTGCGAGCGGCCGCGCACCGGGCGGAACGCTTCCAGGCCGCGCCCCACCGCCTCCAGCGGGCAGCCGGCGGCGAGCGCGGCGGCACCGGCGGCGAGCGCGTTGCGGACGTTGTGCCGGCCGGCGATGTGCAGGGCGAAGTCGACCTCGCCGGCCGGCGCGCGCAGCGTCATCGCCCAGCGCTCGCCGGCCCACGTCGCCTCGCCCGACACCTCGACATCGCCGCCTTCGCCGAAGGTGACCGAGCGGCGCGCGCCGGCCAGCTCACGCCAGGTCGGCGCATGCGCGTCGTCGCCGGGAAAGACCGCCGTGCCGCCGGCGCCGAGGGCGGCGATGGCGGCGCCGTTCTCGCGCGCGACCGCCGCGACGTCGGCCATGAATTCCATGTGCTCGCGCTGCGCGTTGTTGACCAGCGCGACGCTCGGCCGGGCGATTTCGGCCAGCCGCGCGATCTCGCCCGGATGGTTCATGCCGAGCTCGACCACCGCGGCGCGGTGGCCGGCGCGCAGGCGCAGCAAGGTGAGTGGCAGACCGATGTCGTTGTTGAAGTTGCCTTCGGTGGCGAAGCCGGCATCGCCCTGCCATGCGCGAAAGATCGCCGCGATCATCTGCGTCACCGTGGTCTTGCCGTTGCTGCCGGTCACCGCCACCAGGGGCAGGTCGAAGCGGCGCCGCCAGCCGGCCGCCAGCTCGCCCAGGGCGAGCCGGGAATCGGCGACCTCGAGGCCGGCCAGGCCGGCGTCGGCGAGGCCGCGCTCGGCCAGTGCGGCCACCGCGCCGGCCGCCCGGGCCTGCGCCAGGAAGCCGTGCGCGTCGAAGCGCTCGCCGCGCAGGGCGACGAACAGATCGCCCGGTCGAAGCGTCCGGCTGTCGCTGTGCACGCGCAGGAAAGGCAGGTCGGCAGCGCCGAGCAGGCGCGCCGCCGGCAGGCTGGCGGCGGCCTCGGCCAGCGTCATCATCGCCGCGCCGGCGGCGCTCGCCGCCTGCGGGGCGGTGGCGGCGCGTGCGGCGAGCGCCTTCGCCGCATGGGCGGCGTCGGAGAACGGGAACTTCGCGCCGCCGATGTCCTGGTAGTCCTCGTGGCCCTTGCCGGCGATCAGCACCACGTCGGCCGGGCCGGCCGAGGCGATCGCGTGGCGGATCGCTTCGGCCCGGTTCTCGATGACGTCGACCTCGTCGTGGCCGATCGTCCCGGCGAGGATCTGCGAGAGGATGAAGTCGGGCGCTTCGAGGCGCGGGTTGTCGCTGGTGACGACGACCCGGTCGGCGCGCCGGATCGCGATCGCGCCCATCAGCGGCCGCTTGGCCGCGTCGCGGTTGCCGCCGCAGCCGAACACGCACCACAGGCGCCCGCCGCTTTGCTGGGCAAGCGGGCGCAAGGCGGCGAGCGCCTTGTCGAGGGCGTCGGGAGTGTGCGCGTAGTCGACCACGACCTCCGGCTGGGCGCCCTGCTCCGGCCGGCTGGCGACGCGCTGCATCCGCCCGGGCACGGGCGTCAGGCCGGCGCACGCTGCGGCGGCGTCGGCCAGGTCGACGCCGAGCGCACGCAGCACGCCAATCGCCGCCAGCAGGTTGGAGACGTTGTAGTCGCCGATCAGCGGCGTCGCGATGCGGGCGCTGCGCTCGCCTTCGTGGACCTCGAAGGCGAGCCCGTCCCGGCCATGGCGGACCGCGGCGGCGCGCAGCCGGGCCTCGCCGTGCATCGAGACGGTCCAGGTGTCGACGCGCGAGGCTCCCAGCGAGGCGGCCAGCTCGACGCCCTGGGCATCGTCGAGGTTGACGACCGCCGCCTGGAGGCCGGGCCATGCGAACAGCTGCGCCTTGGCCTGCCAGTAGGCGACCATGTCGCCGTGGTAGTCGAGGTGGTCCTGGGTGAAGTTGGTGAACACCGCCACCGCGACCCGCGTTCCGGCCAGCCGGTGCTCGGCAATGCCGATCGACGACGCCTCGATCGCGCAGCCGGCGAAGCCGCGCGCGACGAAGTCGGCCAGGGCGGTCTGCAGGGTGATCGGGTCGGGGGTCGTCAGGCCGGTCGCGACCAGCTCGGCGAGCGGGACGTCCGCCGGCGCGCCGGCCGGCCGGGCGGGGCCGCCGATCCGCGGCGGCTCGCCGACCCCCAGCGTGCCGATCACGGCCGAGCGCCGGCCGACCGCGCCGAGCGCCTGCGCCACCCACCAGGCGGTCGAGGTCTTGCCGTTGGTGCCGGTCACGGCAATCACGTCGAGCCGCTCGCTCGGCGTGCCGAGGAAGCGGCTGGCGATGTCGCCGGCGGCGGCCTTCAGGCCGCGCAGGGAGGCGACGCGCGGCTCGGCGCTGAAGCCGAATCCGGCCGCGCCCTCGGCTTCGACCAGGCAGGCCAGGGCACCGGCGGCAAGCGCGTCGGGCACGTGCCGGCGGGCGTCGCTGGCATGGCCCGGCCAGGCGACGAAGGCATCGCCCGGCCTCACCTTGCGGCTGTCGCCGACCAGGCCGCGCGCCTGGCGCAGCAGCAGCCAGGCGTGCGCCGCCTCGCGCGATTCGAGCATCGCCGGTGCGCCGTCCATCAGAAGCTCTCGGTCTCGGCGGGCACGTCGCGCGAGACGATCTGCGGCTTGACGTCCAGGTCGGGCTGCACGCCCATCATGCGCAGGCTCTGCTGGACGACCTCGCTGAACACCGGCGCGGCGACGTCGCCGCCGAAGTACCGGCCGGCGGTCGGCTCGTCGACCATCACCGCGACGACGATGCGCGGGTGGGCGATCGGCGCCATGCCGACGAACCAGGCGCGGTACTTCTTCTCGGCGTAGCCGGCGCCTTCCTGCTTGTAGGCGGTGCCGCTCTTGCCGCCGACCGAGTAGCCCATCACCTGCGCCTTCGGCGCGGTGCCGCCGGGCAG
>JBDTUG010000264.1:0-5798 GCA_040007855.1 Caldimonas sp.
TCGGCCAGCAGCAGGTAGATCAGGACGCCGTTGTTGTGCTCGGTGTCCCAGACGCGCAGCTTGGCGAACATCGCGACCGCCCGCTCGCGCGCCGTCGCGCCGCGGCGCAGGTAGCCGAACGGCAGGCCGGCCTCGACGCAGACGCGGATCTGGCCGCTGTGCCGCGCCTCGCTCGCCGCGACGTGCGCCTCGATGCGGCGCAGCGCCGCATCCGGCAGGGCGCGCCGGGTGTCGCCCTCGTCGACCAGGCGATGCTTGAGCAGGCGAGCCAGCCAGTGCGCCATCACCACCGCCCCGAGGCGCCGCCGCCGTCGAAATTGCCGCCCCCGCCCGAGCTGAAGCCGCCTCCGCCGAAGCCCCCGCCGCCGCCACCGAAGCCCCCACCGCCACCCCCCCAGATGATCGGCCCGCGGCCACCGCCGCGCAGGCCGCCCACGCCCATCACACCCACCATGAAGAGAGCGACCACGGCAGCGCCGGCGGCCACGAGCAGGCTGGCGGTTAGGAGCCAGCCAAGGCCGCCGACGGCGGCGCCGGTGGCAAGCGCGCCGAGCTTCCTGCCCATGACGCGGCTGAGGATGCCGCCGACGATCGGCACGCCGACGAACAGGAAGATGGCGATCGACTGGAAGTCGAAGCCGCCCGAGGAGCGCGCCCGGCCGGCGTTGCCGGGCCCGGCCGGCGCCGGCAGGCCTTCGCTGGCGATCCGCTCGCCGAGCCGGTCGACCGCCGTGTTGAGCCCGCCCGCATAGTCGCCGGCGCGAAAGGCGGGAACGATCTGCTGGCTGATGATGCGGCCGGCGGCGATGTCCGGGACCGCCCCCTGCAGGGCCTTGGCGACCTGGATCTGGACGGCACGGTCGTTCTTCGCGACGACCAGGACGAGCCCGTCGCCGACCTCCTTGCGGCCGACCTTCCACTGCTCGCCGACCCGCTGCGCGAACGACGCGATGTCCTCGGGGGCCGTCGTCGGCACGATCAGAACCACCAGCTGGGCGCCGTTCGCCTTCTCGATGGCGGCCAGCTTGTTCGCCAGCGCCTCGGACTGGGCGGCCGACAGCGTGCCGGTCTGGTCGACGACACGGCCGCTCAGCGGCGGCACCGGCAGGACCGCCTGGGCGAACGCCGCGAAGGCGCCGACGCACAGCACCAGGGCGGCGGCGAAGGAGCGCATGGCCCGGCGCGGCTGGCGCGGCGGAAAGTTCAACGCGGCGCCGACGCCGCCTTGTCGAAGTTGACCGAAGGCGGCACCGAGATCTGCGCTTCGTTGGCCACCGTGAAGTTGGGCTTCGCCTTGTAGCCGAAGATCATCGCCGTGAAGTTGGTCGGCACGCTGCGCACCTTGACGTTGTAGTCGGCCACCGTCTGCACGTAGCGGTTGCGCGCCACGGTGATGCGGTTCTCGGTGCCTTCGAGCGCCACGCGCAGATCCTGGAAGGCCTGGTTGGCGCGCAGGTTGGGATAGTTCTCGGTGACCACCAGCAGGCGCGACAGGGCGCCGCTCAGCTCGCCCTGGGCCGCCTGGAACTTGGCGAAGGCCTCGGGGTCGTTGATCAGCTCGGGCGTCGCCTGGATCGCGGTCGCCCTGGCGCGCGCCTCGATCACCTTGGTCAACGTCTCCTGCTCGAAGTTGGCCTCGCCCTTGACGGTGGAGACCAGGTTCGGGATCAGGTCGGCACGCCGCTGGTACTGGTTCAGCACCTCGGACCACGCCGCCTTGACGCCTTCGTCGAGCCGCTGGAAATCGTTGTAGCCGCAGCCGGAAAGCACCAGCGCGCTGGTCAAGGCGAAGGCGGCGACGCCCAGCCGGCGGGCATTCGACAGGAAGGAGGAAGTAGACATCGGTGCGTCCTTTGCAAAGCAGCGGGGATCGTACCGTCCCGCGAATTCGTCAAGGGCCGGCGGCGGTCCGTCGGTCGCCGGACGCCACGAGTTTGATCGGTAGGACCGCGCCGCGCGCATGGACCACGGGCGGCGGCTGCCAGCCCGCGAGCGCCTCTTGCACGGCTTCGCGTGAGGCACGAGAGCTCGGACGCAGGCCGCTCGCGATCCATGCCAGCCGCTCGGCATCGGCGCCGGAGGCGGCGGCGCTGCCGAGCGCGGCATCGGGATTGCGCAGCAGGCTGGCCAGCCAGACGGCCTCGACCGCGTCGAGCCGGTTCGCGTGCTTGCCGAAGTAGTGCAGCGCCGCCGCTTCGCCGCCGCACTGGCCATCGCCCCAGGGCGCGACCGAGAGGTAAAGCTGCAGCACCCGGGCCTTGCCGAGCGTGCGGTCGAGCTCGACCGCGTAGAGCAGCTCGCGCACCTTGCGCGCGGCGCTGCGCTCGGCACCGACGTAGAGCAGCCTGGCGAGCTGCTGCGAGATCGTGCTGGCGCCGCGCCGACGCTCGCCGCCGGCGGCCGGCAGCTCGCTCGACCACGCGGCCGCCATCTCGGCGAGGTCGTAGCCGGCATGCTCGAAGAAGCGCTGGTCCTCGGCCGCGACCACCGCCTTCGGCAGCCAGGCGCCGAACGGTGCAGCCGCGCGCCGCCCCGCGCGGGCGGCGCGCACAGGCCGGCACCGGGCTGGCCGCGATCAGCGCGTCGGTGCCGAGGCCTTCGACCGCCAGACCTTCGAGACGGGGCTCGATCGCATAGCTGCGCGACGGCAGGACCAGGCGCACGACGGCGCCGGCGCGGCCTTCGATCCGGGCTCGCGCCGCTTCGGGAACCGCGGCACCGAACAGCGCGACCAGGTCGGCCACCGGCACGTCGGCAAGCTCGAGTTCGAGCTCGGCGCTCTGCAGCGCGAGCCGGCCGCGCCATGCCGCGTGGACGCGGCCGGCGCGCAACTCGCCGTGCAGCTGGTTCGACTCGCCGTGCTCGATGCTCGCCTCGATCTCGTCGATGCGAAGCGCTTGCGCCGCGAGCAGGCGCGAGTCGATCAGGCACGGCGCACAACGCACGAGCAGCGACGACGGCTTGGCGCCGGCCCGGGCGTGGAGCGTGCCATAGCCGGTCGCGACGCTGCGGCCGTCGAGCAGGCGGATGCCGAGCGGATGGGTCGCGACGCGAACCAGCGCCGGCACGCTCAACGACACGCCGACCGGGCCGATCGCGGCGCGCACCGACCAGTCGCCCGGCGCAGCGCGCAGCGCGTAGAGCGCGGTCGCGAACAACACCGCACCTGCGGCCAGAACGATGCCGAGCAGCGCCGCGAACACCAGCGCAACGGCGCGAACGAAACGCCTGGCCTGCATACCGTCTTGCTGGGCACGCCGGGAGGCGCCCTTGGGAAGGCCCGGGGTGCTCATGTCAGGCTCCCGAGCGGCGTCGCCACCGTGATCGCCTGCCAGGGACCGGTCGAGCGGCCCAGCTGCGCGGCCCAGAACCACGACGAGGCGTCGGTGAACGAGCCGCCGCGCGCGTCTTCGATGCGCTCGCAGACGCGTACCCGGCGGCCGTCGCGCTCGGCAACGAAGCAGCGCCAGAGCCGGGACTCGCGATCGCGCTCGAGGCGCGCGTCGACGACGCGGTAGCCGAGGCCGCGATAGCAGTCGGTGGCCGGATGCAGCATCCGGGTCGGCGCGCGCACCTCGCGCCAGACAAGCACGCTGCGCTCGTCGGTCAGCCGCTCGATCCGGCCGGGAAACTGCGCCGCGAAGCGCGCCTCGACGACGCCGAGCGCGAGCGGGCGGAGCGGACGGCCGTTCCATTCGCGCGGCGCTTCGGTCGTCGGCGCCGCAGGCGCGGCTTGCCCCACCGTCGCGCGCGACCAGGCGAGCGGCGTCAGCGCGCACACCACGAGCAGTGCCACCAGGGCGCCGAGCAGCGGCCCCTGCAAGGCAACGCTCTGCGGGCCAAAGGCGACAGCCCGGCGCGGCGCCGGCATCGGCGCACCCACCACCAGTCCCGCCACCGCAGCGCAGACGAGCCCGAGCACGACCATGCCGATCGCTTCGTGCTGCCATGCCGAAGCTGCCGTGCCTCGTGCCTCGAGCCCGACCAGCAGGGAGTTGCGAACGACGTTGCCAGCGAGGACGACGGCGCCGACGAACGCCATCCGCTTGCCGAAGGCCCGGTCCGGCAGACCGCGCCAGCAGGCGAGCGCGCAGGCGCAGAACCACGCTATCCAGACCATCTGCACGCCCGAGCACGGCGCGTCGACGATCACCAGCCGGCCGTCGACCAGCATCGCGCTGCCTTCGCGCGAGGCGTCGAAGCCGGCAACGCCGAGCAGCCACCGGCTCGCCTCGGCGGTGACCACGCGCAAGGGGTAGCCGGCATAGAACTGGAGCGACGAGACCACCGGCAGCGCCAGCGCCGACAGGCCAGCGAGCGGCAGGACCGGCGTGCCGGCAGGAGCGAAAGCGGCCAGCGCTGCGGCGAACGCCAGCGCCGCGAACAAGGCGGCGATCAGGGCCGGCGCGAACAGGCCGAGCACGGTCGCCAACGAGGTGAGCAGCACTGCGACTGCGAGCGGCACGGGCGCCGGCTCGACCCGCAGGCGCGGCGCGCATCGGGCGATGGCGACGAGCAGGACCGCCAGGGCGGCGAGGCCGAGCGGGTCGTCGGAGCCATCGGCCAGCCGCGCCGCCGCCCAGCGCCAGTGCGGCCAGAGAGCGAGGGCGAAGGTGGCGAGGCCGAGCAGCGGCCGCCACGCGCGACGCCAGTCGGTCGGCGTTGCGCCGGGCGTGGGGGGCGGCGCCGGGAAGGCTTGCGGGCTGCGCCGCGGCGGCGGCGCCGGATGCCAGATCCGCACCGAGGCGCGGCCGACCAGGGCAAAGCGCGAGTCCATCGCATGCCCCTTTCAGCAGCCGCGGCGACGCACGGCCGTCACCGCGACCGCGACGATCCCCAAGGTGAGCGCCAGGGCGAGCCAGCCTTCGGCCTCGGGCGTGCTTGGCACCTCGGCACCGATTGCCAGGTTGCTGACGCCCGCCGGCATCGGCGACGCTTGCTTCACCGTGGTCGACAGGGCCGGATTCGGATTGCGGACGACGTGGTCGACGGCGATGAAGCTCGTGTATTGCGTCAGCAGGCTGTATTGAAGGCCGAGCGCGGTGATCGCCTCCTTCTGCGCATTGCCGCCTTCGAGCGAATCCTGGTCGGAGAGCATCGCGATCCGCTGGCGCGCCCACAGGTGGCGAATCGCCGCCGATCCCTTGTCGTCGCGACCCCCGGCACCGGCCTCACCGCGCCATGCGCCCTCGGCAGTGCGGCCTTCGACGACAAGTCGGGCGCCCGGCTGCGGCGTGCCGCGGAACTTGCCGTAGACGACGATCGGGCGGCCGCCGAGCAGGTCGGGCAATTGCGCCGGCACCGTGTCGTAGGCGTCGAGGCCTTCGAACTGCGCCTTCACCTGAGTCAGCACCGGGCTGTCGATCATCCTGCGCAGACGTTCGGCCTGCGCCGCCGCTTCCCCGGGCCTGGTGACGATGAAGGCTTCGCCCTGGCCGGCCCGGGCGATCCCTTCGATCAGGTGACGGTTGACGCTGGTGCCGATGCCGAACGCGAACACGTTGGCCTGGCCGAGGTTCTTGCGCACAAGCTGGAACACCTCGTTCTCGACCGTGACATAGCCGTCGGTGACGACGATCACGCTGCGCGACACGTCGGGCGCCTTCGGCAGCGCGGCGATGCGGCGCAGCGCCGGCACGATCTCGGTACTGCCGCTGCCACCCATCTCGCGGATCGTCTGGAGCGCGCGGTCGATGTTGGCGCGGGTCGCCGGCACCGAGGCCGGCGCGAGCATCCGGTTCGAGCCCGAGAACAGCATGACGTTGAAGGTGTCGCTCGGGCGCAGCGAGCCGATCAGC
>JBDTUG010000265.1:0-5791 GCA_040007855.1 Caldimonas sp.
CGATCAGGCCGAGCAGCAGGAACACCTTGGTCTGCAGCACGCCCATCAGCTCGGGTTGGCGGGCCGCCGATTCCAGGTACTTGCTGCCCATGATGCCGACGCCGACGCAGGCGCCCAGGGCGCCGAGACCGATGATGAGGCCGGCGGCAATCGCGACGAGACCGATGAGTTCCATGATGACTCCAGAGTTGTATTGAAAAAAAGAGGAAGAGAGAGCGGAAAGGAAGCCGGGAGCGTCAATGCGAGTCGTGCGCCTGGCCGATGTAGACCAGGGTCAGCATCATGAAGACGAAGGCCTGCAGCGTGATGATCAGGATGTGGAAGATCGCCCAGACCGTCCCGGCGGCGATGTGCAGCACGCCGAGCAGCACGCCGCCCAGGGTCAGGGTGAAGGCGCCGCCCAGCAGGGCGATCAGCAGGAAGATCAGCTCGCCGGCGTACATGTTGCCGAACAGCCGCATGCCGTGCGAGATCGTCTTCGACACGAACTCGACGATCTGCATCGCCACGTTGGCGACCGAGAGGAGGAGAAAGCCGATCCAGCTGAGCGGATTGGCGGTGAGCTTGACGGTGCCGAACGGCGCGACATAGAGCTCGTGCAGCCAGCCGCCCAGGCCCTTGATCCTGATGTTGTAGACCAGGCAGACGATCAGCACGCCGACCGACAGGCCCATCGTGATCGAGAGGTCGGCGGTGGGCACGACGCGCAGGTAGGCGTGCTCCGGATCGTGCCCGGCGGCGCCGTAGATCCAGCCCCAGATCAGCGGCAGCAGATCGACCGGCAGCAGGTCCATCGCGTTGAGCAGGAAGATCCAGACGAACACCGTGAGGGCGAGCGGCGCGACCAGCTTGCGGCTCTCGGCGTTGTGGACGATCCCCTTCGACTCGTTGTCGACCAGGTCGAACAGGATCTCGACCGCCGCCTGGAATCGCCCGGGCACGCCCGAGGTCGCCTTGCGCGCGGCGTTCCACAACAGGAAACAGCCGATCGAACCGAGCAGGATCGTGAAGAAGACCGAATCGAAATTGATGATCGAGAAATCGACCAGGCCCTTCGGCTTGCCGGTGCCGAAGTGGGTCAGGTGATGGATGATGTATTCGCCGGCGGTCGGCGCGTGCTCTGCGGCTGCCATGTCGTCTTGGTGTCCGTTTGCCTGTTTACTTGCCGCGGCCGCGCCACAGCAGCGCGAACCAGTAGGTCTGCATGCACAGCACCAGCGTCGCCAGCATCGCCGGCCAGCTGAGGCCGGCGACGGCGCGCGACGCGATCGCCAGCATGACGACCGAAACTGCCAGTTTCACGAACCCCCAGCCCATCATGCTGATGGCGCTGATGACCGGCGAGATCGAGCTCAGGGGGCTGGTCGCGCCGCGCGCCATCAGGGCGCCCGGGACGGCGACCACCGCAGCCCCGTAGAGCGCCGACAAGGCCACGCTGGCCTGCCCGCTGGCCAGCCCGAGCAGGCAGGCCGCGACTGCGCCGACGGCAACCTGGGCGAGGACGACCCGCCACGGCGAGAGGACCGGCTCGCGCAGGCGCAACGCGGCCACGTCGGCACGGGTCAGGGGGGTGGGGAGAGCTTCTTCTTCGTCGAAATCGACGCCTGGCCGCCATGGGCCACGCCCGTCGCCGCGGATCACCGCGTCGGAGGAGGGGCGCGGCAGGGCGACTTTCAGCACAGCCCAAGATTATACGTACTGACCCGCCCTGCTCCAGCCCGGCCGAAGTCTCGGCGCGTACGGTCTACACGCGCCGGGCCTGCTCGCGGCGATGGCATCGATCGCTCATCGGCGCGGCTCGACGTCGTCGCTAGACGACGGCCACCTCGAGGCGCATCGCCGCTTCCAGCGTCGCGCCGGGCGCCAGCGCGACCAGCCCGTGCGCGGCCGGCTCGGCCATGTGGATCGCGTTGTTGACGTGGCTGACCGGCTCGACGCAGAAGTAGTCGCGCTCGGGCGGCGTGTAGACCACGAGGTAGGGCAGCTCCGAGATGAGCTGCAGCGAGAAGCGCTCGTCGCGGATCCGCGCCGGTCCGCGCCAGCCGTCGAAGCAATGGTCGAAGTCGAGGTGCGCGAGGTCGGCGTCGATGCCCGGCTGGGCGACCTTGCGGGTCGGCAGCTTGGTCGCGTCGGCCTCCCAGCGGCCGGACAGCTCGATGTGCAGGCGGCTGCGCGCGCGCTTGACGAAATAGGGATGCCAGCCGAGCCCGGCCGGTTGCTCGATCGACGCCGTGTTGGTGAGCTGCAGGCGCGCCGAGAACGACTCCGGCGCCAGGGTGAAGTACTGGCGCGCCTCGAAGGCGAACGGCCAGTCCTCGTCGCCCGGATGCTCAAGGCCGAGCACCAGCTCGATCGCGCTCGACGAAACGATCCGCCACGGCCGCTGCCAGCCCAGGCCGTGCAGCGAGTGTGGCGAATCGGTGACATTGGCACGCGTCGTGTAGTCGCGCCCCTTCCAGCGGAAGCGCCGGTAGCCGAGCCGGTTTGAGTACGGCAGGAGCGGATACATCGCCGAGGCGCGCGAGTCGGTCAGCGCGGCCGGCTCGGTCGAGCGCAGGATCGGCGTCTCGCGATGCCAGAGGCCGGCCACCGAAGCGCCGAGGTCGGGGCGGACGGCCAGGCGCAAGGCGCCCGCGTGAAGCTCGTGGTTCATGGCAGCGAAGCGAGGCAGCTCGTCATGTCAGGTCCGCTTTCAGGTAGTGGGCGCCGGCGATCGGGTTGAAGTAGTAGGGCGGTATTTCCTCGAAGCCAACCGACGCGTAGAGCTCACGCGCGGTCTCCATCTCGTCGAGCGTGTCGAGCAGCATCGCCGAGTAGCCGGCCCGGCGCGCTTCGTCGAGCAGCGCCTGCGCCATCGCCCGGCCGAGGCCGAAGCGGCGGAAGCCCGGCCGCACGTACAGCCGCTTCATCTCGCAGGCATTGGCGTAGTCGACCTCGGCGAGCGGGCGCAAGGCGCCGCAGCCGGCCAGCTCGCCGCCGACGAAGGCGAGCAGCAGATGCCCGGCCGGCGGCGCGTATTCGCCGGGCAGCGACGCCAGCTCGGCGGCGAAGTTCTGGAAGCACAGGTCGACGGCGAGGCTCGCCGCGTACTCGCGAAAGATCCCCGCGGTGGCGGCCAGGTCGGCCGGCGTCACGGCGGCGCGCAGCTCGATGGACGGCGGGCCGCCGGCTTCGGCCATCGGGCGATCCGCTGTCCCGGCGTTCAACGGGCGAGGCTCACGACGGTGGCGACGCCGATGGCGCAGGCAGCGGCGATGGCCAGCGCAAAGGCGCGCGTGCCGGCGCTGTCGAGCGCAGGCGGCACATCGGCGGCGAGCAGCTTGTCGCCGTGCAGCATCGGCGCCACCAGGTTCTGGCGGCGCTTGAGCCAGTAGAAGACGATCGCGCCGATGTGCAGCACGGCCAGCGCCACGATGATCCACTGGCCGAAGTTCCGGTGCCAGCGGGTCGCGACGGTGCTCGTTGCCGAGCTCACGTACTTGATCAACGGCCCGGTCGTCATCACGTCGTCGTCGGCGACGAGCCCGGTCGCCACCTGCAGGACGAGCACGCCGAGCAGGGCGAACACCGACCAGGCGCCGAGCGGGTTGTGACCGACGTGATGGTGCTCGTGCGCCAGGCTGGCGCCGCGCAGGTACCGCAGGCTGGTGGCTGGCGCATACAGGAAAGCGCCGAAGCGCGACCAGCGCCCGCCGACGAAGCCCCAGATCAGCCGGAAGGCGAGCAGGGTGAAGATCACGTAGCCGGAGCGCATATGCCAGTCCATCGCGTCGCCGCCGATGCGGGCACTGACGATCGAAAAGACGACGCAGCCGGCGAGCAGCCAGTGGAAGGCTCGGGTCGGCAGGTCCCAGACCCGGATCGGCCGGCTCTCCGGCAGCGGCGAAGGGTCGGGGCTCATGGTTTCGTGCCGGGGACTGCGTGCTTACCCGAACCGGCGTTGGACGGGCGGGCCTGCTTTGTACACTCACGCCCGCGCCACGGAGACGCGCGCTGCTTCCCAGGAGACCCAATGATCCGCACCCGATCGCTCATGCCGATGCTGATGGTAGCCGGAGGGCTGGCCACCTTCGCCGTCTCGCTGCCCGTGGCAGCGCAATTCGCGAAAGTCGAGGAAGCCATCAAGTACCGGCGCGCCGGCATGACGATGATGCAGACGCACATCGGCCGTGTCTTCGCGATGGCCAGCGGGCGCGCCCCGTTCGACGCCAAGGCGGTGGCCGACAACGCCGAGCTGGCGACCATCCTTTCGAAGCTGCCCTACGCCGGTTTCGTCGAAGGCAGCGACAAGGGCGACACCAATGCCTTGCCGAAGATCTGGACCGAGCCGGACAAGTTTCGCGCCGCCGCCGCGAAGATGCAGGAGGAGATGAGCAAGATGAACGCCGCCGCGAAGACCGGCAACGTCGAGACCATCCGCGCGGCCGTGGGCGAAACCGGCAAGGCCTGCAAGGCCTGCCACGACGTGTACCGCAAGGAGTGACGCTACCATCGGCGAGCCTCGTTCCTCCCCTGCCCGCGCCGTCGCCCGACCGGCGCCGCTCGCCCCGATGATGTCGTTCCTCCGCTTTCCCGCGGCACTCGTGCCGGGCGCGATCCGCGCCGCGCTCGCCGCCGTGTTCCTGCTCGGCACGACGGCGGTCGGGGCCGCCGACGAGCCCGACTCCGGCGGCATCTTCAACACCCCGGGCTATCCGGCGCGACCCGGGCCATCCGGCACCGGCAGCGGCGGCAACAACGGCATCCCGACCGGCGCGGCGCGCGGCAACACCCAGGGCAAGCGCGATGCGTCGCCGAACAACCAGCGCGGCAACAGCGGCAACGGCCGCTCCGGCGTCAGCGGCAACGACAACGTCGAGCCCCTGCCGCGCCGCATCGAGCCGCCACCGCGGCCGGGCGAGTTCCAGCGCTTCGTCGAGGGCGCGACCGGCCGGCTGCTGCCGATCTTCGGCTCGACCTTCTTCGCCGACGCCGCCGACAGCTTCCAGTCGCTCGACAACGTGCCGGTCTCGGCCGACTACACGATCGGCCCGGGCGACGAGATCGTCATCCGCGCCTGGGGCGCGATCGACGTCGACTACCGCAGCACGGTCGACCGCAACGGCATGCTCAACCTGCCCAAGGTCGGCAGCTTCAACGTCGCCGGCGTCAAGGCCGCCGATCTCGAGAAGAACCTGCGCGCGCAGATCGCGCGGCTCTACAACAACTTCGACCTGAGCGTCTCGCTCGGCCAGCTGCGCGGCCTGCGCGTCTTCGTCGTCGGCCCGGCACAGCGGCCGGGCGTCGTCACACTGGCCAGCCAGTCCACCCTGCTCTCTGCCGTCGTCACCGCCGGCGGCCCGGCGCCGAGCGGCTCGATGCGCAGGATCCTGCTGCGCCGCGACGGCCGCGTCATCTCCGAGCTCGACGTCTACGACTTCCTGGTCCAGGGCGACAAGTCGAAGGATGTCCAGCTCGCCGCCGGCGACGTCGTCGTGTTCCAGCCGGCCGGACCGCGCGTCGCCCTCACCGGCTCGCTCGACACGCCGGCGATCTACGAGCTCAAGTCGGCGCAGGAGCCCTTGCGCGAGGTGCTGCGCTATGCCGGCGGGGCGCCGGTGCTCGCCAATCCGAACCGCGTCCAGCTCGAGCGCATCGACCCGGCACAGCCGTTGGCGGCGCGCTTCGTCGAGACCTTCCGCCTCGACGCCGCCGGCCTGCAGAAGCCGCTTCGCGACGGCGACGTGCTGACGCTGCTGGCGATCTCGCCGCAGTTCGCCAACGCGGTGACGCTGAAGGGCCACGTCGCCCA